>CAZWHE010000091.1:0-16265 GCA_964633825.1 uncultured Phycisphaerales bacterium | reverse complement strand
GCTAAGAGCAATCGACCGATCGTGATTATCGCCGAGGATGTGGAAGGGGAAGCCCTGGCCACCCTGGTGGTCAACAAGCTCCGGGGCATTTTCAACTGCACGGCCGTCAAAGCGCCCGGTTACGGCGACCGCCGCAAAGCCATGATGGAAGACATCGCAATCCTGACCGGTGGAAAGGCCGTTTTCAAAGACCTGGGCATAGACACGGAAAAACTCACTCTCAAAGACCTCGGAACCGCAAAAAAGGTCATTATCACATCCGAAGAAACGACCATCATTCGCGGCGCCGGCAAAACGGCCGACGTCACCGCACGGTGCGCCCAGATCAAGCGCGACATCGAAAATTCCACCTCTGATTACGACAAGGAAAAGCTGCAGGAAAGGCTGGCCCGGCTTGCGGGAGGCGTGGCTCAGATCAACGTGGGCGCCGCCACCGAAACGGAGCTCAAGGAAAAAAAGGCGCGCGTGGAAGACGCCTTGCACTCCACCCGGGCCGCGGTCGATGAAGGGATCATTCCCGGAGGCGGCGTGGCGCTTTTCCGCGCCCGTAAAAAAGTCGGAAGCGTCAAAGCCGCGGGCGATGAGAAATTCGGCATCGACGTGGTGATGAAGGCTCTGGCCAAGCCGCTGACGACCATCGCCGAGAACGCCGGCGTCGAAGGCGCGATCGTGGCCCGCAGGATAGAGAGCGAAAAAGCATCGTTCGGATACGATGCGGCGAAAAATATCTACGTCGACATGTTCGACAGCGGCATCATCGATCCCACCAAAGTGACCAGACTCGCCCTGACCAACGGATCATCCGTTGCGACGCTCCTCCTGACAACCGACGCCATCGTTACGGATCTTCCGAAAAAAGAAGACGAAGAAGCGGCCCCGCCGCCCCCGGACATGGGCGGCATGTATTGATCGAAAACAGACTCAACAAAGAGAAAAACAGGAATAAATAAAGGAGAACAAGAATGATTTCATTCAAACCGCTGGATGACAGGGTCGTCATCGAAGTGCTGGAAGCCGAAGAGAAAACCACCGGGGGAATCGTGATCCCCGACACGGCCAAAGAGAAACCCCAGAAGGGGAAAGTCCTCGCTCTGGGTCCGGGCAAGCTTCTCGACTCGGGCAAGAGAGGCGCTTTTTCAATCAAAAAGAACGATGTCGTCCTCTTCGGTAAATACTCCGGCCAGGACATCACCGTCGAAGGAAAAGAGTTCAAGATCATGAGAGAAAACGAGATCCTGGCCCGCCTGGACTAAGACGGACCGAAATCAAGACAGCACTTTAACCATAGACGGAGAATAAAAATGGCCAAGCAGTTGCTTTTTGACGAGGACGCGAGGCGTAAGATCCTGAAGGGGATAGAAAAACTCGCCCGCACCGTGGAAATCACCCTGGGACCATCGGGGCACAATGTCATCCTGAATAAATCTTTCGGCTCGCCCCAGGTCACCAAAGACGGCGTGACCGTCTCCAAGGAGATCGAGCTGGAAGATCCCTTTGAAAATATGGGAGCCAAGCTTGCCAACGAGGTGGCTTCGAAGACCAACGACGACGCCGGCGACGGTACGACAACGGCCACGGTCCTGGCGCGGGCCATTTATTCGGAGGGATTGAAATACATCACCTCCGGAGTCAACCCGATGGCCCTCAAGCGTGGCATCGACAGAACGGTCGCCACCGTCACCGGGGAAATCGCCCGCATATCCAAGAAAATCAAGGACAAGAAGGAGATCGCTCAGGTCGGGACGGTTTCATCCAACAACGACGAATCGATCGGCAATCTCATGGCCGATGCCATGGAAAAGGTCGGCCAGGACGGCGTCATCACCGTCGAAGAATCAAAAACCACAAAAACGGAGCTCGAGATCGTTGAGGGGATGCAGTTCGACAAGGGATATCTCTCCCCCTACTTCATCAACAACGTGCAGAACATGACAGCGGAGCTGGAGAACGCCTACATACTCATCCATGAGAAAAAGATCTCCAACATGCGCCCTCTCCTCCCGATCCTCGAAGCCACGGCCAAAACAGGAAAGCCTCTTCTCATCATAGCCGAGGACGTGGAAAGCGAAGCGCTGGCCACACTGGTGGTGAACAAGCTTCGGGGCACACTGAACGTTGTGGCGGCCAAAGCGCCCGCTTTCGGTGACAGACGCAAGGCGATCCTGGCAGATATCGCCGTTCTCACTGGGGGCCAGTGCGTGTCCGAAGAGATGGGAATCGACCTCGAAAACATGACACTCGACATGCTCGGCCGCGCCAAGAAAATCACGGTGGACAAGGACAACACGACCCTCATCCAGGGATCGGGCAAGAAGACCGATATCGAGAGGCGCATCACCCAGATTCGAAACCAGATCGAACAGTCCACTTCCGACTATGACCGCGAAAAGCTGCAGGAGAGGCTTGCCAAGCTGGTCGGCGGGGTTGCCATCATCCATGTGGGCGCTCATACGGAAACATCCATGAAGGAAAAGAAAGCCCGCGTCGAGGATGCGCTCAATGCCACGCGCGCGGCCGTGGAAGAGGGAATCGTTCCGGGCGGAGGAACCGCTTTTATCCGATGTCTCCCCCTGATCGACGAGCTCAAGCTCAAGGGTGAAGAGAAGTTCGGCCGCAACGTGATCCGCCGCGCCGTCGAGGAACCCCTGCGACGCATCGCCGCAAACGCCGGCCGCGACGGTTCCGTCGTCGTCCAGGAGATCGTGGAAAAGAGAAAAAGAAGCTTCGGTTTCAACGCCCTCACCGGTGAGTTCGAAGATCTCCTGAAATCAGGTATCATCGATCCCGCCAAAGTGGTTCGCTGTTCCCTCCAGAATGCGGCATCGGTCTCCGGGCTCCTGTTGACGACAGAGACATTGGTCACGGACCTGAAGGACGACAAAGAAGAGATCGAAGGCGCTATCGCTTAAGAAAATGTCGCAGCGCAGCGGGCCGATCCCGCTGCGCTGCTTATACAAATAACCGACAGGGAGCGTCTTCCCAGATGGCCCAGAAAAGAGACTACTACGAAGTCCTTGGCGTCAATCGCAACGCAGATGCCGCGGAGCTTAAAAAAGCTTACAGAAAGCTCGCTCTCAAGTATCATCCGGACAGAAACAAGGGAGACTCGGGCGCTGCCAACAAATTCAAAGAAGCTTCCGAAGCATACGAGGTCCTCAACGATTCGGAAAAACGCCGCATTTATGATCAGTTCGGCCATGAAGGTCTTGATCGAGGCGGCTATCAGCGCGGCTTTGCCAGTTTCGAGGATATCTTTTCAATGTTCGGCGATATCTTCGGAGGAGGCTCCTTTTTCGACGATTTCTTCGGCCAGGGAACATCGAGACGAGGTTCGAGAACACGGCCCAGCCGTGGAGCCAGCCTGAAATGCGAGGTGCAGATCTCGTTGTCCGATGCTTTCACCGGCGTTGACAAGACCATCGACCTGAACCGGAAGGAGATCTGCAACAACTGCAACGGAACAGGAGCGGCTCCCGGAACCTCGGTTGCCGTCTGCTCCACTTGCCGGGGCGCCGGTCAGGTACAGCAATCCCAGGGATTCTTTGCGCTGAGAACGGTTTGCCCCACATGCAGCGGAGCGGGGGAGGTCGTCGAAAAGCCTTGTACCTACTGCCGCGGCACGGGCCGGAGCCCGAAAAAAAGACGGATCACGGTCCATGTGCCCGCCGGCGTTCACGACGGGACCCAGATGCGGGTCAGCGGCGAAGGAGAACCCGGTTACAACAGCGGTCCCAGGGGGGATCTCTATTGCATCATCAGGGTTCGTTCTCACCCTCTTTTCGACAGGGACGGAGACAATCTGATCTGCGAGGTCCCGATCAGCTTCTCCCAGGCCGCTCTCGGAACAGAGATCGATGTCCCAACCATATCGGGCACGGCATCGTTGAAGATCCCGACGGGCACGCAAACAGGCAAAATCTTCCGGTTGAAGAAGCTCGGCATGCCCGATGTTTACGGCCGCGGAAAGGGCGACCTCCTGGTGCGCGTCAAGATAGAGGTGCCGCACAAGCTCACGGCCCGTCAAAAAGAACTGCTCAAGGAGTTTGCGGCCACAGAAGAAAAAAACGTGACACCGGAACGAAAGTCTTTCTTTAAAAAGGTTAAGAAAATCTTCGAAAACGGGAAGTGATCCTCTCTTGGACCCGAGGGACAACCGGCTATGAATCCGAGGAAAAAGAAAAAAACAAAAAAAGAGGCCCGCGCCTCGATCAAGACATCTGAAAAGGGGGACAAGAAAAAGGAGCCTTCCCCCTCGGCCGAAATCCCACAAAGAGAAGACGAAAAACCGGAAGACCGGATCGAGGAATACAAGGACCGTCTCCAGAGAAAAACAGCCGAATTCTCAAACTATCAGAAGCGGATTCAAAAGGAGATCAGCGAAATCCAAAGGTACTCGATCAAACCCTTGGCGCTCGAGCTCCTGTCTGTTCTCGACGATTTCGAGAGAGCCCTCGACGCCGTCTCCGACCTGGAGAATGATTTTGTCAAGGGATTCCGTATGATCCGGGAAGGGCTCCAGGCCGCACTGTCCAACCATGGCGTCGAGCCGATCGAAGCTCAGGAAAAACCTTTCGATCCCAATCTTCACGACGCCATCATGGAAAAGGACAACCCCGATCTTCCCGACAAAACCGTATTAGAGGAGTTCAAAAAGGGCTACATGCTCTATGATCGGCTCCTCCGGCCCGCCACGGTGAGCGTCTCGAGAATCCCCAACGAACCCGAAGCCCAAACGAAAGATTGCGAAAAAAACGACGACTGAACGAAATTGATACGCGGGAGACGAAAATGCCGACCTATGATTACGCCTGTGAAGCCTGCGGATATGAATTCGAAAAGTTTCAATCCATTACTTCCGGCCCGAAAAAGAAATGTCCCGGCTGCGGCCGGTTCAAATTGAAACGTCTCATCGGCAACGGTTCAGGAATCATCTTCAAGGGGACCGGTTTCTATGAAACCGATTACAGAAGCGATTCGTACAAAGCAGATGCCAACAAGGATTTGACAAAAATCTCCACTGTAAGCAAAAACAAAGAAAGCCCGGTCAAACCGGCCAAAAAAACCAAAGCGGCTTCCTGATATCAGCAAAAAAGAGGCTGTTGACTTCAAAAGAAGAGAACGCTATAAGCAGTGACTTATTTCTAAATCTAATAACAAGTTGGCTCCGCTCATATCAGGCTGTTCCCTATCCGTCCTTACGGAGCCAATCTTGCAGTTAACAATAAAGTGTCCGGGACGAGCAAGATGGACGAGAACATCACGCTGATGGAATATATTCCCATTCTCATACTCCTTGCCGCGGTTCTGGGCTTTGCGATTTTTATCCTCGTCGCGTCCCGTTTATTCGGCAGGGGAGTTGATCATAAAGACAAAATGTCTCCATACGAATGCGGCATGAAGCCCGCCCACACCGCCCGCAGACGTTTCTCACTCGGTTTCTATGTGACGGCCGTCCTCTTTCTCCTCTTCGATATCGAGGTTGTCTTCCTCTTTCCCTGGGCGATCAACCTGCGGAGCCTGGGAAGCTTCGGGCTTATGGAAATGCTTCTTTTTATTCTCATTCTCGGCCTGGGATTGATCTACGCCTGGCGCAAGGGGGCCCTGAAATGGGAATAGAAAAACATCTGCCCGAGATCATGATTTTCCCGCTGGAAAAGCTCGTCAACTGGGCGCGGAAGAATTCCCTCTGGCCCATGCCGATGGGGCTCTCGTGCTGCGCCATCGAAATGATGGCCATGGCGGGACCCCGGTTCGACATCGCCCGTTTCGGAGCCGAGGTCTTCCGTTTCTCCCCGCGTCAGAGCGACGTGATGATCGTGGCCGGCACGGTGACCTGGAAAATGGCGCCCATCGTCAGGCAGATATATGAACAGATGCCCGATCCTAAATGGGTCATCTCCATGGGGGTCTGCGCTTCGTCAGGCGGTCTCTACCGGAACTATTCGGTCGTCCAGGGCGTGGACTCGATCATTCCCGTTGACTTTTACATTCCGGGCTGTCCCCCAAGGCCCGATGCCGTGATCGACACGATCATGAAACTGCAGGACAAGATCTGGAAAGAAAAACTGAAACCCTGATTCGATTGATCCGGATGTTATGAACGAAACAGAGCTTTCAAAAAGCTTCGAAAAAAGAGTGATCGCCCGCAACGGCAAGGTCCTGCCCTCCTCGGCGGAGGGCGTGCCCACGGCGCGGGTCCACGCCTCGGATCTGATCGACCTCCTCGCCTCTCTCAAGGAAGGTCCTGGGATTTGCTGCGATATGCTCATCGATCTCTGCGCCGTGGACGAGTTTCCGAAGGAACCCCGCTTCGACGTGATCTACCACCTCCGATGCCTCGAAACCGGTGAAACCGTCAGAATCAAATCCTTCGCCCAGGGCGACAAACATGAGATCCCGTCGGTCACGCACATCTACGGAACGGCCGACTGGCACGAGCGCGAGGCATTCGACATGATGGGCATTCGCTTCACCGGCCACCCCGATCTGAAGAGGATCCTCATGCCCGCCGAGTTCGAACACCACTGCCTGCGCAAGGATTTCCCGCTCACCGGCATCGAACCCGACAAGCTGTACAAAGAAAGGTTTCCCGAAAAGAGCGCCGGGTCGATGCACCAGAAGCGGACCGGAGAAGGGCGGGAAGACCGATGAGCGAAACCAAAGCCGCCATGGGAACGGACAGCGCTTTCGATGTCGAGCGGACGACCCTCTACATGGGGCCACAGCACCCGGCCACGCACGGCGTGCTCCAGGTCATCCTCACTCTCGAGGGAGAGAGGATCGTCGATGCGGAGCCCGTGGTCGGTTTCCTTCACCGGGGCAAGGAAAAACACGGCGAACATCTGACCTACCAGCAGTTCATCGTCTTCACCGACAGGCTCGATTACCTGGCATCGATGGCCAACAACATCGGCTACGCTCTCGCCGTGGAGAAGCTTCTCGGCATCGATTTGACCGAACGATGCCGATATCTGAGAACGATCATCTGCGAGCTTTCGCGCATCGCATCCCACCTGATCTGGATCGGAACGTCGGCCATCGATCTCGGCGCCATCACGGTCTATTTCGTCTCCTTCAAGGAGAGGGAAGAGATCTACGACATTTTCGACGAATTCTCGGGCCTCAGGATGAACAACATGTTCGCCCGTTTTGGCGGTCTTGCCGGCGACTTCGAGCCCTCCACCGTCGACAGGATCAGAAAATTCACCGAGACCTTCCCGCGGGCGCTCAATGAATGCGAGCGGCTTCTCACAAAAAACCGGATCTGGTGGGAGAGGACGCGCGGCGTGGCCGTGATCTCGAAGGAGGACGCCGTCGACCTGGGGCTCACCGGCCCGAATTTGAGGGGATCGGGCGTGGATTTCGACCTCCGCAAGAAAACCCCCTACCTCGCTTACGGCGATTTTGACTTCGACATCCCCGTGGGGACAGTGGGCGACGCCTACGACAGGTACCTCGTCCGTCTCGAGGAGATGCGCCAGAGCGTCCGGATCGTCCGCCAGGCCGTGGACAAGCTCCCGGACGGCCCGCTTTTCACCGACCAGGCCCGGAAATATATCCTCCCCCCCAAAGGACGTGTTTATGAAAACATGGAGGAGCTGATCCACCAGTTCAAGATCGTGACCGACCTCCGCGTCCCGGCCGGCGAGGTTTACCTAGGCACCGAAGCCCCGAAGGGGGAGCTGGGCTTTTACATCGTTTCCCGGGGCGGCACGAGCCCCTACCGGCTCCGGATCAGGTCCCCGTCCTTCACCAACCTCCAGGCCCTGCCCGGAATGGCGAAGGGGCGGCTGCTGGCGGACATGACCGCCATCATCGGATCTCTCGACTTCGTGATGGGAGAAGTGGACAGGTAGCGCGATGGACGATCGAAAAATCTTTTCAGACAGGCTGGAAGCCGGAATCACGGAGCTCAAGGATCATTACCCCGATCCTCACGCCGCCATCGTTCCGGCCCTTCATCTCGTCCAGGAAGATTTCGGCTATATCTCCGAAGAATCGCTCATCCGGCTCGGCGAGCTCCTCCATGTGCCCCCCGCCGAGATCTTCGGAACCATGTCGTTTTACACGATGTTCAGGAAAACCGAAGAAGGGCGCTTCCACGTCAACGTCTGCAAGAATCTCTCCTGCCATCTCAACGGGAGCAGCTCCCTCCGCGGGCACCTGGAGAAGAAGCTCGAAATCAAGGCGGGGGAGACGACGGCCGACGGCGTCTTCGCGCTGGGCGAGGTGGAATGCCTCGGCGCATGCACCGAAGCGCCCGTCATGGAAATCGACGGTGAATATCATTTCCGCGTAACGTCCGACAACGCGGACAGGATTCTGGAAGAGTACCGGCAGCGCGCCGGAGAGCGCACGCAGTGACGGAGAATGATTCCCTGTGTCTGAAAAGTACCTGACAGCCAGGATCGGAATCGAGAACTCCCCTTCTCTTGAAACGATCCGCTCCCACGGGGCCTGGGCCACGGCGGAGCGCGTGCTCAAGGAGAAGAAACCGGAGGAAGTCACCCGGATCGTGGTCGACTCCGGCCTCAGGGGACGGGGCGGCGCCGGCTTTCCCACTGGGAGGAAGTGGACGTTCATGCCCAAGGATTTCGAGGGCCCCCGCTATCTCGCCGTCAACGCCGACGAGGGCGAACCGGGCACGTGCAAGGACAGGATCATCATGGAAGAGGATCCCCATCTCCTCCTCGAGGGGATCGCAATCGCCTGCTATGCCATCTCGGCGGAAGACGCTTACATCTATATCCGGGGCGAGTACCTGAAGAGCTTCACGATTCTCAGGAACGCCATCGCCGAAGCCGAGGCCGCCAACCTTCTCGGCCGGAACATATGCGGGACGGATGTCACCGTCCGCGTCCACCTGCACCGCGGCGCCGGCGCTTACATCTGCGGCGAAGAGACGTCCCTCATGGAATCTCTCGAGGGATGGAGAGGCCATCCCCGCCCCAAGCCCCCCTTCCCGGCCGTGGCCGGCCTCTGGGGAAAGCCGACGGCGGTCAACAACGTGGAAACGATCTCGAACCTTCCCGCCATCCTGGAGAGAGGAGCCGAGTGGTACAACTCGATCGGGACGAAGGAATCGCTCGGAAACCTTCTCTATCAGGTCTCGGGACACGTCGTCTCTCCGGGCGTGTTCGAGCTCCCGCTCGGGACCACTGCTCGCGAGCTGATCTTCGAGCACGCCGGAGGCGTTCGGGAAGGGCGCGGCCTCAAGGCTTTCATTCCAGGCGGAACGTCCACCGGCTTTCTGCCCGCGGACATGGTCGATACCGCAATGGACCACGCCACGCTGATGGACGCCGGCACCATGCTCGGAACGGGCGGCCTCATCGTCATGGACGACACGACCGATATCGTTGAAGCCCTCGAGATCCTGACCTCTTTCTACCGCCACGAAACATGCGGCCAGTGCCCGCCCTGCCGTGAGGGGTGCGCCTGGACCCACCGCATCGTGAAGAGGATCCTCGACGGCGACGGAACCCCCTCCGATCTCGACCAGCTCGAAGAGATCGCTGCGCTGAGCGCGGGCGGAAGAACGATCTGCGTCTACCCGGACGCCATAAGCCCTCCGGTGCGCTCGGCCCTGAAGTACTTCAGAGACGAGTTTACAGCCCGCATGAAAGACGGCGTCCTTTCGGGGGCGGCACGATGAGCGATCAGATCAAACTCAAGATCAACGGCCGGGACTTGGAGGTCCCGAAGGGAACAACCGTTCTCGAAGCCGCCCGCACGATCGGCGTGGAGATCCCCCACTTCTGCTACCACCCCGCCCTCGAAAAGGTGGGTTCCTGCAGGATGTGCCAGGTCGAGTTCACGGCGGGAGGCCGCACTTTCCTCGGCGTGTCGTGCCGCACGGACGTCACCGAGGGCCTGGAAGTCCAGTCCCACTCGGAAGACGCGGTCCGCGCCCGGGCGGGCGTCCTCGAGTTCCTCCTGGCCAACCATCCCCTCGACTGCCCGATCTGCGACAAGGCGGGCGAATGCCCTCTCCAGAACTATTCGTACGAACACGGTTTCACGGAAAGCCGGTTCAAAGAGGAGAGAAGAAAAGACCTCAAGAAAACCGAACTGGGCGGGCACATTATATTCGATGCCGAAAGGTGCATCCTGTGCACGCGCTGTGTCCGCTTCATGGCCGACTATGCCAAGGCGCCCCAGCTCACCGTTTCCGGCCGGGGCGACCACTCGCGCATCGCCACATTCCCAGGCGAAAAACTCGATTCGGCATACACGGGCAACCTGGCCGACATCTGTCCCGTTGGGGCGCTGACGCTCGAAGAGTTCCGGTTCAAGTGCCGGTCCTGGAACCTCACATCGACCGCGTCGATCTGTCCGTACTGCAGCCGGGGGTGCAACATCCATCTCGAACACCGCACGGGACGGACCCGCCTCCTCAGGGTGAGGCCGCGGCCGAACAAAGACGTCCACGGCTGCTTCATCTGCAATGAGGGCCGTTTTCGCCCTCTCGAAGCCGCGGCCGAGGCGCGGCTCGAACAGCCCCTGGTCGACGGCTCTCCCGCTTCGCTCGACAGCGCCGTCGAGACGGCCGCCCGGAGATTCGGCGGATACACGAACCGCCTTGCCGTTATCATATCCCCCCGGCGATCCACAGAGGAGATCTACCTCATCAAGCGCGTTTTCGAGTCCCTTGCCCGAGACAAGATCATCGCTCTCCGCCCCGAAAGCGAGGAACCCGACGGCGTTCTCCGGACAGGCGAGCGTGCCGCCAACGTGAAAGCCCTGAATCTACTCCACATCCCCCTCGTCAGCCCGCCCGAGCTCGACAAGATTCTGGCCGACAACGGGTGCGACGCCCTTTTCCTCGCCGACCCGGAGCTTGCCATTCCGCTCGAGATCTGGAAGCTCATGAGCTTTAAAGTCTTTCTCGGTCACGCGGCGACCGAAATGGCTCTAACGGCCGATGTGGCCATTCCGGGACTCACATGGATGGAGAAGGCCGGAACCTTCATCAACTTCCAGGGGCGGGTTCAGAGGTTCGAGCCCGCATTCCCTCCGCCGGCGCCCGGAGTTTTTCCCGACCTCGTCACGCTCTCACGGCTCGGCGCGCTCCTCATCGATGAGGAACAGGCGCCCGATCCGGCCGAAGCTGCAGACATCTTCAACAAAATGACGGCGGAAGCGGACGCCTTCTCGGGGCTCCGGTATTCCGACCTTGGAGAGAACGGAGCCCTGCTTCCCGGGGAAGAAGGAGGCGGGTCATGAGCGAGGTTCAGCTCATTGCAACGCTGGTCAAGGTGGGCGTCGTCTTCGGAGCCTGCCTCGGATCGGTCGCTGTTCTCGTTTATCTGGAGCGACGCGTTTCCGCCTTCATGCAGTTCCGTTACGGACCGAACCGCGTGGGACCCTTCGGAATCCTCCAGCCCCTGGCCGACATGGTGAAGCTTGTTTTCAAGGAGGACCTGATTCCCCGGGAAGCGCACCGCCCCTTCTTCATCCTGGCGCCCGTCATGGCCATGGCCCCGTCCTTCATGATGATGGCCGTCATTCCATTCGGCGGCGAGATCGAGATCTCGGGCGAAACAATCGAGCTCGGGATCGCCGACGTGGGGATCGGCGTCCTTTTCATGCTGGCCGTTTCCTCGCTCGGTGTTTACGGGCTCTCCATCGGAGGCTGGTCTTCGGGATCGAAATACCCGCTCCTGGGCGGACTCCGTTCGACGGCCCAGATGATCTCCTACGAGCTCACGCTCGGCCTCGCCGTGGTCGGTGTCCTTCTTCTGGGAGACTCGTTCTCCCTGCGCGACATCGCGGCCGCTCAGTGCGCCGGTTTCTTCGATTGGAACATCTTCCAGCAGCCCCTCGGGTTCATCCTCTTCCTGATCGCGCTCTTCGCGGAGACGAACAGGCTTCCCTTCGATATGCCCGAGGCGGAATCGGAGCTTGTTTCGGGATACCACACGGAGTACTCGTCCATGAAATTCGCTTTCTTTTTCATGGGCGAATATGCCGCCATGGTGGCCGGCACCTCTCTGATGGTCGTTCTTTTCTTCGGCGGATGGCACGTTCCCGGCATCGAATCCCTCGGACTCGAGGGCTGGAGCCTGGCCCTCGCCGGTGTGGCCGCCTTCGTGCTCAAGGTCGGTCTTTTTCTCATATTCTTCATCCACGTGCGCTGGACCCTCCCCCGGCTCCGCTACGACCAGCTCATGAACCTGGGCTGGAAGGTCCTGCTGCCGCTTGCACTGATCAATGTTCTCGCCACGGCTTTCCTGGTAACGAAAGACGTGCTGTAAATAAGAGGAACGTATACAAAGTGGTCCTGGTCAAAGAATCGAAGCTGAACATCCTGGAGAAGCTTTTCTTCTGGCCTCTCATCAAGGGGCTCATGCTCACCTTCTCATTTCTCTTCAGAAAGAAGGTGACGCGCCAATACCCGGAAGAGAAGCTCACGCCCTTCCCCGAGATGAAGGGCCGGCCCGTCCTCGTGAAGAGGTCGGACGGGAAGCCGCGCTGCGTGGCGTGCGGCCTTTGCGAGTTCGCCTGCCCGCCCAGGGCGATCACCATCGAGGGGCACGAGATCGATGACCCCATAGAAAGAGCCCCCGACCTGTTCGAGATCGACACGGCGCGCTGCATCATGTGCGGCTTCTGCGAAGAAGCCTGCCCCAAGGAAGCCATTGTGATGTCCCACGAGTTCGAATTCGCAGCCCCCGCCCGCTCGGATCTCGTCTTTGATCTCGACAGGCTGCTCGTAGCCGAAGAAGAGGTGAAGGACCGCCTCGAATATATCCGGAGGGCTTTCGACAGATGGAAAGTGTGATTTTCTATATTCTGGCGTTTATTGCCCTTGCGGGCGCCCTCGGCGTCATCCTGGCCCGGAACCCCGTGGCGTCGGCTCTCGGCCTCGTCCTGGCTTTTCTGGCCCTGGCCGGAATCTACCTGACCCTCGGCGCCGAGTTCCTAGCCGTGATCCAGATCCTGGTCTACGCGGGCGGGATCATGGTCCTCTTTCTCTTCGTCATTCTTCTCGTCAACCAGGACGTCGTCTTCGGAAAGCTCATGACCCCTTCGAGAATGATTGTTCCAGCAATAATCATTCTCCTCGGAGTGGGATGGGCCGTGACCCTGGCCGGCGCGGAGATACCGAACGCGGAAATGCCGAACCCAGAGTTTCCGAACGCGGACACCACGGAGGGAGAAGGCTCGGGAAGCGCCGCAGGCAAGATTCTCTACACGAAGTACATCTTCCCCTTCGAGACGGCCTCCGTCATACTCCTGGCCGCCATGATCGGGGCCGTTGTTCTGGCCAAGAAGAGGAGGGTGGAATGATGTCTCTCCCTCTCGAGAACTATCTCGTTTTGAGCGCACTCCTTTTCAGCATCGGTGCGGCCGGATTCCTCGTCAGGAAGAACGTCATCGTCATGTTCATGGCCGTGGAACTGATGCTCAACGCCGCCAACCTGACCATCGTGGCTTTCGCCGGCCGCCATGGGCTGAACGACGGCACGGTCTACGCGCTGCTCGTGATCACAGTGGCCGCCGCCGAAGCGGCCGTGGGACTGGCCGTCATCGTTTCGATCTTCAGGCTGAAGGGAACGCTGAACTCCGATGAGTTCGACGAGCTGAAAGGATGATCTTGGACGAAAAACTCTACTCCCTGATTCCTCTGATCCCGCTGGCCGGCGCCGCAATCAACGGCATCTTCTGGCGGAGAATGAAGGGGAACGCGCCCGGAGTGCTGGCCTGCTTCACCGTTTTTGCATCCTTCTGTCTCTCTGCGGCCGCTTTTTTAAGACTCACGGGGCTTCCCGAAGGGGAAGAAGTCATCCGCTGGTCTCTCTATGACTGGATCTCCGTGGGAGAATTCCGGGCGCCCCTCGGCTTTCTCCTCGATCCCCTCTCCATGACGTGGACGCTCATCGTGACCGGTGTGGGGCTTCTGATTCATATCTATTCGGTCGGGTACATGGCCCACGAGGAGGACTATTCCCGCGCACGGTATTTCTCCTATCTCAACCTCTTCATCTTCGCCATGCTCATGCTCGTCATGAGCGACAACCTTCTCCTCCTCTTCCTCGGCTGGGAAGGGGTCGGCCTCTGTTCCTACCTCCTCATCTCATACTACTTCGACAAGGACTTCTGCGCCGAGGCGGGCAAGAAGGCCTTTATCGTGAACAGGATCGGCGACGTGGGATTCGTCCTTGCCGCGGTCTGGACCTTCGCCACATTCGGAAGCGTGGTCTTCCCCGACCTCTTCGAAGCTTTGCACAAGCCCGATCTTCACCCCGGCGCGGCGGCCGTCATGTGCATCGCGCTCCTCTACTTCGTGGGCGCCGTCGGCAAGTCGGCCCAGATCCCGCTCTACGTCTGGCTCCCCGACGCCATGGCCGGTCCGACGCCCGTGTCGGCCCTCATCCATGCCGCCACGATGGTCACGGCCGGCATCTACATGCTCTGCAGGATGAGCCCCCTCTTCGCCATGAGCCCCGGCGCGCTCGAGGTCGTGGCTGTCGTGGGATGCCTGACGGCCCTTTTCGCCGGCATCATCGGGATCTGCCAGCGCGACATCAAGAAGGTGCTGGCCTATTCCACGGTGAGCCAGCTCGGGTACATGTTCATGGCCGTGGGCGTGGGCGCCTTCGCGGCCGGCGTGTTTCACGTCACGACCCATGCTTTTTTCAAGGCTCTTCTCTTCCTCGGGTCGGGCGCCGTCATCCACGCCCTCCACGGCGAGCAGGACATCCTAAGAATGGGCGCCCTGAAGAAACGGCTGCCCGGCGTATTCGTCGTCTTCTCCGCCGGATCGCTCGCGCTGGCCGGAGTGATTCCCTTTGCCGGCTTTTTCTCGAAAGACGAGATCCTCTTCTCCAACTTCGCGGCCGGGAAATATCTGCTCTGGGCTCTCGGCGTGCTCGCCGCCGGGATCACGGCTTTCTATACATTCAGACTCGTTTACCTCACGTTCCTCGGATCGAGCCGCATGGAGGCCGGAGAAGAGGACAAGATCCACCCGCCGCCGAAGTCGATGACGCTTCCTCTCTGGATCCTGGCCGCTCTCTCGCTGGTTGGAGGCCTGCTCGGGATCCCGGCCGTCTTCGGACACACCCTCGGCATCCCGAACGTGCTGGGCGATTTCCTGCAGCCCGTATTCGCAGCGGCCCACGAGCGGCTCGGCGGGCACGGCGAGCACCCGAGCCACGCGACCGAACTCCTCCTGATGGGTCTGTCTCTGGCCGTTGTTTTCACGGGCATCATTGCATCGTGGCTCATATACGGAAAAGGCCGGAAACGCCCGGAAAGAATGGCTGCGGCATTTCCGCGCCTCCACCGGGCCGTGTTCGGCAAGTTTTTCGTGGACGAGGTCTACCACGCATTGATCGTCAAACCATTGAAGAACACGGCCGCTTTCTTCGGACGCTTCGATCTGGCCGTGATCGACGGTCTCGTCAATCTCTTTGCCGGAATCGTCAATGTTTTTGGAATTACTGTGAGGATCTTTCACACGGGGGCGGTGCGCTCATACGCTTTCTGGATCGTAATCGGAACGGCGGCCGCTCTCTGGATGATACTGCATTAGAGGAGGAACATGCTCAATGGATCTGTCCGGCATACCGATACTCAGCGCCGTGACTTTCCTCCCCTTTCTCGGGGTGATTGCGGTCTCTCTCATTCCGGGCGGAAAAACGGGCATGATCCGGGCCGTGACCCTTATCATCTCGCTGATCACCTTCCTGATCTCTTTGCCCCTCTTCTTCCTTTACGACGGCGCCGACGGGGGTCTCCAGTTCACGGAGGTCTACTCCTGGATCCCGTCCTTCGGGATTGCATACCGGCTCGGCATAGACGGAATCAGCCTCCTGCTCCTTCTGCTCACCACCTTCATCTCCCCCATCGTTATTCTCTCCTCGCACAGCCATGTGAAGGAGAGAGTGAAAGAGTTCAATATTTTTTATCTCCTCATGGAAACGGGCATGGTCGGTGTCTTCGCGGCGACCGATCTCTTCCTTTTCTACATCTTCTGGGAAATCACCCTGATTCCGCTTTATTTCATCGTCGGGATCTGGGGCGGACCGCGCCGTTTTTATGCGGCAATCAAGTTCTTTCTTTACACCCTCGTGGGCTCGGTTCTGATGTTGATCGGGATCATCACGCTGATCCTCATCACGCGGGACCAGCTCGGAGCGCCCACGGCCGCCTTCTTCCAGATCCTGAACGGCGTTTCCCTGGCCGAAGAAACCCAGATCTGGCTTTTCCTCGCTTTCGGCCTCGCCTTCGCCATCAAGGTTCCGCTCTTCCCGTTC
>CAZWHE010000090.1:0-16272 GCA_964633825.1 uncultured Phycisphaerales bacterium | reverse complement strand
GCGCATGGCCAAGGGCGATCCCGGCTACACGATTCGCCAGCGGCGTACGCTCCTGCCCGTTGCGGGCACGGAGTTGTGCGTGAGCCCCCTTCTCCCGGGCCTGCGCATGGTCACCGGCGAAAAGATCCAGTGGTACCTCGCCTCAGAGCTGCGGGACCGCATCAGGTCAACGGGCGTCACCATCCGCATCGCGGACCGCACGGCGCGCAAGGAATTCACAGTGGAACCGCGCCAGTTCTCGGGCCGCCTGCTTCGCGACCTCCCCGTTGCGGGCACGCCTCTGGGGGACATCTATCTCGAAATCTACCTGACACAGGAGAACCCGCAAAACAGGGTCGGTATCTACCGATCCGGAACGCGCGTGATCGAATCGATCGCCTCCCTCGACCGGTTCGACCGGGAGCCATGGACCTCCGGGCATCTCGAGGGAATCGTGGACGCCCCGTTTCTGCACCTCACTCCCGGTACACGGGGAGGCATCGTTATGGACGACGCGTTCGGCGCCTTCGCCAAGGCGCTCGAACCAACGGAGGAGAGGCTGTCCGCCCTCGTTGCCGAGCAGCGCGAGGCCGAAGAACAGCGGGCAAGCCGCCGCATCCTCAGGGCCGTTCAAAGAGCACTTCGCGAGGCGCTGGCCGCGCTTCCCCGGGAGGAATACGACTGGTTCGACATCGGCACGGGAGACCGTGGATCGAGAGTGCGCTGTGGCGGTTCGCGGATCGAGGAGAGCGTTGAAACCGATGAAGGCGCTGCCGGCGCTGCAGCGGCTCTCGATACAGGCGAAGACGAAGAGCCGCAGCGCTCGTTCTTCGAATTCGCCGGACCGCTGTTCAGCGTCCGCGTTCTGCCCGGATCGTGCGCCATGCCGGTCAACGAAGAAAAGGAGTTCCGGGCATCGCCCCGGGATAAGCGGCGGCGGCTGGTGGAGAGGGATGCGACCTTTGCCTGGCGTATCACCGAGGGAGAGGGCCTGCTCATCGGCGACACCGGGCCGAACACCACTTTCCTGGCCTCTAACGAGCCGGGCCTCACGCGGATCGAGGTCACGGCCACGCAGGACAATGTGATCTGCGCGGGCGAAGCCCTCGTCACGATCACCGATTCCCTGGTACAGGCTCCAAAGGGAAGCACTGACACGAAACGGGGCCTTCCCGGATACACCTATCGCCGCGCACCCGGTAAACTATGGCGGTCGAAGTACGACGAGGATAACAATCTCATTGTCATCAACAACGGGCACAGGGACTTCGTGTTCGCATCGAGAAAACGGGCGCGCAAGCTGCGCTACATCTGCCGGCTCTTCGCAAAGGAGCTCGTCTGCCGGAATTTCCCCGGCATTCCGCCTGATCAGCTTCTTGAGCGGATGATCGAACTATCGCTCTACACAGAGGACAACCTGCGCTAAAATTCTGTCGGCCTGCGCTTGCTGCTTTCAGATGGAGGATGACGATCGACGTTCACGGCCGGGTTGCCGGATCGGGGCCGAGTGTTCCCGCATAGTAAAGCGGAATGAACCGCAGCCGTTGTTCGGGACGGTCTTCGTATGGGCCACCGTACAGGACCAGTCCTTCCCCGCATGTGGGGTAAGTCTGAAGCGCCAGGTGGAGGCTTCGGAGCTGTCCGCCCCTTCCCGATTTGACCTCGACAGGATGGATTCGGCCGTCGTGAACAGCAAGGAAATCGACTTCGGCCTGACTGCCGCGGGCCTCTCGAGACCAGAAGAACAATTCGCGCCGGTGCGTCACCAGTAGTTCCTGAGCAACGAACTGCTCGGCGAGTCGTCCCTTGTGGATATCGAGTAGATCGCGGTGCTGCATTTCGCGATCCACGGGCAGACCGCACAGCCGCTGCATCAACCCGACGTCAAGAAACGCAGCCTTGAAACGCTTCTCCTTTGCAGAGGCTCCGAAAGGGAGAGCGGCAGGTCGCGCGGAGGGAATCTTGTGGAGAACACGCGCCATGCAAAGCAGCTCGAACGCCTTGCGGTTGGTCTGTCCCGAGTGAGCATCGCCGAGGCCGGTGTACTTGATCTGTTGGCCGACCTGACGGGCAACATGCACCATCACGGCGTCAAGACAGGTCTTGTCAGACCTCCCCGCGTACTTCGCGAAGTCGTTGCGGTATGCACTAAGGATGTCATCCTGCAGGTTGAAGACATCGAGCAGCGATCCTCCGGAAACCGCTGTCGATACACATTCAGGCAAACCCCCGACAAAGAAATACCTTTTCAACGCATCCAGAAGCATCTGGTGGATTGGCTCTGCCAGTGCTGTCGGCTGTTGGACGATGGTTTCGGCAGCCGGTTCGTTACCCGTAGCGATCAGGTACTCTTGGAAGGTCATGGGATACATGTCCAGGTAGGAGACTCTGCCGACCGGAACGGCGATCCCTCCCAACGCGAACTCGAGCAGCGACCCTGCGGCAATGACATGCAATTCGGGAGTTTCTTCATAGAAGTAGCGCAGGGCCGTGATCGCGCGGGGGCAGGCTTGGATTTCATCGAGGAAGAGCAGCGTCTTGCCCCGATGTATCTTCCGCCCAAAAACCAATTCCAATTGATCGAGGAGCCTGAGCGGCGAGAGATCGCCGTCGAAGAGTGGAGCCACGTCCGGTCGCTTCTCGAAGTCGATCTTGGCGACGCCGTCAAACTCCAGCCCGCCGAACCGCTCGATTGACCATGTCTTGCCCACTTGTCTGGCACCGCGGACAATCAGTGGCTTTCTGCGGGAAGAGCTCTTCCAGGCAGCAAGTTGCTCATCGATCAAACGTCTCATGATTAAATCCTTTAATCTATAGAAAGTCAGGGTATATAATATAATAATACTATAGATTATCAAGGTTAATAATATTCTTTACTACAAAAAAATGCCGTCATAAACTTCATCTGCGGAAGATATCAAGGCGTAAGTATTGAATGAAGATCAACGTAAGTCCTTGTTTTTTACCATACTGAAGACCGTACCCCATATCATGCCCCATGTGCACCGAGCCGAGATTCTGGGGGCGGGAAGGTCCGACAATTCAAATGTCGTTGTAGGAATAGAACAGAGCCGGAGTACGGCAATCGGCCTCGTTGGAGGCGAAAAGGTTTCATATTTGAGCGAGGGTCAAAACAGCGGTTTTCGTGCCAGAAACTTGAGGCTCATGACCTTTCCCTCGATGCGCTCGAGGTCGCGTTCGTCTGCTGGGGTGACGAAATCTTTTCCCGGGCAGATGGCGATCCCGGCGATCTCTTCGGCGGTGAGGACATCGCTGCTGATTACTTCGATCTTCTCGAAACCGGCACTCCGGACGATCTCGAGGTAGTCTTCCTGTGGAATGGCTCCGCCCAGGCCGCCCTGCCATGCGGTCCTCAGCCGCTCACGTGCTTCGGGATCAGTATCCTCGGACAGAACGAGGTCAGCGAATGCGAGCCGGCCGCCCGGTTTGAGGATGCGGAAAGCTTCGCCGAATGCCTTGTTCTTGTGAGGTACCATGCACACCACGGCGTTGGAAATGACCACGTCTGCAAACGCGTCCGGCAGTTCCAGATTCTCGACATCACCCACCAACAGATCGATGTCGAAATCTTCCAAGTCGGCCTCGGTCACGGCCTGCCGGGCCTTTTTGATCATGTTGGCAGCCAGGTCGACTCCGACGACCCTGCCGTCGGTTCCGACTTCGTGGGCCGCTATGATGACATCAAGGCCGGCCCCGCACCCCAGATCCACCACGACCTCACCCGGTTCGAGCGCAGCGAAGCCATTGGGATTGCCTACTCCCCTGGCCAGCATGCGAGCAGTCATGGGAATCCTGGACATCTCCTCATGGGTGTAGAAGATCCGCCTGGTCTCGGAGCCCGCCTCGGGCTCCCGTACGAGTTCCACTCATTTTTCGCCGCATTCACCCCCGGCCTCCGCGAAACCGTCGTAGCGGTTCATCACCATGTCCTTGATATGGTCGGCATGGAAGTCTTGGTCGGTACTGACGCCGGCACACCCGGCAGCGGCAAGACAGAAGGCCACGGTGGTCAGAATCGATGTTAGACCAGGCAACGTCATTGTTCATCTCCCGAAGGTTGGCCTCAAAGCGTTAAAAATTTCCGGCATAAAGCGCTGCGCCTGCCCGAGAGCACGCCATCTGGAGACAAAAAACTGGATTTTCCTGTCCTCACTTGGCAAGAACCAAGCTCCGGAAGAGAAATCCTGTTTTTTGCTCCATCTGTCGCACTCTCGAACATTTCTGCTCGGAAATTTTTGACGCTTTGAGGCTAGGATCCATATTTTCACACCTATTTCATTGGATTTTGGTAGGAATGATATTCCTTTTTCCAATTTCTTTGTAGTGATAACTGTGCCTTTCCTATTGAGAGTCCTTTTCGATCCTCATAACCCGAAGGTCGCAGGTTCAAATCCTGCCCCCGCTACCATATAAAAGACAAGGGCTTGGGACGATTCCTGAGCCCTTGTTTTTTGTTCCGTTTTGAACCTATTCCCCACACTATTCCCCCATACCGGTTTTCGAGAATTTCCGACCTCTATGGGGGCTCGAAATTTCTTTCAGAATTCTAGAGTCAGGCCCTTGTTCGGTTCGCACCTGACACCTCGCGTGTTGCTTGAAGTGTTGCATGGTCTCGCAAGTCCAAGGGCCACAAGTATGGAATCTATGCAGGCAGTCATGTTAAACTGCGTCGGACCTAGAATGCACGCAGTGGTGGAAGGAGCCGGAGCGTACGAACGCGCCGGGGAAGCGGCAGGAAGTTCAAGAAGTGCTGTGGATATAAGGAGTGACGCGCCGTGATCGCCAGAACGTCGACCGAACCGACCCTCAAGGACCGCCTCTCGCGCCTCACCTTCGCGGAGGCGAGCAAGTTGCTTGGACAGAACGGCAGAAGCCTGATCCTACGTGGCGGCAGGTACGATGTCGCGCTTGGTGGGAACGTACACCTCGATGACGAGCGCTTCGCGATGGACTGTCTGGATGCAACTGTATCGATCATGCTCTCGCCGAAAGCGCGAGGCCGCCTCGCGTGGCAATGCAGTCGCTGCGACGGCCCTTGCGAGCACGCCGGCGCCGCTTTCTCGCTGATTCTCGAGGAGAAGACGGCGCTCGGCCTAGCCGCTCCGCCGCCGGAGGCCGTACCCCTGGAGGGTTTGAGCGAGGAGGAGCTGGTGCGCCGGGCATTCGACGAGCGTATGGAACGCGCCTCCAGCGAGAAGATGACGGTCCGTTCGGTCGAGCCGGAGAGGTTCTGGACCGACTACTTGGCGACGAGCAGCCACTCGGGCAAGACGTACCGAGTCGCGTTGCGCGGCTGGGAGCCGGGCGAGTCGTATTGCTCTTGCCCGGATTTCCGCAAGAATACGCTCGGTACGTGTAAACACGTCCTCCATGTGCAGGGCAAGGCAAAACGCAGGTTCGCCGCCTCCAAGCGCCGTCAACGATACAAGCGCAAGGGCATCTCGATTCACATCAGGTACGGCAAGACGATGGAGCTGCGGTTCCTTCTACCCGACAACCTCGATCGGGCGGTTGAGGCTGTGGTGCGGCCGCTGCGGGACCGGCCTATCGAAGACGTCGGCGACCTCATGAAGCGCATCCGCAAGCTCGAAGCCCTGGGTCAAGAGGTGCTGATCTATCCCGATGCCGAGGAGCACATCGAGCAGCGCTTGTTCCGCGAGTGGATCGGCCGCACTGTGGCTGAGATACGCAAGGACCCGCGGAACCACCCGCTGCGGCGCTCGCTTCTCAAGGCCGAGCTGCTCCCGTACCAGCTCGACGGGATCGCTTTCGCGGTGGGCGCGGGCCGGGCGGTGCTTGCGGACGACATGGGACTCGGCAAGACGATCCAGGGAATTGGCGTGGCCGAAATGCTGGCGCGTGAAGCCGGCATCGGCAAGGTGCTCATCATCTGCCCCGCGACGCTGAAAGCACAATGGCTCAGCGAGATCCAGCGCTTCTCCAATCGCTCTGCACAGCTCATCCTCGGCGGGGCGGCAGAGCGCAGCCGCCAGTACGACAGCGACGCGTTTTTCACGGTGTGCAATTACGAGCAGGTCCTGCGCGACATCCTCACGGTGGAGCGCGTGGAGTGGGATCTGGTCATCCTGGACGAGGGGCAGCGCATCAAGAACTGGGAAGCCAAGACGAGCCGCACGGTGAAGGGGATCAGGTCGCGCTTCTCCCTCGTACTGTCCGGCACGCCGCTCGAGAACCGCCTCGACGATCTCTTTTCCGTAGTCGAGTTTGTGGACGACCGGCTGCTCGGGCCGGCGTTTCGGTTTTTCAACCGACACCGTGTCTGCAACGAGAAGGGCAAGGTGCTCGGGTACCGCCACATGCGCGACCTCAGGAAAAGGCTGGCGCCGGTCTTGCTGCGGCGCACGCGCCAGTCGGTCATGCTCGAGCTCCCGGCGCGCTCCACCGAGATCGTTCGGATTACGCCCACCGAGGAGCAGCTCGACGTCCACAACGCCCACCTCAGGGTCGTGAGCAGCATCGTGCGAAAGCGCTTCATCAACGAGATGGATCTCCTGCGGCTCAGGAAGGCGCTCCTCATGTGCCGCATGGCGGCGGACAGCACCTTTCTAGTTGACAAGCAGGCGCCGGGCTATTCGAGCAAGCTGGAGGAGCTGAACGGTCTCCTCGATCAGCTCCAGGGCGAGGAGGGGCGCAAGATCGTTCTCTTCTCCGAATGGACGACGATGCTCGGGCTGATCGAGCCGCTGCTCGAGCAGCGCGGGATGGCCTACGTGCGTCTCGACGGGTCCGTGCCGCAGAAGAAGCGTCAGGCACTGGTGCGGGAGTTCCAGCACAATGGGAAGTGCAAGCTCTTCGTCACCACGAATGCCGGAGCCACGGGCCTCAACCTCCAGGCCGCCAACACCGTGATCAACGTGGACCTCCCCTGGAATCCGGCCGTTCTCGAGCAGAGGATCTCGCGCGCGCACCGCATGGGGCAGAAGAGCCCCGTACAGGTCTTTGTTTTGGTGACGGACGAGACCATCGAGGAGAAGCTTCTGACAACCCTCTCGGCCAAGCACGAGCTGGCGCTGGCCGCGCTCGATCCGGAGTCGGACAAGGACACGGTCGAGCTGGTCTCGGGCATCGAGGAGCTGAAGCGGCGCCTCGAGATCCTGCTCGGGGCCGCGCCCGCCGCGCCGCTCGACGTGAGCGCTAGGGCGGCGGCGGAGCAGGAGGCCGAGAAGCTCGCCCGCCGCGAACGAGTGGCCGCGGCTGGCGGGGAGCTCCTGAGCGCGGCCGTCGCCTTCCTCAGCGAGCTGATGCCGAAGACCGCGGCCAGCGAGCAATCACGGCGGCTCGCGTCGGCATTCCGGGAGAGCATCACCGAGTGCACGGACACGGATCCCGAAGGGCGGGTCAAGCTCACCTTCACCCTGCCAGACTCCGCCGCCCTCGACGCATTGGCCGACTCGTTCGCGCGCGTCGTGTCAGCAAGGAAATGAGGGGTGGAACGTGCTTAGATCTTCGGCATCAACCGTCGACCTCGGGTTCGATCTCGGACAGATAGACCGAGGGCTGGCGCGGGGCGATGGATGCTCCGGGGATGATCTCACCGGTCCTCTTGTAGTGCTGCAAGATGGCACGCCGGTCGGGCTGGGGCGACAGCCATTGCGCGGGAATTTTCTGCTTCTCGAGAATCCGGAGACTCCATCCGGGGCGGGTCGTTTTGACCTGAAACCTTGCGCTACGAACGACGTTGGACTCACCGATCAGGGCGACCAGGAGTTGCTTGGCATCGGCAAGTTCCGAATCGATCTCCTGCCGCTTTGCATTCAAGACGAGAATGCGCTCCGCCAACTGGTTCAGAAGGGCCTCTTGAGGGTCCATGCTCTCGATGGCTGCGCCGATGTGTTCGGACATGGCTTCGAGGCGTGCGATATGCGAAGATCCGGCGGCCCCGATCCGATCCTTCAGAAACCGCCTGATTCGGACAACCTGCATCGGATTGCAGCGGAACGACTCGAGCAGATCATCCAGTTTTCCTGCCCAGACCCTCTCGTCGGCGAGGAGAACTTCCCGCAGTGCATCCTTGGTCTGCTGATCGATCATGAGCCCTCCGTTGTCGGAGCCCGGGTTGATTGAAATAGGGATTCTCCTATGATGCCTCCGCAATTGCGTTTGGTCAATTCTGCTTTCGTTGAAGGACTCGGTGGTCCGTTCCGTAAATACGGAGACGTTTGAAGCTTCATGGGCCGCCGAGGTCAAGGCGCGTTGAAGATGCATACTAATGATCGAGGCGCATTTTGTCGGGGCCGCGACCAAGTGCGGCTGTTGGCGATACTTCAGGGGCTCTACCTGCTGATATACACGGACGGCCACTATGGAACGGTCCCTCCTGGAGAGGGGTGTTTTTCTAGCTTGGAAGCATAGAGTCCTTTACTGTCGAGGCATAATGGGCCATCCTGGCAACCGCGCAGGAAAAAGGAAGGAGTGTGTGATGACGCGCAGGAAAACCAAGGAGATTCTCTTCCATCTGTGTCGGGAAGAAACCGGCCAGGTACTTGCCGAACTTCTCCGGCGCCACCCCGACCTACGTCAGGAGGCGGACGCTATCGCAAGGGACCTGATTGATGATGTTGCCGTCGAGGCAGTCGTCGATGAGGTGGCCGATCTCGTCACCGGCATAGGCCTGGATGAACTGAACAGCAGGGCCGGCAGTCACTCATGGGGGTATCTTAGACCAAGCGAGGCTGCCTGTGAGCTTCTCGAGGAATCCATCGAGCTCATGTGCAGCGACGGCGCTCTCGGCTGGGCGCCAGACTTCCCCGGCGAGGCCGCGGCCGACGCCGTGTCGACTCTCGTTGAATTCTACCCCCGGAACCGCAGGCGAAAAGAACGCGGCGGAGCGGGCCAAGGAACGTATCCTGGAGCGGCTAGCGTTCTGGGAGCGGGAGGCTCCGCCGATAGAGTACCGCTTTTCGATGGCCGACATGTGGTCGCGCCGCGTCTTCGTCGCACTGCTCAGGCGGTACGGGATTCGACCATATCGCTACAGCGGTCAGCGCTGCACCACAGTGATGGCCAGGGTATCGAAGCGCTTTGTCGACGAGACGCTCTGGCCCGAGTTCCGGGAGATTTCCGAAACGCTGCGGACTTACCTTTCCGAGGTAACCGACCGCGTTGTGGCGCAGGTCATCCACCAGGACAGTTCCGAAGCCGAGCTCGTGGAGAGGCCGAGACAGCTCTTTTTTGAACGGCGTGATGCTGCAACGGCAGAGAACGACGCAGCGGCCGGTGAGTCAGCAGGTGGGGCGGCGGATCCGTCGGAAGCGGGACAATCATCGAATGGCCAAGGCACCGGCGCACGTACCGACGCCGCTGAAAAGCGCGAGGACGACAAGCGTAGGAAGAAGAAGCGCAAAGACAAGAAGAGGAACAAGCGCAAGAGCCGGAGATACCGGCGATAATCGAGCCGGAGTCGAAGTCAGCATGATCCGACCCGACGAAGATCATAAGCGGAAGCCCACTCTCGTTGAAAGATTCACCAAGGCCGAGCCTGTGGGATGACGATGGATGAATGGACGCGATCCAAGAGACCTGCAAGAGGAGCTGACCCGAGCCGAAGAGCAGCTGGCCAGGATCGATGCCGAGCGCGACCATCTGGTACAACGCATCTCCGAGCTGAAGGCACAGCTATCCTCGGCCAGAGAGAAAGCCGACCGGGCGCGACAACCGGTACGGCCAGCCGCTATGCTGGACAAGGCACCAACCAGCTCACAGGAGAAGGTCGCGCTTTTCCTCGAGCTGTTTCGCGGCCGGACCGACGTCTACCCCAAGCGATGGATCAACGCCAAGAAGGGCACGAAGGGCTACTCGCCGGCCTGCGCCAACGAGTGGGTGGGGGGTGTCTGCGAGAAACCCCGCGTGAGGTGCGGAGAATGCCCGAACCAGGCATTCATCCCGTTCACCGAGAAGACCGTCCACGATCACTTCCGGGGCCGGCACTCGATCGGCGTCTACCCCATGCTGGAGGACGAGACGTGCTGGTTTCTCGCCGTGGACTTCGACAAGGGTGGGTGGCGCGATGACGTGGCGGCCTTTGTTCAAACCTGCAGGGCCAAGGGTGTGCCGTTTGCAGTGGAGAGATCCCGCTCCGGAGACGGGGCTCACGTATGGTTCTTCTTTGAGTCCAACATCCCCGCTAGCGTTGCCCGCAAGATGGGCTGCTACCTGATTACGGAGACCATGGCCGGGCGGCACGAGCTACCCATGGCCTCCTACGACCGTTTCTTCCCCAACCAGGACACCATGCCGCGAGGGGGCTTCGGAAACCTGATCGCACTGCCCTTTCAGGACGGACCACGGCAGAAGGGAAACTCGGTGTTCGTCGATGAGACCTGGACCCCTTATCCCGACCAATGGGCGTTCCTTGCAGGCCTTCGGCGCATGACCTTCAGCGAGGTCGAAGCCCTCGCCCGCGAAGCCCAGGATAAAGGGCAGGTCATCGGTGTGCGCATGGGCGATCTCGCGGACGAGGAGAAGAGCACGACCCCATGGAAACGCCTACCATCGCGGCGCAGACTCGAGCCGACACTTACAGGACCTCTTCCTGTCAAGGTCCAGTGCGTCCTATCCCAGCTTCTGTTCGTGGAGACGGCGGGGCTGCCGTCACCCCTTATCGACCAGATCAAACGGCTGGCCGCCTTTCAGAACCCCGAGTTCTACAAGAAGCAGGCGATGCGTCTGTCCACGGCCCTCACTCCACGCGTCATCAGCTGCGCTGAGGGCCATCCGCAACATGTGGGACTCCCCCGCGGATGTGTTGGTGAGTTGGAGACGCTGCTCGGCGATGTCGGAGTCGCTCTCGACGTCATTGACAAGCGTGCGGACGGGGAACCTCTCGATGTCTGCTTCCACGGAGAACTGAGCTCGATCCAGAAGCAAGCCGCCCAAGCCATGGCCGCGCATGATATCGGTGTGTTCGTGGCCCCGCCAGGATCCGGGAAAACCGTTGTCGGCGCCAACCTCGTTGCCTGCCGTGGTTGCAGCACACTCGTTCTTGTTCACCGAACGCAGCTGCTCGAGCAGTGGCTTGCCCAGCTCTCTCTCTTCCTGGGCCTCAAGCCCAGGGAAATCGGTCAGATCGGGGGCGGCAGGCGCAAACCGAACGGAAAGCTCGATGTTGCCATGATGCAGAGCCTATCTCGCCGCGACGCGGTGGACGACAGTGTGGCCAATTACGGCCACGTTATCGTCGACGAGTGCCATCACGTCCCGGCGGTCTCATTCGAGCGGGTCATGCGCGAAGTGAAGGCGCACTACATCGCCGGGCTGACCGTAACCCCCCGCCGGCGTGACGGCCTTCACCCGATCCTGCAGCTCCACATGGGGCCCGCCCGTTTCACCATCGACGCCAAGAGCCAGGCCGCGGCGCGACCCTTCGAACACAAGCTCATCGTAAGGGACACCGAATTCCGGTTGGCCGGCGATGCGGCGGATGCAGGCATACAGGAGGTTTACCGTCAGATCGCATCGGATGAGCGCAGGAACCGGCTCATCCTCGACGATGTAGTCCAGGCTTTGGAAGAAGGGCGGTCGCCGATTCTGCTGACCGAACGCCTGGACCACTTGGAGTACTTCGCCGAACGACTTCGCGGCTTGGCTCGCAACCTCATCATCCTGCAGGGCGGCATGAAAACCAAGGACCGCCGAGCGGCTATCGGGAAGCTGATGAGCACACCGGAGAACGAGGAGCGGCTTCTGCTGGCGACCGGCAGGTTCATCGGCGAGGGCTTCGACGATGCTCGCCTCGACACGCTTTTCCTGGCGATGCCCATCTCCTGGAAGGGAATCCTGGTGCAGTATGCAGGTCGCTTGCACCGGCAGCATCACGCAAAGACCGAGGTCCGGGTGATGGACTATGTGGACCACAACGTCCCCATGCTCGCGAGAATGTTCGAGAAACGAATGAAGGGTTACCGCGCCATGGGCTATTCGGTGAGCGACCACACCACCCCAGAGCAGATGATCGACGACTACACCATCGAGTACGACGAAGAGGCGCTTCGCTGGCTCGACGACCAATATTCTTGAGGAACGAAATGGAAAAGAGCAGGAAACCCGCCAAAGCGACACGATCAAGGAAACCCGGCAAGAAGAGCCTCCCCAAGTCCAGGCTCGAGGAGCTCGTCAAAGAGGCGATCGTCGACGCTTACGGGGAGTCCGAACAAGTCCTCGGGTTGTTCACCATGATCGAGGAACATCTCGCGCTGCCTTTCGCCACAGAGGTCCTCGACGTGGAGGTGACCGTGGTGAAGGTCGGTCTGACGGTGCGCGACGACATCGTCGCCATCTGCAAGCGGGGCAAAAAGCGGCAATCGATCCCCATCCTGGATTTGCCCCTACCCGCGCCGGCACCCACCGGCTGGGAAAGGATCGAGGCGTACCGTTATTGGGCAGGCGGCTGGAGGTAGCATGCAATTGACTATCCTCGACATTGTTCCGGTTAATAGGTACAAAATGTCTTGACCTGTGGCATATTTCCGGTAAAGATGCCAACTATGATTAAGAGATTACTGCGAAAACCGGAACAATCGATCCTGCTTCTGGGGCCGCGGGGCACAGGGAAGTCCACCTGGATCCACCACCACTTCAAAGATGCGGTCATCTATGATCTCTTGAATACTTCCGAATCACTGCGACTCAGTAGGGAGCCCGAAGCGCTCTACCGTGAGTTGGAGTCCGTGCCAGCTGACCGCTGGATCGTAATCGATGAGGTCCAGAAAGTTCCGGCTCTCCTTGATGAGGTACACCGGTTGATCGAGAATAAGGGGCTGCGTTTCGTATTGTCAGGTTCCAGCGCCCGCAAGCTGCGCCGTGGTGGCACGAACCTTCTGGCAGGTCGAGCGATCGTCAGGCACATGTTCCCCTTTGTGTCTGCAGAACTGGGGTCCGATTTCTCGGTCTCCGAGGCGATGGTGAACGGCACTCTTCCCATGGCTGTTCTTGGGGGAGATCCTGTGTCGTACCTGACGACATATGCGGAAACGTACCTGCAGGAGGAGATCAAGGCGGAGGCTCTGACCCGCAGCATCGGCCATTTCTCACGATTCCTGGAGGTAGCCGCAAGGCAGAACGGGCAGGTGACCAACGTTGCCGGCATCGCCCGCGACGCCGCCGTCAGCCGCCAAACTGTGCAGAACTACTTCAACGTTCTGGTCGACACCTTGGTCGGTTACTGGATCGAGCCTTGGAAGTTGAAGCGCCGAACCAAGCAGGTTCAGCATCCGAAGTTCTACCTCTTTGATTCCGGCGTCGCCCGAACGCTATCGGGTAGAATTGCCTATCCTCCAACCCAGGAAGAGAGTGGCCAGTTGCTGGAAACGCTCCTGTTTAATGAAATCCGTTCGTTTCTGTCCTACTCGAAGCTTCACTACAGGATTCACTTCTGGCGCAGCTATGACGGTGTTGAAGTCGACTTCCTCTGCGAGACGTCCACAGGGTTTGTTGCTGCCGAGTTCAAGGCTTCTCCCAAGTGGGAGAAGCGATTCAATCGAGGATTGCACCGCATGAAGTCGGAATTGGGAGAGCGCCTGACCGGTTGCTACGGAGTCTATCTAGGCGATAGAGCTGCAGTTTGGGATGACGTGCATTTGCTCCCAGTCAGGGAATTCCTGAAGAGGTTATGGGAAGGTGGGATTCTGGAATAGGAGCATGGCCTCTCGCCCTCATAACCCGAAGGTCGCAGGTTCAAATCCTGCCCCCGCAACCAGATACAGAAAGGAGTTAGGTCAATGGCCTGGCTCCTTGTTCTTTTTTGGAACAGTCGTTCCCAGCAGTCTTCCCAGCACTGGGGCGAAAAATACAGAGATCCTCTCCCCACTCTTCTTCCATGCTCTTGGAATAGTAATGACCGTCAGCAATGATCATGCTGTCGATGAGTTCAATTCCCAATATGTCGCCCGACTCGGATAAGCACTCGCTCATGACCTTGTCGCCCATTGATGGGCGGGGATCTCCGCTCGGATGATTGTGGACGACTACGATCTTGGTTGCTGAACTCAGTAACGCCCCCCGATAAATTTCTCTGGCTGTTGTCGTTGTTGACCCCATACTGCCCTTGCTGACTTCCTCGCAAGAGATGACTTGATTGCGAAGATCCAGATGAAGAGCATAAACACATTCTCGGTCGTACTCCTCCATCTCCTTCAGGAAACCGTACACATCTCTCGGACCTTCGATTTTCAGCTTGGCGAATCCCTGCCCTTCACGAGTCAGTCTAACTGAGATCCTGTAACCCTTGTACCCGCCATCCTGAAAACTGAATTCCTTCATGTCGTCTTTCAATGCTTGATAGCATTTACGTCTGACGCCTGAACCGTGCCAAGCATGCCTAATCGTCATCAGCAGGAACAACCTTCCGGGATTCCATGTATTCGACGACATCTGCGAGGCTATAACGGACTGACCTGCCGACTTTGACGTAGGGCAGTCCGCGACCTTGGAATCTTGAGTTTCGAAGGGTGGAAAGACTCAAGCCGGTCATCTCGGATACTTGCTTCTCGTTGAGGTACTGAGGCATCCCATCGTTCTTGACGGCTCGTATGCTTCCTCTCCCACTATGAACCCGGTTATGATTACGCACGGGGCTTTTCTTTATCTCTCTTATTTTTCTGTTCATAACACCATAACCCTAATTCTTTCCCTAGATTGATCTTAGGACTCAATATCTCTTCCAGATGGAAGAGCACTATCTTTTCCGGGATGTCGCCCCCGGAAATCTCCATGATCTTCTTTCGAATGGCTTCCTTCTTGTCTCTGTTGACCGCGACGAGCACCACTGCTCGCAAGTCGCACCAAGCAAGTTCTTCCCCCAGACTTGTCGCCTCAAAGTCCGGGTTGTTTCGTGAACACACCTGGATGGCGACTCTCTCTTCCCTGATCTCACTACCTTCCCCCTTCTCATTTCTCTTTGAAATGAGGACCAAGGAGTCGGGCTGTCTTCCCTCAAACAGATCACCGAATCCCCGGTGCCTGAACCTGACCGACTTCACTTCCTCCACCTCTTTTTCCAGGCGCCTGAACCTGGCTTCAGTCTTCTCGAGCATCCACTCGTGCGCCGCCCCTCCTTTGTGTTTCCTGATTTCCCACCCCATTGACTTGGCCAGTTCCTTTCCCTGCTCGGACAAGAAGGTTATTTTCCTTTTGTTCCCGATGGTGGTGTAGGAAATCACTCCCATGTAGTTGAGCACACTCCTGGCTCGTTGTTCCCTTCCCCTGTCCCATCCCAGCGCCTTCTCAGCGTCCTCGAACATCTCCGGCGGCTTCGTAACAATCCTCATGAACCTCTCAAGGACATTCCCTTCCAGGCGGTTTCCTTTCTTAGGCTTTTCCTTCCCCTTGGGTGGAATGGGTGGACCAGAAGGAGGCTTCTCCTCGTCAACCCGGGCCACTGCAATAACATGCCTCTCCATCTCAGAGACCGACCTTTGGATGGCCCTCCTGATGGTCTCCCGGTCAGCCTCCTCCTCGCTCGGAGCCGGAATCTCAAGCCGGAAAGGCTCGGGAATCCTGCTTCCAGACAGCCTGCCAACGCAGTGCCCGATAGGCAACCTCTGAAGCTCCCTTGCTTGTTCTCTGTTCAGTCCAAGGAGCTGGGCAACCTGAACAAGTTCCGGGGGGTTGCTGTTGAATGCCAGTCTCAGGCGCGTCGAGCTCAGCACGGCATTTCCGACTGAGCTCGGAACCTGCTCGCAGATTCCCAGACTGATGTTCAGCGCTCTTGCGCGGGAGAAGAGTAGCTCGATGTCCGGCAGATTCGACTCGGCGATTCTCTTCCGGATTAGACTCCTCTGCTCGTCCAGGACCACACACACGATTCCGTGCCCGAAAGGGTTCTCACTGTGCAACCTGTTGTAGTAAAGGTAGTACAGGAAGTACGCCGACAGAAAGTCGGCTACCATCCTCTCCAGCTCCCGCATGTCCAGGATTACTAGCCGGCCTTTTTCGCACATTTCAACCACCGGCATTCCCTTTCTGGCTGCGAAGATGCCTCCGCTCATCTGAATGAGGCCTTCGACCCGCGCGAGGGTCCGCTCAAGATAACCCTCCTCGCTGCTTCTTGGCCTCGGCTTCTGAGACTTCAGGAGGAGGTAGTAATCCATCAATGTGGGGACCCTTCCTGCCTGTTTGCACATCTCCCCCAGCTCCCCGAACTTCCTGTTGGAATAGATGTAGCTTGCATCCAAGAGACCCACTTCACTCCGGCGCTACCATGTGTGGCCCGGCCCGGGAGGGGTGGTGGCGTGCGTGCGCCGCCGAGCTTGGATG
>CAZWHE010000089.1:7467-16348 GCA_964633825.1 uncultured Phycisphaerales bacterium | reverse complement strand
AGCGCTTTTTGAGCGTTCGGAAACGAGCGGCGGATTCGGGGAGAAGATTGACGTTTACCGGGAAGGCGATGTCGTCGAAAGTGCGCATGGCCAGGCCGATGGCGCACGGAGTCGGAGGAGCGCCGTCGTGGTTCCGGAGCAGGTCGGCGTCCTGTGCGATGGTCGAGGGCGATGAGATTTCCACGGGCAGCCCGTCGAGAAGCTTGGAGAAATTCGAACCGGCTTCCTCCGCCAAATCCGTGTCGGTGCTGATCACGACCTTCTGCACGTCGGTGATATCGCCGATCTCGGTGTCGTAAAAATCGAGAACGGTCTGGATCTTGACGGCCAGGTCCTGCGCCCCCCTTTTGTTTTCCTCGGAGAGATCGACAAACCCGGGCGCCGTGTGAATAAAACAGACGGATTCTCTCTGGGACACAACGAACCGCACGGCATCCTGCTCGACAACGGCCAGCACGGCGACAGCGGGCGGATCGACCGATAGGTGCTTGGTATAGACGGCTCTGGCGGATGCAAGGGCCGGGATATCGATGGCGACTAGATCGAGCCGAGCCTGCGCCATGCAGCTGACGAGAGAGTTCGCGGCTTTTTCTTTAACCGCGGCCAATACGGCGCGCCGTTTTTTGTCGTCTTCATCCGAGCGGTTGACGAGCACGAAATCGTTGACGGTCTTTTCCCCCGAGAAGATGGCGTATTGTTCGATCTCCTGCTGGATATAGTTTTTGACAATAGCCGGTCCCCCGGCGGGAAGCTGGGTCACGCGAATGACCTGACAGGGACCGGCGAGAGAGACGGCGACCCTTCTCCCCCGGGTTTTGATTTCGCTCGTTTGAAGCAGGCTTTTGATCGCCGCCGCCATGGCCCCGGGATCTTCGATGACTCCGTCTCGGAACGCTCCTTCGGGAACGGGGGCGCTGCCCGACCGGTGGAAGCGCCTTCCGCCGGCAGCCGCAGCTAGCTCCACGACGCTGATTCGTTCTTCGTTGATGTCGAGTCCGATGATGGTTTTTCGTCTCATGGCTCTACCTCATACCAATGGAGGATGCGTATCGGATAGGGAACATTGGATTCGAGAATGTTGAGCTGAACCTCGATTTTGCGCTGGAAGCCGTTGATCTCGCCTACGGAAGAAATATCCACGATAGGGTGCTCGTTATCCACGATCACCGTATATGTGCCGCTGCTTTCCGGGGGAAAGGGATCCTGAAATGCCGTTCCCCACAGGTAGTCGTTTTTGATGGGACAGTCCATTCTCAGGGCGTCGATGACGTACTCGACGCCGGCTTCCGCGATGTACAGGGCTTTTGTGGAATTGAGGAGATTGTTCTCGATCTGGAGGTCGCCGGCGAGGGCGTGGAGAAGCGTGCCGACGAGGAGGGTCAGGAAAACAATGAGAAATGTAATGAGAATCAGCACGGAACCTGTTCGATTCTTGCGCCGGCTCGTTCTGCGTTTTGTTGTTTTACCTATCATGGTCCGCTCGCTTGATTGACTGTTCCCGGCGTTCCGACCATCGGGCCTTCTTCCCAGTTGGTCTCATCCGCCGTTTCTCCATACGTATCGATGCGTTCCAGCGTCCGGCCGTTCCCGCTTGCACCCCAGCAATTGCTGTAGCTGATCAGGTCGATAATGAGCCCGTCTGTCATCAGCGCGATGTTGTCCGAATTATTATTGAGCTGTCCGTCGCCTTCGTTGGACAAGCGCAGACGGACGGCGTCCCTGTGGATGTATGACCAGCTCATTGAAAGATCGTCGATCCAGTAAGTGCCGGGATTGACCGTTTCGAAATGTATGATCAAGATTTGGCCGATATACGGTGTCAGGTCCGCGTAATGACGGGTCCAGGTGTCGTGCATCGGCCCATCGTAGATCGTGGCCAGGACCTGATTACATATGTTGCGGAGGGTCACGATAACCCTTGTGTTTTCCGGAACGGGGGAGGGGGTCTTTTCCCAGAATGAAGCGAGGGCGCTCACCGCATTGCATGGGAGCATCGTCGTCTGATAAATCCATCCGGGCCCGACATGCTGGAGTTTCCTGAACCCGGTGTGGGCATCGCCGTCCATGACGGGAGTCCAGCCGGCGGATCTCACCCACACCCAATGTTGGTAGGTTTCAAAACTGCCGTTGACGATCATTTCCTTGTGGACCTGAGACGGCTGGAGGGAGACCACCGCGTAGCCATTGTGCGGCACAATGGTCGATCCCGTGCCGAAGTGATCGTCTCCCATGATAACGTCGGGCGCCTTGAGGGTGTCGAACGTGGAAAAATTCCAGCCCCCGGCATCGACGGTTTCGCCCGGATTGTAGAGCTCAATCCATTCGCCTTTTTTATCGGGGCAGCAGCAGGGGTGATACATGACCTCGTTGATTACCGTGGAAACCGGTTCCGTCCGCAGATGGACCTTGCTCTCGAAGTCGATCGATGCGATTTCACCCTCCGGATCGGTCACCGTCATGTCGATCGTCACCGATTTGACCTCGCTGCACGGGACCGGATCTGGAAGGAGGTTGTTGTTTGAGTCGTAACACGAAACCTGGAAAGACTGCACCGGTCCGGCCAGCAGAGATTGGGATCCCGGAGATCCGCATTGGAGGAAGCCGCTTTGTGAATCGATGTCCATGCGCACCAGGCCGTTGTCTTTGTCGTAGAACTCGATATGGCCGTTCGTATCGTTTGGATTGCTGACCGAGTTTATTCGTCGCGCTTGGCGCAGGATGCGGACATTTTCGTCTATGGCGACGCGTCCGTTCTGAATGATCTCGATGCGCTGTTCGCTCGAACCCCAACCCTGGTGAGCGGATCGGATTACGGGAACAGCCGATGCCGTCATGATGCTGGCGAGGGCGAGGGTCAAGAGCGTCTCCACCATGGTGCTGCCCCGCCTCGATCTGTGTCCTGATAATCTGTTCATTTGTTCTTTCACTCTCTGCTGGCCACCCGGGTGTCCAAGGTGATATCTATCTCGTCGGCATCGAGAACGCTGTCGCCGTTGACGTCGTACCCGACCACGACCTGGATTTTTTTCAATGTGCCCGTTTCCTCCTCGTCGGTCACCGTGCAGAGATAGCCCCCGCCCAAGGACTCGGAGGAGATGTTGAAATCCTGGTTGAACGTATTCAGTGCGGCCGCCCGGATGTCTTCCGTCTTCTTGTCCGCCAAAAGAAGCGCTTGCGTTGCTCTCTGTGACTTGGTCCCGATCACGTGGGCATTGATCAGGGCTTTGATCGCAGGCGAGAGCGCGATTGCCATCAGCGCCGCCGCGACCAGAACCTCGGCGAGTGTGAATCCGCGTTCCGAACGGCGTTTGTTGCTCATCATCTTACTCCTGAAGAGAGACCATTCCGGTGGCCGGGGTCAGCGTGATCTGATATGTCTTCCCGTTTCCGGAAACGGTTGCGGTCGTGCCGCTTCCGGCCTGGATGTTTCCGAGCGGCCCGAAGCGGAATGTCGATTGGCCCGAAACCGAAATGCTCGTGGAAAACGTTTTCTGGCTCACGATTTCCATCGTCGCACGGTCGATCAGCTGGTAACCCGAATAGGGAGCGGTTTCTCCGATCATCTTGATCTCAAACCCGTCCGGATTGGTGCTCGCATTCGTTATAGCCAGCCTCCTGCAGAGCCGCATGTCGCCGGCGATTTCGCGGGCCGTAACAGTGGCGGTCGAACGGGTCAGGACGTTCTCTCCGAGACGAGGAACCACAATTGCAGCCGTGATCCCGAAGATCAACACGACCAGCAGGAGCTCGATCAGGCTGAAGCCCGTGATCGAGCCGTGCCGTGTTTTTGCGGCTCCATTCGCCATCATGACCGTTGTCTTTTTCATGAACACTTTCCCAATCGTTGTTCCCGGGCGGTGCTCCGGACTGCCGGCAGTCCGCGCATGCGAGGGGAGGATTTGCGCGGGCAGCGCCGCTTCGGGAAAAGCCTCCCGAAGCGTCCGGCTGCCCGCTCGATCCCGCTGCTCACTCCGAACCACCGCCACCGGGAATATCCCCTCAATGGCCGTGCGAGTCCACGTGGTGAGTGGACGCGTTCAGCGCGTAGGCTGTTCCGTACGGGCAGGCAGGCGTCCCGTCCGGAAAGTAGTCCGTGTCGGCGAAAAGCGCCGTCAGGGCCGCCGCATCGAATGCCGAAGCCGCTGTCCCGGTCTTGACCAGATAAAGCTCGATCTGAGCGTTGACCAGGTCAACGTTCGTCTCGCAGGAATTGGTCTTCGCTTCCGCTGACGTGGTGACCATTCTCGGTATGGCGATTGCCGCTAGCGCCGCCAGAATCAGAACGACCAGCAATAATTCGATCAGCGTAAAACCCTTGTTTCTTCCCGTTGTCCTTTTCATTTCCTTTCCCCTAATAAAAGTCCCCAACTCTCGGTACACAACCGACAACACACTGATCCCCCTGTCTCCGGCTCATCTAGCTGCCTTCATAACGTCGAACATGGGCAGATAGACGGCTATAAGAATAAATCCGACGATCACGGCGAGTCCCACCGTGATGAGCGGTTCAAGCTTGGCTAAGAGCTTTTTGATGATCCTGTCGATGTCGCTGTCCAGGAATTCGGCGCTCTTCTCGAACATTTCCGGCATTTTCCCCGATGTTTCACCGGCGGCCGCCATCCCGATAATCATGGGCGGGAAGATGGAGTGCTGGCGCATCGTCTTCAGGATCGATCCGCCCGCCTTGACGGAGCTCTCGATCGCGAGGGCCGCTTTGCTGATGAGATAGCTTTCGGCGACCGCTTCGGAGATCTGGATCGACTTGATCAGCGGAACGCCGACTCTGGTCATTGTGGCGAAGTTTCTGATGAACCTGCAGAGGGCGACCTTCCTGTTGAGCGTTCCCACGAGGGGCGCGTTCATCTTCAATCCGTTGAGAGCCGCCTTGACCTGTGGAGCGCTCCGCACCAAGTACCACGCGTACCAGCCCGCTGCGAGGACGCCGATCATGGCCCACCAGTAATCGCGCACGTAATGGCTGATGCTGACGAGGGCGAGTGTCGGACCGGGGAGCTCGAGTCCGAGCTTTTCGTAAGCCGATGCAAAGACGGGCACGATGAATATGATGATAAAGGTCACGACGAGGAAGCAGAGAGCGACAACAACGAGCGGATAGGTGAACGCCCCCCTGACCTTCCTTCTCAGCGCCTCCTGTTTTTCGAGCTGTGTTGCAATCCGCTCGAGCACGATGTCGAGCGTCCCCGATGATTCGCTCCCTTCGATCATGCCGAGAAAAAAGGGAGAAAAGACATCGGGGTGCTTGCCGAAGGCTTCTCTCAGGCTCGATCCTTGTGTGATCTGATTCTGTAAATCCCTGATGATGCTCTTCATCCGGGGGCTTTCGATCTCTTTCAGGATCACGGCCAGCGCTCCGAGAAGGGAAACGCCGGCACCCACCATGGTGGCGAGCTGGCGTGAAAAAACGATGAGATCGGCTTTTCTGACGCGCCTGCGAAATCCGGCCAGAAAGGATTTCTTTTCTTCCTTGATGGAAGAGACCTGATACCGGAGCTTGTCGAGGTCTTTGTGAAGGACTTTTTTATTCAGAGCTTCGGTGGTGCCCTTCACGATTTTGCCGGCATTATCTTTTGCCGTGTAAGTGTAAGTCGGCATTACACCATCCCTTTGCCGATCACGCGCCTGATCTCGGCCAATGTCGAGGCGCCTTCCATGATCTTGTCCAATCCTCGCTGAAGGAGGGTTTTCATTCCTTCGTCGGTTGCGGCCTCCCTGATCACGCTCGTAGATCGTTTTGAGATGACCAGGCCGCGGATGTTTTCTGAAACACGCAGGATTTCGTATACGCCTGTCCGCCCGCGGTACCCCGTCTGGTAACAAAACCGGCAGCCTTTCCCGCGGCTGAGCTCCAATCCCTTGGGTAGGACATCGGCGTGGAATTCCGCCAGATCGGATTTCGACGGTTCGTACACCTCCCTGCAGTCGGGACAAATGGTGCGCACCAGGCGCTGGGCCACGACGCCGATGAGGGATGAGGCGATGAGAAAGGGCTCGACGCCCATCTCGACCAGCCTCACGATCGCGCCCGCAGCGTCATTGGTGTGGAGCGTGCTGAAAACAAGGTGCCCGGTGAGCGCGGCGTGTACGGCGAGCTCGGCCGTCTCGGAGTCCCTGATTTCGCCGACCATGATGATATCGGGATCCTGGCGGAGAATCGTTCTCAGGGCTTTGGGAAAAGTAATGTCCGCGGCGGGATTGATCTGGACCTGATTGATTCCCGACAGGGAATATTCAACGGGATCCTCGACGGACACGATGTTTCTGTCTTCGGAGTTGAGGCTTCTCAGGACGGTGTAGAGCGTCGTTGTTTTGCCGCTGCCCGTCGGACCCGTAACAAGGACCATTCCGAAGGGATGTGTGATGAACGATTCGAAGACGTCCTTGTCATCGCTCGAGAAGCCCAGGCTGTCGAGATTGACAATCGTCGATCCCTTGTCGAGAACGCGGATCACCACCTTTTCGCCCGTCACTGTCGGCATTGTGGAGACGCGGAGGTCGTACTCCTTTCCGTCATATGCAACGGGAAAGTGGCCGTCCTGAGGTGACCGCCGTTCGCTGATGTCGAGGTCGGCCATGATCTTGATGCGCGAAACGAGGGAAGGCTCCACGTGCCATGGAATGGTCATGATGTCGTTGAGGATGCCGTCCACGCGGTAACGCACGCGCATCTCGGGCTCCTGGGGTTCCAGGTGGATGTCGCTCGCCTTGGCGGCGACGGCGCTGTTGATGATGGAATCGACGAGGCGAATGACGGCTCCTTCCGCGCCTTCGGGAGGCTCATCGATTATGATATTATCCGGCCTGGCGCGGCTGTCCTCGGTTTCGCGCAAGCGGATATTGGCGATCTCCTGCTTCGTGGCGTCTTCGATGCTGAAATGATGGCGGATTACCAGGGTGAGTTCCTTCTGTGTCGTAACGAGAGGAACGACGCGGTAACCGGTTTGCAGCGAGATCTCGTCGCGCGCGGCCAGGTTGAGCGGCGAGTCCATGGCGACGAAAAGATTCTTTCCTTCGATCCTGACCGGAATCGCCCGGTATTGCTTGACCACGTGTACGGGTACGAGATGGGCGACCGCGGGATCGATGTCTCCCGGGTCGAGCGACACGAATTCCATCCCGTTCGCGTCGGCAACGACCCTGTTCAGGTCGTCCCTGGAGAGAATCCCTTCCTTGACCAGTATTTTCCCCAGGCTTACACCGGTGAGGCCCTGTTCAACAAGAGCGTTTTTGAGCTCTTTCTCGGTGATGATCTTCCGGCGTACCAGAAGCTCTCCGAGCGGGTCGGTTCTCTGAACGACATGTGAAGCCGGGTCTTTCATTTGCTCAGTCTTATTTCCTCTCTGTCTTTTTTTCTGAAAAAGGATGCCCGAGGAAGCCGACAATCGATTTGGATGGTGCGAGCCTCTCTCTTACCCGTTCAAGCATGTCGCCGGCCCCTGTTCCGTCGTTGGCGTGGACGACGATATCGATCGAAGCCGAAACGCCGTGGCTGTCGATGCATTCCTCAATTCGCTTTTCGATCCCCGCGCGGCAGGACGGATCTCCCGTCACCAGAATGGTGATGATCTGGTCCCCCTCAAAGGACAGGACCGCGTCGCTCGACCGCAGGCGGTTTTCCAGGCTCATCTTCATCTGGAGAGTGGTCCGGCGAATATCATTTCGCGCATCTTCACTCCCATCTTTCCGGCGGGAGCGGAGCCTGACAAGGAAGGCGAAGAGGCTTTGATCGTTGGCCGTGGCTCGGTCGATGGCGGCTTCGATGTTGTCCTTGAGAGCTGAATCCATGGCCATCTTCGGAAGTGTGAAAAAGAAAACGCTTCCCCGGCCGGATTCGCTTTCGAGCCAGATCTTTCCTCCATGGATCGTGACGATCTCCTTGCAGATGGAAAGCCCGATTCCCATACCCCCGGCTCCGGCACTGCCCCGGGGCTTGTTGATTCGGAGGAACTTGTCAAAGATGTTTTCGTGGTGCTCGGGATCGATGCCGATTCCGGTATCGGCAACGCTGACCAGAACGCTGTCGCCCTCGACCCGCGCCTCGATCGTGATCACGCCCCCTTCGGCGGTAAATCTGATCGCGTTCTCGACGAGATTCGTCAGAACCTGCCGGATCTTGCTTTCATCCGCATAGATCGGGGGGAAATCAGCGGGACAATCCGCCTCCACGATGATGCCTTTTTCACCGGCCCGGTATCGGTTTGCCTTAACCGTTTCATTGATCAGCCGGCCGAGCTCGACTCCGGTGATGTCGAGGGGCATTCTGTCCGCTTTTACCCGGGACAGGTCGAGCAGCTTCTCAACGAGGCTGCAGAGCCTGCGGCAATCCTCGTCGAGCATTCCAATGTAATTCTTGAAATCGTCTCCGGTTATCTTTCTGCCCGATTGGATGTTGGTCAGTACGTTGCGCATCGATGTGAGCGGTGTCCGGATCTCATCCGTCACATTACTCAGGGATTCGGACTTGGCCTGGCCGGCCGTCTCTGCGTTCTGGAGCGCTTTGGCGAGCTGCTTTGCCTGCAATGCCAGGGCGCCCTTCGTCTCTTTGTGTTCGGTGATGTCGTGCAGCGAAGCCAGAATGCAGGATTCTTCGTTCCACCGTGTGTCCACGGACCACATTTCGGCGATCCGGGTTTGACCGCCGCTGCGGGGGATTTCGATCTCAATCGTCTCTCCCGTGACAACGGGGAAGCCGAATGGTTCGCCCAGAAGCTCTTCGGCTTTGCGGCCGAAGATCGATTCGACCGCCCTGTTGGCGAACCGGATGATTCCGTTTCCGTCAACAACGACAATGCCTTCGGATCCATTGTCGGTGATGTTTCGGAAATTCTCCTTGGCGACTCGCAGTTCTTCTTCAAGCTGCCGG
>CAZWHE010000089.1:0-7457 GCA_964633825.1 uncultured Phycisphaerales bacterium | reverse complement strand
CATTTATCAACTTGGGTAATGTGCATAATGATTAGCTCTTAATGAAACAAACACGCGTCGTTAAGATCACCAACTTGCCTTTTGTGAGATATTCGCCGTAAAGCCCTGATTCCTTGAGACAATACCCGCCAATTATGACAAACCTATATATATATTTCGAATTTTGAGGGGGGACTTCTTGTGGAAAATATTCGAAAAAATAGCCGAAAAACAGGTGTTTTACACTCACCAGGTAGGTGTTTTTACCTAACAGTCCCTATTCGTAAATACTAAAGTTTGCTTTGCCGTCCGAATCTTTGTTTCTGAAACCGGATATTCCGGGGCATCGGAAAAAAAAGGCTCTTGAGCTTTGTTAGGGGAACGGTACAGTGTGAAAGTAAGTGGCGGCAAGATTTACCGGTGGCGTAACCTGCCTCGACCACCTATATGATTCTCACGACTTCTGTGAAATGACGAGGTTTTGTCAATGAGCAAACGCATACTGGTCATTGATGACGAGGAGCGGATCAGAAAATTATATTCGGAGATACTCGAGCGAGAAGGCTGCCATGCCGAAACGGCCGAGTCAGGAGAGTCCGCAATCGAATTGGTTAAAAAGAACCGATACGAGCTGATTTTTCTCGATCTGAAGATGAAGGGTTTGGACGGTGTGGAAACTCTGAGGGAATTGCGCAAGCTTGCCGGGGATGTGCCGATTTATATCGTCACGGCTTTTGCCAGGGAATATATGAGTTTCCTTATCGAAGCGGCAAGGGACGGAGTCGAGTTTGAAATCATGCTCAAGCCCATCAGCACTAAAGATATCGTCGAGGTGGCGAGGAGCGTTTCTAATAATCCTGCATTTTGATGGGCAAACAAAACCGGAAAGGGTATGGCCGTCACCACCCTTTCGAACTGTAGAAAAGCCGCCGGCACACGCCGTCAAAACTGTGGCGATCACCGGCGGCTTAATTCATTTCAATCTTTTAAGCCGGTCCATCAACCCGTCTAAAGACCGGAACCACCGTTATTCACTCAATTAGTGGCCGTGCGAGTCAACGTGATGGGTCGACGCGTTCAATGCGTAGGCTGTTCCGTACGGGCAGACAGGCGTTCCGTCCGGAAAGTAGTCCGTGTCAGCGAAAAGCGCTGTCAGGGCCGCTGCATCGAAGGCCGAAGCCGCCGTCCCGGTTTTGACCAGATAGAGCTCGATCTGAGCGTTGACCAGATCAACGTTCGTCTCGCAGGAATTGGTTTTTGCTTCACCCGATGTGGTGACCATTCTGGGGATGGCGATGGCAGCCAGCGCCGCCAGAATCAGAACGACCAACAAAAGCTCGATCAGCGTAAAACCATTGCACTTTTTCTTGTTTGTTCTTTTCATTCCTTTTTCCCTTTCAAAAGACCTATGAAATTTTCGGTATCCAACCGACAACGATTGACTCATGCAACTTATTGCTGTTTCGTGCTTTCTTGCGGATTCCTTTTGTCAAATATCGGGATCTAGAAATCTTTTTTTTAGCTGAAGCGGTCCTGATACGCTTTGATGGGAAATGGCGGCCCTTTTGTGTAACTTTCAGTGCTGGGTTGTCTTATATTCGTGAGGGGAGTGGATTTGCCTTTTTCAGTAATTTCTCAATCGCTGGGGAAGGCGGGGGGATAATGATCGGGTTGCGTATCTCCCGGTAATCCGGCTCCTTTCGATCCCCTTGAAGGGGTCGAGGGAACATAATAGAGCGCTGTCAATATCTCGCCGTCAACCGTGGGGGTTTCTTCTCCTGACTTGGCCCACCCGCCGTTGGCGGCCTGTTTGAAAGCGAACCAATCGGAAGCGTCTTGAGCGGCTGTCATATATCCGGGCGATCCATCGAGAAAGAGGGCGATGACGGCATAAGCAGTGCTTTGAAAATTTCCGGTGGGGTACATGCTGCTGTACTTGAACGAACCGTTCGTCTTCTGCATGGTGAGCAGATTGGTTAACATGTCATCCATCAGGGTGGGGTAGAGCCCGGTGCGGCTGAGGGCGGCCGCGCCGCATGCCAGGCCGATGGTATAGGCGTACTCTTTGTTGTTGTTGATGTCAAAGTACCCTGAGGCGTTGTTGATGTCGTCGACCATGACCTGCACATAGGCAGTGGCGTCGAGGTCATATCCCTGGCCCGGAAAGGCGCTGTCGAGAGCCAGGGCGGCCTGAGTGTGCCAATCCAATTCGTAGGGAATGAGGCCGTCCTGATTGAGTCCGCCCCTGAAATCCCGGAGGAATTCGCCCAGGAGCTGGGCGCTGCCGTACGTCGCCACCTTGGCGTCATACCTTGCTTTGGCCAGATCGGCATAGGTCTGGCTTGGTGCGGGACCGAACTGTTCGAAAAGCACGAGGAAGACATAGTCCGGAGCCGAGTCGATGCTGGGATCGGCAACCATTCCGAGATGAACGTCGATGCAGGCCTGGAGAAAACGCCCCGTATTTCCTGATCCGGAGATTTCGGGAAAGATTCCATTGTTGTCGATTCCAATGAAATCATGAGACCAGTTCGAGCCTATCGGGCCCCCCGTGCTTTTCAGAGTGTAAAGGAGGCCGAGCGCGGTGACCCCGTAAATGTTGGTCGGGCTCGGACTGGCGGAGTGGTGTTGATTGCTGGCGTTGATCGTCCAGTCCCACCCGCCGTCGTCGGGATCATCGTCGATCAGACCGTTGTGGGCGTTGTCGGAAGTGATGTCGGCCTGGAGGTCGCAGAGGCGATGGGCGCCGTTCTTGATGGTTGATTGTGCGCAGACGGAATGCGCAGAGAGACAGAATACCGCAACAACGACTCCGGATGTTGCCAAACAAGTCCAGATTCTCACTTTGAATTCTCCGTGGTTTCTCATCTCCATTCAGGCTTGTTGTCCATGATTGACCATAACATGATAACAACAAAATGCGTAAGAATAAAGAAAAAACATATAACGCGTGATAAACGGGCCGTGAACCGCCGCGTGTCAGTGGGTGGGTTCTTTCTCCGGCTTGGAGAGGAGGTTCTTAATGATCTCAAAGAGTTCGACGGGATCTACCGGTTTCGAGACATAGCCGTCCATGCCGGCCTCGAGGCACCGTTCCCGATCACCCTTCATGACATGAGCTGTCAGGGCGATGATGGGGATGCGGGATCCGTTTGTTTGCTCCTTGCTGCGGATCACCCGGGTTGCCTCGAAACCATCCATCTCAGGCATTTGGACATCCATGAGGATCAGGTCGAACCGCTCCTTCTCCAGGGCGGCCAATGCCTTTTTGCCGTTGTCGGCGACGGCAACGCTGTGTCCTTCTTTTTCAAGGATTCGGGTGAACAGGACCTGGTTGACGGGGCTGTCTTCGGCCACAAGGACTTTGAAGTATTGCCGGTCTTCCCGCAGGGAATGGCGAGTGATCGGACGTGATGGGCGCTGGTCGGCCGGGGTGCTGTTCAGAACCGTGAGGATCACGTCGAGCAGCCGCGATTGTTTGACCGGTTTAGTCAGGTAAGCATTGATGCCGATTTCCCGGCAGCGTGCGGCGTCGCCGCGCATGCCGCAGGAGGTGAGCATAACGACCTTTGCACCGGCAAATTCCGGGTTCTGAGTGATTCGCTCGGCCAGGGAAAAACCGTCCATCTCAGGCATCATGGCATCGAGCAAGATGAGATTGAATAACCGGTTCTTGCCGCAGGCATTCCACATGGCGGCCAGAGCTTCTTTCCCGCTTTCCACCAGGATCGGATTCATTTTCCAGTTGAGTAAGATCTCTTCGAGAATTCGCCTGTTGGTTTCGTTATCGTCGACCACCAGAACAGGCATGTTTTCCAGGCAATCCATTCCCAGTTGAGCCCTTTTCTTTTCCGGGCTTTTCCCTTTTTCGAAACCGGCTGTAAAGTGAAATGTGCTTCCCCGGCCGGCTTCGCTCTCGAGCCAGATTTTCCCATTCATGGCTTCGACGAGTCGGCGCGAAATGGTGAGGCCGAGTCCGGTGCCGCCGAATTTGCGTGTCGTCGAGCTGTCCGCCTGGGAGAAGGATTCGAAGACCAAATCCCGCTTCTCCTTTGGAATCCCGATCCCCGTGTCGATGACCGAAAAATGGAGGCAAATCTCTTTCTTGTTTTGCGACTCGGTCTGGACGTGGACGACCACCTCTCCCTTCTCGGTGAACTTGATGGCATTGCCCACGAGATTGACGATGATCTGGCGCAATCGGCCGGGATCGCCTTTCAAGAAATCGGGGACAACGGGCGGGATGTGGCAGGCCAATTCCAGGCCTTTTTCCTGGGCCCTCAGCGCCAGCGTGTTCAATGTGTCGCCGAGGCTGTCGCGCAGGTTGAAGTCGATCGATTCGAGGTTGAGCTTGCCGGCTTCGATCTTGGAGAAATCGAGGATGTCGTTCAAGAGCTGGAGCAGAGAATCGGCCGAGGACCTGACAAGCTCGAGGTATTCCTTTTGCTCGCTTGTGAGCTCCGTTTCGAGAGTGAGATCGGTCATGCCCATGATGCCGTTCATGGGAGTGCGAATCTCGTGGCTCATGTTGGCCAGGAACTCGGACTTGGCCTTCGTGGCGGCCTCGGCTCTGTTCAGGGCCGAGGTGAGGCTTTCGGCCTGTTGGGTTATCTTTTCGTTCTGTTTCTCCAGCTTCTGTTTGGCGTCCTCCAGTTCCACCATCAGCTCGGCCGCGTTGGCATTTGCGGCCGCAACCCCTTCGGCCTGTTCACGGAGACGGTCGTTTTCATCGCGCAAAAGCTCGACTTCGGCCTGGAGGCCGGCGATTTCGGCCTCCCGGCCGGCGATTTCGGCCTCCCGGCCGGCGATTTCGGCCTCCCGGGCCGCCAGCTCGGAAGAGATCTCCTTTGGAAGGGGATTTCGAGTTTGGCCTGAATCGGTCATGTTAACGCCTCTTGTCAGATAAAGAGCGTGATTCGCGAATCTCCGGCGTCGGATAGAAAGGTAGCCACTCCGCCGTATTCCAGATCATCGAGGAATTCTTCTCGCTTCAAACCCAGAAGATCCATCGTCATTTGGCACGCGACGAGGCGCACCTTCATCTCCCTGGCCTGGGTGATCAGGCCGGGAAGGTTCTCAACGTTCCTCTTCTTCATGATCATCTTGAAAAACGCCGGGCCGAGACCGAGCATGTTCATCTTGGACGTGCCCACTTCGCCGGGGCCCTTGGGGAGCATTGCCGTCATCAGCTTCTCGGTGAAGGGCTTTCCTTTGTAAAGCGTGTTCTTCTTCAGCGAGATGAGCCCCCAAAAAGTAAAGAACATGGAGACTTCCATTTCCATGGCAGCCGCCCCGTTTGCAATGATGAAAGCCGCCATGAGCTTGTCCATGTCGCCGCTGAAAACCACGATCGTTGCCCGATTTGCATTAACCGGTTGTTTTGATCCGCCGGCCTGTGCCAGGCTCTGCTCGATCCGTTTCTCGAGAGAATCGTATTTCGCGGCCACTTCTTTCGTGATAAGTTCCTCGATGAGGTTGATCAGAGCGGGATTGTCCAGCGACGAGCATCGGTGGCGCTGCTGCTCCGGGGTTTGTGCTTCTCCTGTTTTTGTTTTTTCGACAACGGCTCGTGCCACTTTTCCATCCTCGAATTCAACGAGTATATAATCCAGTTTCTTGATCCAGGCCTCCAGGTCGGCCTTGAAAGCGGGATCATCCGCTTCGACGGACAGCGTCTGTCCGGGCGTCAGCTTCCTCATGGCTTTGCTGAGCTGAACAATGGGCATGGGGCACTTCATGCCCTTGCAGTCGATGTGTTCGTGAACAGTGGGTGTCATTGGTATTTCACCGCCTTTATTTATTCCCGCTCTGTATTTAGGCCGGCTTTTTTTCAGCCCATGGAATCTTGCCAAACCAAACATCAATGTCTCCTCACATATCGGTATATTACGGTTCGAGCTTGATAGAGGATTCAGTTTAAGCGGTCGAAGACAGAATTCCACGGGTTGACCCGTGGATGAATGAGCCCTTCCTGTAATTCGCTGCGAGCGAAGCGACGTAGCGAATGCAGGTCAGACCGAAGGTCTGTGACGGTAAGGACCCCGGGCTTGCCCGGGGGAATCTATAAACTTGTACTTAAAGAAATTACTCATTTAAGCCGGAAGCGATTTTGTGTCGATACGTGGGACAACGACAGAGATTTCCGGCTGCTGATACAACCTGCGGTTCTTTCCTTGACTGGCCGATTGCAGCATCTCCTGCCGGGGTCGATCGATCTTTTTTACAGGAGACTTGTAATGAAGAAAGTCGTTCTTGTATCAGCATGCGCCCTGTTAGGCTTGACCGCGCTTTACGCCACCGACGGGGACGAGCTCATCGGCGTCGGACCCTGCTCGAGAACGATGGGTGGAGTCGGAATCGCATCTTCGAGCGATGCCGTCACGTCGATCTTCGGGAATCCGGCCACACTCACCACGCTCAACGGATTCCGCTTTGACTTTGCCAGCACGATTCTCATGCCTCGTGTCCGGGCGCGTGTGGCTTCTCCGCCTCCTCCCGCCGGTGTCGGCAACTGGTCGGGTGAGAGCCGGCATGATTATTTTCCCATTCCGGCCATCGGGCTCCGTGTGCCCGTCAGTGAGGACTGGTGCTTCGGGCTCGGCGCTCTCGGTATCGCCGGCATGGGAGTGGACTATCGAAATCAGGATCCCATGGGAACCAACACGAACCTGTCGATCTTGCAGATCGTGCCGGCCCTGGCTTTCAAACACAAAAACCTTTCCTTCGGCGCCGGGCTCGACATGGACTACCAGGCTGCTGATTTCGGAGGCGGCAACTCTCACGATTTCGGTTTGGGCGCCCAGCTGGGCACGCTCTACGAAACGGGGGAGTTCGCTTTCGGCGCCGTCTACAGAACCGCCCAGCCCATCACGCACAGAAGGATCTCGGACTTCGATTTGAACGGCAGTTTCGACGATCTCGAACTGATGCTGCCGCAGAAGGCGGGCTTCGGCGTTGCTTACAAGCCGAGCTCCCGCTTTCGGATCGAGACGGATGCACAATGGATCGACTGGGCCGGCGCCGATGGGTACAAAGATTTTGACTGGAAGAGCCAATGGGTTTTTGCCGTGGGCGCCGAGTATGAGGTCAACAAAAAGCTCAAGCTCCGGATGGGATACAATTATGGCCGCAACGCCGTGAAAGACCACGACGGATGGAATCCGGCGGGCACGACCAATGTACAGGGAACCCAGATGAGCACTTTCGGGTATGAATACTTTCGCATCGTCGGTTTTCCTGCGATTGTCGAGCATCACGTGACTCTGGGGCTCGGCTGCCGGCTCAGCGACAATTTTTCGCTGAACATGGGCCTCGTTCACGGTTTGCGGAATTCGATCGATGAAACCTCTGCCGGCGGCGCTGTCAAGCTGCATTCCTCGCTCTCCGAGACATTCCTCGAGCTCGGGTTTTCCTGGGTGTTTTAGCGGGGGACACAATACGTAATTATTTTTTGTCGGGCTTTGGACCGGGTTTCAAGG
>CAZWHE010000088.1:0-16360 GCA_964633825.1 uncultured Phycisphaerales bacterium | reverse complement strand
AATCTTCAAGAATTTGATTAATGGTTTCACCAGCACAGTGAGCTCTCGATCCAAGGAGAGGGGCTCTGGGCCGGGTACCTGCAGCACTTCGTAAGATTTCAGGGGTGCAACGTGGGCTGCCGTTTCTGCGACACTCCCGGCGTGTTTTTCAGGAACAAGGGGGTTCAGGAAGAAACAGGCTTTCACGCCGTCGAGAATCCCGTGAGCCCTGAAGATGTTCTCCACATCGTTCTAGAGCAGGACAAAACACGCCCCGGGGCCCATTCGATAGCCGTCACGGGCGGCGAGCCGCTCGAACAGGTCGACTTTCTGGAAGAGTTTCTGCCTCTCTTGAAAAAACATCTGCCCGAGCTTCCCCTTCTTCTCGAAACGGCCGGGCTTCACGGGGATGCGGTGGAGCGTGTTTCAAAAGATGTCGACATGGTGTCCATGGATTTCAAGATCCCGTCCACATCGGGGCTTCACGGGACCAGGGCAAAGCACGAAGATTTCCTCTCCCGGATGAAGGGCTGCCGTTTTTATGTGAAGGCCATCGTCGATCCCCGAACGCCGGCCAGGGAAGTCGTGGAAGCGGCCCGGGCGGTTCAAAAGTACGATTCGGGAGCGCCCTTTTTCCTTCAGCCCGTGTCGCGTGAAGGAGAGGTTTGGGGCGGAGCCTACCTGATCGAGCTCTGGAGCGCCGCGCGCTTGATTCTCGGCGACGTCAGGGTCCTGCCGCAGATCCACAAATCCCTCGCACTGAGTTGACCGCAACTTTGCAAAAAACATCGGCTCGGACCGGCGAGCTTCGCGCCATACCACTCCATCCGAAGCCGAATACCGATTTTTCTGAACCCCATGTATTGTTAAAATACGCAGCGGCCCGGAATAATCGTTCTTGGGCCTCGTCTGCGGCGCACTCCGGCGCGCCTGCGCTCGATGTTTAATGCAAGGTTGAGGTTTTAGGTCATGCGGAAACTCCCCGTCGTTGCCATCGTTGGACGTCCCAATGTGGGGAAATCATCTTATTTCAACGCCGTCCTCGGCAGGAGAGTGGCCATCGTCGATCCAATGGCCGGAGTCACTCGCGACAGGATATCCGAAGAGGTCGCTTACAGAGACCGCTCGTTCGAGCTGATCGATACGGGCGGGATCGGTCTCTTCGATGAAGCTCTGCTCAAGAGCGAGATCGAAAACCAGATCGCAATCGCACTCGATCTGGCTGATGCCATCATCTTTCTCGTCGATGCCAGGGACGGCCGGACCCCCATGGACGAGGAGGTGGCCGGGCGCCTCAGGGCGTGCGGCAAGCCCGTTGTTCTCGTTGTCAACAAGATCGATTCAAAAGCGCTCGAATCGGAAAAACATGGGTTTCATTCCCTCGGCTTCGGAGAACCGCAAGCCGCTTCGGCCGTCGAAGGACGCGGTGTCTTTGCCGCTCTGGGAAGAGCGCTCGATCTCATTCCTCCCGATCCGGTCTGTCCGGAAGAAAATAACGAAGGGCCGGGCGAAGATCTGATCAAGGTTGCTGTTGTGGGAAAAATGAATGCCGGCAAATCCACGCTTGTCAATCATCTTGCCCGAGAGAACCGAGTCATCGTTTCCGATGTGCCGGGCACGACGCGGGACTCGGTCGATGTTGCTTTCCGGGTGGGCGGCAGAAAATTCGTCGTTATCGACACGGCCGGTATTCGGCGTAAAAAAGCGATTCAGGACTCGGTCGAGTTTTACGGCCAGGCCCGGGCCGAGAGGGCGATCAGGCGCGCAGATGTGGTCGTTCTCCTGATCGATGCCACAACCGAAATTTCGCTGGTGGATAAAAAGATCGCCGACCTGGTCATCACGTCTTACAAGCCATGCGTTCTGGCCGTTTCCAAGTGGGACCTTGCGGAAGGACACACCCCGGACGAATACGGCACCTATGTGGGGGACCGGCTGCCGGGATTCGGCTTTTTTCCACTGACTTTCATTTCATCCAAGACCGGTTTCAATGTGGAGAACACCTTCGACCTTGTCGCCGAGCTCCACCGCCAGGCCACGCTCAGAATGCCGACGGGAGAGGTCAACAGGGTTCTCGAAAGCGCGATCGCCCGCCGGGCGCCCCAGATCAGGAAATCGCGTCTCGCCAAGATCTACTTCGGCATTCAAGTGGAGGTCGGCCCTCCGACTTTCGTCATCTTTGTCAACGATATCAGGCTGTTCAACCGGGACTATCGCCGCTACCTTTCCAACAGGTTCCGAGAGGCCTTTCCTTTCCGGGAGGTTCCCATCAAGATCGCGTTCCGGGGGAAAGACCGCGCCGGCCGGGGCGGCAGGCGGGGAGAGAGGTGAAGGGCCTTCACAGGGAAGAGCCTTCACAATGAAGGGAAGGAAAAATGAAAACCCGAATCGGAAAAACCCGGATCGAACTGGTTCGGGGCGACATCACGCTCCAGGACGTGGATGCTGTTGTCAATGCCGCGAACTCGTCCCTCATGGGGGGAGGAGGGGTGGACGGCGCCATTCACAGGGCAGGCGGCCCCGCTGTTCTCGAGGAGTGCGAGAAGATCGTCGCCGAGATCGGAAAGCTTCCCGCCGGGGAAGCCGTCATGACCGTTGCCGGGAACATGAAAGCCCGGTTCGTAATCCATACGGTCGGGCCTGTCTGGTCGGGCGGAGACCACAGCGAGCCGGAAAAGCTCGCTTCCTGTTACACGAACAGTCTCTCTCTCGCTTCGGCAAAAGGGCTGCGGTCGGCGGCGTTTCCCTCGATCTCCACGGGGGCATACTGCTATCCCGTGAATGAAGCGGCGCCGGCGGCTCTCGGTGCGGTGAAAGAGTTTCTCGAAGAGAGAGAAACATCTCTCGATCTGGTTCGCTTTGTTCTCTTTTCAGAGAATGATTTCGACACCTACCGCGGCGTCCTCGAGAGGATCTCCTGAAAACATCCGGCCGGGCGGCGCCGAATCAGAGCGAGTCCGCTTCGGGATCGTGTTCGCCACGGCGTTTTGTTGCGGCCTTTTGGCTCGCCGTTGCATAGCAGTATGCGCAGCCGGCGATGCAGGTGTCGTAGGCGCCGATATCGCGGCTCGCGGCGCATCCGCAGCCTTCGCGGGTCGGCGCTTTCTTGAGGCTCAGGTTCTCGATGTCGGGACGGAGTGAAGCGATCAGGTCGGGATCGACGCACCGTCCCCGGGGGAGGCCGGCTTTATCGAGGACGGGGCAGCAGCAGCTCACGAGGCGCACACCGCGGGAAGCCGCCATCTCCCCCAGTTCGCGGGCCAGCAAGATTTTCTTCTCGTCGGCGGGATCGTCGAAGATCTCACCCGTCTTCTTCTCCAGAAGGGAGAGCCTGCGCCTTGTTTTTCTGTAGAACCGGACAAAGCTCGTGTGGCAGGTCGTTGTCTTCCCCTCGATCTTTTTGAGCAGGCCCTCGAAGTTTCTAAGATGGTAGCGCCTGTCCATCTTATCCGACAGGACGATCGGGTCGTACCGCCACCGGACGGAAGGCGGGCCCAGTTTCTGCGAAAGCTCGGTGAAAGCGTCCACAGCGTCCCCCGGAGAGTGGGCGTTTCCTTCCAGCGGGGGACCATATCCCACGATCGTGTATTGAAAAACGGCGCGATATCCGAGATCGATGACCCGGTCGAGGACGGGCAGAAAAGGCGCCGCGTTCCGTGTCCAGAAGACGAAGGCGACCACGTCTTCGGGCTCGAGGCTGACGGTGTACACCTGTCCGCCGAAGGGGTTTCGGCATTTAACGGTCCCGGCTTCCAGGCGGTTGAGAAACCAATCGCCGTACCATGCCGGAATATCGGTCCTGCGGGACGCCGAAACGATCGATAATGGGGCGCTCATGAATACATAATAGAAAAGTCGGCCGGAAAGTCACGCGATGTCGCGCGCCGTGGCGCGTGAAGCCAAGAGATTGACAGGAGAGCCGGAAATTGATAGATGAAACTCAGATCCCGCTTTCCCTTATTTTAAAAACGAGGAAGAGATGAACAGAAAACCGTGCTTGCCGATGATTTGCGCTTTCCTTCTGGCCGGGTTCTGCCTGGCGGGGTTCTGTGCGGGATGCGGTTCGGGCTGGTCTCGTCTTCACGTCGAGAATGTGACGTACAACGACCTATTCGATTATGCCGCACAGATCGTCCGCGATGATGGTTTTTCTTTGGAGGATGCGGACAAGAACAGCGGTCTGATTTCGACAACCTGGAAGTACGGCCGCGACACCGACAGGGGCCGGTTTCCCAAGCGCCGCAAGGTTGTGATCCGCATCGATCCGGACGGGGACGGGGAGTGGCTCGTTCGAGTCAGGATCGATCGGGAAGCGAACTGGGAAGGCTATTACAGAATCACGGAGCCCGAGCAGAGCGAAGGATGGGAAGGAGACGGCTGCGACGATGACATGGCCGTCCTGTTCTTGAAGAAGATAGAGATCCTGGTGAAGGATTATGAAAGCGCCGAGGCCGGCGCCGGGGACGACGAGAAAGAAACAGAGTCCCGATCGACGGTCCCCGAGGTTCTGAGGTGATCGGATTCGCGGGCGCGGACCGGACGGGTCACGGTCCGTTCGAGCTCGCTCGGGAGCGGAGATCGTGCACTATATTCATGTACGCCGCGAAGGCGTCCCAGGGAGAAGGGTGGGGAGTGAAATAATCATGAACGCCGCCGTCTGCAGAGCCTTTCGTGCTCATGTAATAGAAGTGGTCGGAGGTTTGCAGCTTTCTCCAGTCGGCAATAAGGATTTCGTTTCCTGATGCCTTGACGCTTTCTTCGAGATCGTAAAGCGCTTGTGCCGCGCTTTTTTGCATTCCGTTTCCCAGCCAGGCCGAGAGGTCTCTCGCCTCGTCCGCCCACGATACGAAAGTCTCCGCCTCGAACACATCCGCCCGGCCGATCTCTTCATGTGAGAGCCCGGCCGTGATGTCGCACGGGGCAACGACGCGTGTGCCGGGCGAACCGAGGAAGGAGTCGATCATTTTTTCGAAGAAGCTAAAGATCCCGGTCTCTGTCCTCTGGTGCTCGCCCAGGGTTTCATAGTCCATGAAGAGATTGACGAAATCGCCCGGAGCCTCCCGCAGCCTCTTTGCAAACCCGTCCGGTTCGAGGGGCCACCCTTCCCATGTTCTGTCGGAAAACCTGAAAGCGATATCGTCCGAGAAACGATGGTTCCTGAGCAGGACGGGAACCTTTTCCCCCGGCGGGCGATAGAGACGGTTTGGGGACCTGCCCCGGAGGATTCTGTCGATCCCGTCGGCCAGGATCGCCCGGAATCCCCGGCCGTGAATGAGGGAGGGCAGGTCGTCCCTGTAAATGAGCTCGGTGTTGCGGAACGCGTCGACCGGGGCGCCGACGAGGGCGCGCAGGCGTTCGCTGTGCATGTCGATCTGTTCCAAGAACTCTTCACGGGAAAAGACGCCGGCCAGGGAATGATAATAGGTTTCGCCGAGAAAGGATGCCGCCTTCGATCGGGCGAAGGAACGAAAGGACTCGATCACATCGGGCGCCCATGCTTCGAGCTGATCCAGCGCGGTCCCCGAGATGCTGAATCCGATGCGGAACCTTTCTTCGTAACGATCGGAGAGGGACCGGATCAAGGCGTTTGCGGGTCTGTAGCACAGCCCGGCGACTCTGAGGAGGTGGGCTCTGTCGAGGCGGCTGTCGAAGTAGGACGTCTCCTCGTCGAGGAGGTTGAACAATCGTGTCCTGAAGGGCTGGTGGACCTGAAAATAGATTGAAACGATATCGGCCACGGCATTATTCCCATTGCGTGGTCAGGCCCTTTTCGGCCAGCACATCCCTGTAAACGTCGAGGCAGCGCGCCGCGGAATGGTCCCAGGTGATCCTGCGCGCTTCAGACGCCCCTCTGTCGGCCAGCTCGCGTGCAAAAACGGGGTCGCGGAGAAGGCGCACGATCTTGTCGGCCATGCCGTCGATGTCCCAGTGATCGACCTTGAGAACGTTTTCGACGACCTCGGCGATCCCTGTCTGATTCGAGAGCACGACGGGAACCCCCATGTGCATCGCTTCGAGACAGGAAATTCCGAAGGGATCGGAGACGGAAGGCATGACATAGATAGAGGCTTTTTCGAACGCCCGGCGCAGCTCGCTTCCTTCGAGAAAACCGGTGAAGAGAACCTTTTTTGAAATACCCAGCTCGACCGTTCTCTCGATGAGCCGGGGAATCATGTCTCCCGTGCCGACAAGGAGAAAGGTCGTCTCTCCTTCCGTTTTCAGGACACGGTCCGCCGCTTCGATGAAAAAATCAGGGCCTTTCTGCGCCGTGATCCTGCCCAGGAAAAGAACGACATTCTCTGTCGTTCCGGAAGAAAGGGCGGCCCTTCCGTTTCTGTCCCGTTCCTCTTTATCATCGGGCTCGGGCAGGTGGTCGCGGTTCAGGCCGTTGTAGATCACCTCGATCTTGTCCTGGCTGATTCCGTATCTCTCGACGATCTGCCATTTGCTTCTGGCCGAGACCGTGATGATGCGGTCTGCTTGTTCCAATCCCTCTCCCTCGATCCGGCAGACAGGGGGCCACACCTTGTCGAGGCACCTGTCGTACTCGGTGGAATGAAGGTGCGCAACAAGAGGGCGGCCCGAAAGCGAGCGCGCTCGGAGTCCCGCCGGGAATGTCATCCAGTCGTGGGCGTGAATCACGTCGAAGTCGAGGTTTGAAGCGATCTCTTCCGCCTTCTGCGCCAAGTCCTCCACGGCCCTGAGCAGGTCGCCGGCGTAGAGGTCTTGCCCTTTGTCCGATGGGGCGGCATCTCCCTCTTTTATCTCCCCGTTGTTTGTCCCTCTCTGGTAGGGACTCAGGAGGGACGGAACCATTTTCAGATGAAAGAGACCGCGTGCTTGCGACGGCTCGCTCGTGTCGGCACGATCAGGGGATCGCTTGTCACCCGGCATGACAAAGAAGAGATCGGTCTTCCTGTCGAGAAGCGCTTTGACGAGACCCTGGCAGGCCGTGCCCAAACCGCCTGTCATGAGTGGCGGGAACTCCCATCCGAACATGAGAACTTTCACCGGATTATTTCCTCATTTGGGCTGTTTCCTCATCAAGGCGGCCTGCCCGTTCCTTACCGGTATCTTTTTGTCTTTTGTTTTTTTTCATCACAAGAACCGGATTCTATCATGACGAAAGGAGAAGTACGAAAGCCCGAACCGGGTTTCCGGCCGGAATCTTTTCGAATCAGGTTCATCGTTCCGGGCAGAAACTCATTTTCCCGTCTTGACGGACTTCCGGGGCCTTGTTAATGAATGTTCTTTAATGGGAACAGTTCGGACGGTCCTTTGGGTCGTCGGAGGTTCCCGGCGGAATATATTGAGAAAGCGAGCCACATGCCGCGCGAACTGGTTCTCGGAAACGGTAATCTTCTGATCAATTATGATCAGGACTTCAACATGAGGGATTTCTATTTCCCTTATATCGGCCTTTACAATCACATCAACGGCTTCCGCAACGGGCTGGGCGTCTGGGTGGACGGCGTGTTTCGGTGGGTCGACACCGCCTGGGAAAGGAAACTCGACTATTTCAAAGACACAAATGTCACGCGCGTCAGGCTGTTCAACAAAGACCTCGGCATCCGCCTGCGGATGCACGGCTGTGTTCACAAATACAGGAACATCTTCCTGAACAGGATCGGTGTGGAGAACCTGAAAGCCAGCCCGCGGGAAGTGAGGCTCCTCTTCTACCACGACTTCAGGATTCTCGAATCGGACATCGGCGACACGGCCTATTACAATCCCCTTCTCAAAGCCTTGGTTCATTACAAGCGCGATGTCTTCATTCTCATCAATGTGAAAGGGGAAGAAGAAGGGATCTATCAGTTCCAGACGGGAAAAAAAGACTCGTGGAGGGATATGGAAGACGGCCGTTTGCAGATGGTGCCCATTACGCAGGGCCATGTCGATTCGGCGCTTTCTTTGAGGGTGTTTCTCGAAAAAGAACAGACTTCGTGGGTCAGTTACTGGCTGGCCGTCGGCCGCAACCTCGATGAAGTGGAGGAGCTCGACAAGAACGTCAAGGACGAGGGAGTCGAACACCTTATCGAAGAAACCTATATCTACCAGGTTTCGTGGGTCAACAAAGAGCTCAAGTTTTTCTGCGATCTCGATCCCGAAATCGTCGACCTGTACAAGAGGTCGCTCCTCGTGATCCGGACGCAGATCGACAACCGCGGAGCGATCCTGGCCGCCAACGACACGGACTACCTCAAGTTCAACCGCGATCATTACTCCTATCTCTGGCCCCGCGACGGCGCACTGGTGGCTTATTCGCTGGACCTCGCCGGCTACCGCGAAATCACGAAGCGCTTCTTTCAATTCTGTTCGCGCGTCATCGGAAACCGGCCCTACTTCCTGCACAAGTACAGCCCCGACGGAACCCTCGGTTCGAGCTGGCATCCCTGGATCCACAACGACCGCAACCAGCTCCCGATCCAGGAAGACGAAACCGGCCTGGTTCTCTGGGCCCTGAACCATCACTACGAGACATACCGGGATGTGGAGTTCCTCGACGAATGCTATCACGGATTCGTCCGCATGTGTGCGGACTTCATGGTCCAGTACCGCGATCCCTTGACCAAGCTTCCGGCTCCGTCGTATGACCTCTGGGAGGAAAGGATCGGCATCTCGACTTTCACCGTCGCAGCGGTTTTCGGCGGTCTCGTGGCCGCGGCCAAGATGGCGGCCGTTCTGGGCAACTCGCGGGAGGCCCGCCGTTACAAGACCGCGGCCGAGGAGATCGAGAGCTCCGCTCTCAGGTATCTCTACAGCGAAGAGGCTGGCCGTTTCCTGCGCATGATCAGTGTTTCCGAAGACGGCCGGATCGAAAAGGACATGACCGTCGAGAGCTCGGTTTACGGCGTGTTCGCCTTCGGGATGTTTCCGGCGAACGATCCCAAAGTCGTGAGCACGATGGATAATGTATCGAGCCGGCTCTGGGTGAAAAGCGATATCGGCGGAATGGCGCGTTACGAGGATGACCGCTACCATCAGATATCCCAGGACATCGATTCCGTGCCCGGAAACCCGTGGGTGGTCTGTACGCTCTGGCTGGCTGATCATGCTGTTGCGGCGGCCCAAAACCTCAAGGATCTGGAGAGCGCCAAGGAATTGTTGCGTTGGGTGGTCGCCAGAAAATCCCCGGCCGGGCTCCTGGCGGAGCAGTATAATCCTTACACGGGCGAGCCTCTCTCCGTCTCCCCCCTGACATGGTCCCACTCCTCGTTCTGCAAAGTCGTCAATCACTATATCAGGAAATTCAGGGAGATCTCGATGGACGAAGAGGTTTCCGGCCAAAAGATATCCGAGCAGAAGGTTTCCGGCCAAACGGACCCTGAATAGTGAAAGCCGGAATAGCGATTTTGCTCGTTCTCGCATTCTTCGCCCGGTCCGGCGAGGTCTTCCCCGAAACAACCATGGTCATGGGCGCCGTTCCGGCTTCGGGAGGTTCCGGTGAAAAGAAAATCAAGAGCAAGGCTCTGGTCGGCCATGTCAATGCTTTATGCGACGAATCATTCCAGGGACGTATGACGTTCAACAGGGGTTGCCTGAAGGCCGGACGGTATATCGCGGCCGCTTTTGAAAAAGCCGGGCTCGATCCTCTCGACGGGGAGGGATTCCTGGTGGGCATTCCCATTCTCCTTGATGTGATGGACAAGGATATCAATATCGAAGGAGAAAACAGGGTCTTCGAGATGTCCGTTCGGCGTGTAATGGAAGAGCAGTGCTTGGCCGTAATGGGCAAGATCCCCGGACGGAATCCGAAGATGAGGGACGAAATCGTTCTTGTCGTCGCCCGGTACGACGGACAGGGAAAAGACGGAGAAGGAAACCTGTACCCGGGGGCGGACCGCAACGCTTCGGGTGTAGCGGCCGTGCTGGAGATTGCCCGCGCCCTGACTCGTCGGATCGGCGGTGTCCATCGAACCGTTGTCTTCGCAGCGCTTCCTGCGGGTGAGGAGGGGGTGTTCATGAAACGCCCCGTTCAGGGGGCCGAGTTTGAACGGCTGGCCGACAAAGTCGTCAAGGAGCTCGTCATGTCCGGAGAGTGGGACACTTTCCTGGAAAGCACTCTCATCAGGATGACGGGGCTGAAGGGCGCCGAAGCATTCTTTGTCGAGCCGCCCGTCGATGTGGAGAAAATCCGCGTCGTAGTCGACCTGAACATGCTGGGACGCAGGCCCGGTCCGGATATTTGTCCGGAAAGCGGCCAAAAAGGCGAGGGCGAGGAATCGGAGAAAAATCCTCGGCTCGCTGTTGTCGGCGCGGAAACGGAAGAGGGGCTTGCCCGAATCGTGGAACGGGCGTGTGGCGACGATCTTGAAAGGGTAGCGTTTTTGAGTTTCGGCGGCTTCAGGGAAAGAGGCCTCAAAAAGATTACGGAGAGCTTCGTCTTTCTGAAAAAGAGGATCCCGTCCCTTTGGATTACTACGGGACCCGTTCCCGAGCACGGCACCGTGGATGACGCGCCGGATAAGATCGACGCGGATCAAATCGAATTCTCGGCCCGCATCGCTTATCGCCTCATTCGGCAACTGGCCAACGAACAGAGAAAGAGATCAGGGGATCAATGATCAAGACCCGGTCCGGTCCGGGTGTGTGACCATGTCCAGGCCGGCGAAAGATTCGCCCACGAGCCGATCGATGTCGAGGGCTTTCTCTGCGAGCTCGGCCTCTTCGAGAGTGGTCTTTATTTTCGGCTTTTTCGGTTGAAACACGGTGCAGCAGTCGGGGTGCGGCTCGATGGAGATGTCGTATGTGCCGATGAGGCGGGCCCGTGCGATTGTTTCTGTTTTATCGAAGCCGATGAGGGGACGGAGGATGGGGAATCTTGTCGCCCCTCCGATGGTGCGTATGTTTTCAAGAGTCTGCGAGGCGACCTGTCCCAGGCTTTCGCCCGTGACAACGGCGAGGGCGCCTTCCCGCAGCGCCAGGCGCTCGGCAAGGCGGAGCATCATTCTCCTGTAAAGGACGGTCCTGAGGGGTTCGGGGCACTCCTTCTTGATCGCCACCTGAATGTCGGCGAAAGGCGCGAAAAAGACAGCCAGACCGCGCTGGAACCGGGAGAGCTCCTTCGCGATCCTCTCGACCTTGATCCGGCTTTCTTCGGGCAGGAAGGGGTATGAATGATAGTTGATGCACACAACCCGGGTGCCGCGTTTCATCGTCATCCATGCGGCGACGGGAGAGTCGATGCCGCCCGACAGAAGGACCACGGCCTTGCCGGCGGTTCCGACGGGAAGACCGCCGGGCCCCTCGATGCGGTGAGAATAAACAATGGCTTCGTCTTTTCGGATTTCGACGCCGAGCGTGACGGCCGGTTCGTTGAGATCGACTTTAAGGCGATTATGGGCTTCGAGGCAGGACGCCCCGATACGGGCCGAAAGCTCCATCGAGTTGAGAGGAAAGCTCTTGTCGCTCCGCCGGCTTTCCACGCGGAAGGGAACCCTGTCGCTTCCCGAGATGCGATCAAGAGCTTCTCCGATGAGCACAAGAGCCGCGCCCGTAATCTCGTCGAGATCAATACCCGTGCTCTTTCCGGCGGAAACGGATGAAACGCCGAACACCTCCGCCGCCGCGGCGGCCGCTTTCTCCGGATCGTCGGGACGGCGAACGATGATCCGGCCGTGGGGGCGCTCCACCGGACCGTGGCCTTCTTTTCGGAGGGCGTGCTTCAGATTGGCGACGAGGGCTTTCTCGAAAAAGGACCGGTTGCCGCCTTTCAGCCCGATCTCGGAATAGCGCACGATCAGGACGGGCGAGGGGTTCATGGGATTCCGATCTCTCTCAGGTCCGCTGTGTGCCGGCTCAGTATCGCGGTTGCGGAATCGATCTCTTCCGGCGTGTTGTGGTGTGAGAAGGAAAAACGGATCGTCCCGCGCGCCAGGCGGGCCGGCGTTCCCAGCGCCCGGTGAGTGTCCGGGATGTCGTCCTTTCCCGAATGGCAGGCAGAGCCGGACGAGGCCATGATTCCGTCTCTTTCGAGGTGGCGCAGCAGCACATCGCCGAGGAGGCCGGCGAAGGAGACGCTCAGGATGTGGGGAAGGCCCGATCTCTCCCCGTTGAAGCCCGCGTCGGTGATGTTGTTTTCAATGAAGCCGCGCAGCTTCTCCCTGAGCGAGGTGACGTGGGGAACGCGCTCCGGCCGGCTGAGGACGCTGCGGGATAGCGCCTCGACCGTCCCGACGATGCCGGCTGCGTTTTCCGTTCCGGAGCGGATCCCGTCTTCCTGTCCCCCGCCGGCTATGACGGGTGTGAATCTCCCGCTGCGGTAAAGGGCCAGAAGCCCCGCCCCCTTGGGTCCGTGCAGCTTATGGGCCGAGAGCGAGAACGAATCCACTCCCCGCAGGCTGGCTTCGATGGGAAGGTACCCGACCGATTGAACGGCGTCGAGATGAAACCAGGTTTCGGGGCTTTTGGAGCGGACGATGTCGCCCATTGCCTTCACGTCTTGAACCGTACCCACCTCGTTGGATCCGTGGATCACGCTGAGGAGAGCCGTCTTTTTTTCGACCAGGAGGTCTTCCAAATGGCCGAGATCCGCCTTGCCCGTCGAGTCGTTGGAGGGTGAAACGACCTCGTATCCTTGTTCTTCAAGAAGCCGGGCCGGTTCCGTCACCGAGGGGTGCTCCAACTGCGTGACGATGATCCTGCGCCCCTCGATGTGGGGGGTGAGGCCGCGAATGACCAGGTTGTTGGCCTCCGAACCGCCCGAGGTGAAGACGATGCGCTTCGGCTCCGTGTCGAGCAGATCGGCGGCTTTCTCGCGGGCTTCTTCGATAGCTTTTTTCACCCCGCGTCCGAGCGTGTGGCCGGAGGAGGGATTGGCGAAAAGGTCCCGGAGGAAAGGCAGCATCGCCTCGAGAACTTCGGGGTCTGGTTTTGTCGTCGCCGCGTTGTCCAGATAGATCGTCTGCTTCATGAGTCTTTTTCTTTCTCGCGCGCACCATTCGCGTCGTTCTATGCCAAATGCGAGAATAGCTTCCTTCTTTCGACCTGGCAAGGGGCCTGTTCCCCAGGCGCTTATTCCACGTATCCGATCGCGCGAAGCTCCTCTTCCCGCTGCTTTTCCAGGTCCGAGCTCTCCGGCGGCGGAGTGGGGATTGTGGACTGTTCTCTCTCTTGCAGGAACCGGATCAGAGAGGAGACGATCTTCCTGTTTTCACGGGACAGGTCCTGTTTTTCGCCGGGATCGGTGTCGAGGTTGAAGAGCCGCAGTTTTTTCACCCTGGGGTAGAAGAGGAGTTTCCAGGGCCCCCGTTTGACGGCGATGCAGTGTTTTTTTTGGGTTTCGAGAACGGCAAAGAGAGGGCGCGGTTCATCCCTTTCCCGGTCTCGCGGCTTTTTCTCGAAATAACGCGACAGGCTTTGGCCCGAAAGGTTCCGGCCCGGCCCTTTTCCCGCTTCGGCGAGCCCGGCCAGGTCGAGCAGCGTGGGGGTGATGTCCACGTGCGAGACGGGGTCGCTCACAATGACGTCGGCCGGTATTCCCGGACCTCTGAAGATGAGGGGCACGTGGAGGAGCTCCTGGAAAAGGGACTGGCCGTGGAGAAATCGCCTGTGTTCGAAGAACTCCTCGCCGTGGTCGCTCGTGAGCACGACCAGCGTGTCCGGCGGCAGGCTTTCGATGAGCCGCCCCACTTCGTGGTCGGTGAACGCGATCTCGGCCTCGTAATGAGCGCTCACACCCTTCAATTGGTCGGGCGTCAGCGGTATGCGGGTGAACGCCGCTTCGAGAAGGAGATCCTCGCCGACGCCATACTCCTCCTTCATGTACCTTTCTTTCCAGAAGAGAGGCGGAATGTAGGGTTCGTGGGGATCGGTGTAATGAACATAGAGGAAGAAGGGTTGATCCCGTTTTCGAGCCGATCTTCGGCCGGAAACCTGAATCGAATCGTTCAGCCATTCGAGCGCCTTGTCGGTCACCCTGTCCGCGGTGAACACCGGCCGGGGAGGCGTGTTTCCCTTCTTGTCTTTGTAGCGCTCGAAATAAAAATAATCGTATCCCCTGTTATGCCCGAAATCGGGACCGGCAATGGCGTTCGAGATCACGGCGGCCGTGGTGTAGCCTTTTTTCTTCAGGCTCTGTGCCAGAGTCGTTGCCGAGATGGGAAGAGGGTCTTTGAGGTCGTGAATGCCGATCTCGTCGGGGTACTTGCCGGTCAGGACGGCGGAGACGGAAGGTCCCGTCCAGGGGGAGGCGGCCAGCACGCTGGTGAAGAGGACGCCCTCTTTTGCAAGGCCCGAGATGAACGGCGATGTTTCTCCGTCGAAACCATAGCAGCCGAGCCGGTCGGCTCTCAGTGTGTCGATCATGACGAGAACGATGGACGGGCTTTCGGTCTCATGCGGCGTTTTGTTGCAGGACAGGATCGATGAGCCGAGCAGCAGGGCCGCGGCGGCGGTGCAGAGAAAATGTTCATTGCCGAAGAATCGATTCAACTAAGCTCTCCTTGACGGATAGTTCGGAAGTTGATTCTATCCTGAAAGGGACCAAAAAAAAATCCAACGGAGTACATTTCATCGAAATGCACCGTATAATTCGTTATTCAGCCGCGCACGCTCCGGTTCGCCTTCGAACCTGTGCTGACCGACTCTTTCGATTTTATCGCTTTGGATGTGAGATATGAAAATCCTCTTTGTGGGTTCGGGTTTTTCACCGGAAAAGGTGGGTGTCATGGAGCTGCACATGCAGTTCACGGCCCGGGAACTGATGAAGCAGGGGCACAATGTCCTCGTCTTCTATAGGGATTATTCCCCTGCCCGCGAGGAGTTCGCGCTCGAGAGAGGCGAACACGACGGGATTCCGTTTGTTCGCATGAACAACACTTTTTCCGACTGTCTGAGTTTCGAGAAGACATACCTCAGCCCTCTTGCCGTCAGGGCTTACAAAAAAGTGCTTAACGAATTCAAGCCCGATCTCGTTCACGTCCAACACCTCTTCGCGCTGACGATGGACATCATCGACCTGACCAGCGAAGCCGGTGTCCCCGTGGTGATGACGCTGAACGATTACTGGATGGGGTGCCCGCGTGAGCAGCGGATTACGGCGTCTCTCCAGACCTGTCCCGAGATCGACCTCGACCGGTGCATGCACTGCCTGCGGAGGCTGTGGCCCAACTTTTTCGCCGAAGGAAAAGAGGGTGTTCCCCGGGAAAAGGCCGATGAGCACGACATGAACCTCCTTCTCGCCTATCACCAAACCGTCAGAAAAGCATTGAGCCGTGTGGATCGCTTGATCGCGCCCTCGAATTTTGTGAAGAGGATATACGAGCGGTACGGAATCCCGGAACATCGAATCTCCGTCGTGCCTCACGGCCTGGATAAAGGCCCGTTCTTAGAGATGTCCCGAAAACGGTCATCCATTCTCAGATTCGGATATATCGGCTCGATCATACCCTCCAAGGGGATTCACATACTTCTCGAGGCGTTCAAGATGATCGGCGGTTCGGATTGCAGTCTTCACATATGGGGCGAGGTGAGGCCCTTTCACAAAGACACCAACTATGGATACAGGCTTTCTGTCCTGGCGAGGGGATGGGAGACGTCGATTCACTTCCACGGCCGGTATGAGAATAAAGACGTGGCCAAGGTCCTGTCCGGGATCGATGTTCTCGTAGAGCCTTCGATCTGGTACGAGGCTTTTCCCATGACGGTGAGGGAGGGTTTCCTCGCGGGCTGCGCTCTCATCGTCTCCAATTTCGGCGGTCTCGCCGAGCTGGTGGAGGAAGGCACGACGGGCCTCTTTTTCAACGTGGGAGACAGCGTGGACCTTTCGCACAAAATGAAACGGCTGATGGACGAGCGCGAGACCAGGCGAAAGCTTGCTGAATCTCCCAAGAAGGTCACGTCTGTAGAAGAAAATGTGGCCGTGCTCAATAGTATCTACCGGGATGTTGCGAACCGCTGAGGGGAGCACGAAAAAAGATGAAGCTTTCCGTCGTAATTCCTGTCTACAACGAGCGCGAAACCATTCTCCGGGTTATCGAAAAGGTCGCGGCCGTTCCCTTTGAAAAGGAACTCATCATCGTTGATGACGGATCTACGGACGGGACTGCCGATGTTCTCAAGAACATCGACCGGGAGGATGCCCGGGTCTTTTTTCATGAGAAAAACCGGGGCAAGGGCGCTTCTCTCAGGACCGGATTCGAGCAGGTGCAAGGCGATGTGGTCGTGATCCAGGACGCTGATCTCGAATACACTCCCGATGATTACCCCGTTCTTCTCCAGCCCATCATCGATGGAAATGCCGATGTCGTTTTCGGCTCCCGGTTTCAGGGCGGCGTGCACAGGTGCCATCTCTTCTGGCACTACGTTGCCAACAAGATAATCACTCTTCTCTCCAACATGCTGACCAATCTCAACCTCACCGACATGGAGACCTGTTTCA
>CAZWHE010000087.1:0-16392 GCA_964633825.1 uncultured Phycisphaerales bacterium | reverse complement strand
CTTTATCAGACCCTTCGACTTCGTCTACCCGAGGAAAGGGTGCTGTTACGCCCTCTATCAGTTCGAAGCGCCCCGGGAAACTCCCGCCCTCCTTCTCTTCACCATCAAGGGATCGGGTAAGATCTGGCTCAACAACGAGCCTCTTCTCGACGTGGACAGGCGGAAGAAGGAGTGCAAAAAAAGCGAGATCATACCCGTCCGCCTCGCCGCGGGGTGGAACCGGATCCTCGTTAAGCTCTCTACGAGCAAATCCTCTTTCTGTCTGGGCGTGACGGACCAGGCCGGCTTCCCTGTTTCAGGGCTCAAAGAGTGCGAAGAAAAAATCCTCCACCCCCTCCCCAAGACGAACAGCGTTGTCGACGAAGAATACGATCCGGCCGCCGTCAATTCCCTGGCCTACGCAAGGTCCCTCGTCGAAGGGCATCCGGGCGGCGCGGCGGAACGCCTCGCTTTAGCCGATTCGGCCATGCGCTACGAGCTCCGGTCCGAGTCGCTCAGCCAGGCCCGGTCGGCGCTACGCGCGGCCCCGTCAAAAGCTCATGCCGCCTTCTTCCTGGGAAAGCTTTACCGTTCCTGTTCATACCTTCCCGAGAACTTCAGAGACAATCACTTCAAGGAGATGATCGAGAAGGCCGTCAAGCTCCGGCCCGATTTCCTGCCGGCCCGGTTGGCCCTGGCCCGCCACGACCACAGAAACGACCGTTCCGAGAAAGCCGTCGCCGCCATCAGGGAGATGCTCGTTGAAAACCCGTCCTACTACAAGGCGCGCATGGCTCTCGCCGGCATTTACCATTCTCTCGGCTGGAAAAAGGAATATTACGACGCTCTTCTCGCGGCCCGCGAGCTGGCTCCGAAGCGGGTCGAGCCCCTCGAAGATCTGGCCGGTTATTACAGCTCGCTCGGAAGAAAGGACAAGGCCTTCGAGATAATGAGCCGCATTCTCGAGAGGAACCGGGCCAGGACCGACATCATGAAAAAAATGGCGGCTTTCGAGTGGAAGAAGGGGAACGGAAAAACCGCCCTCGATCTCTACAACGATGTGGTCAGGCTCACGGAGAGCGACGAGGTGCGGGAGAAAATCGCATCGATCGAGCTCGCTCTCGGCAATCCGGAGAAAGCCCGCGCCATCCTCGAAGAGATTCTCGAGAGACATCCCGAAGGCCCCGGCCCCCGCCTGGCGCTGGCCGACCTTCTTCTCAAGATTGGATTGAAGGACGAAGCCGTCTCGCACTACGAGGCCGCCCTTAAAATCTCGCCCGCCCTCCACAAGACGCGCGCCCTCCTCGTCGAGCTCGGCGTCCCCGGATACGGCGACCCTCTTTTCGACAAGTACCGCTTCGACGGGCGCGACTACACGAAGGGCGTTCCCGGCAAGGAGAAATTCCCCAAGGCGTCGGCCGTCATCTCCCTCGACCACATGGTGAAGCGCGTCTACACGGACGGCTCATCGGTTCTGCGGGTCCACCAGGTCATCAAGATTCTCGACAAAGACGCCGTCGAGGAATACGGCCGTCTCCAGGTGCCGGGCCGCACCGAAATCCTGAGGACGATCACGCCCGACGGGCGGATGCTGGAGCCGACGGACGCCGAAGACTCGGACATGTTCAACATGCCCGGCCTCGACGTGGGGTGTTTCGTGGAGCAGTGCTTCACGATCCGAGAGGAAGCCTCGCTCGGCAGGCCGCTCGACACGGGAGCCTTCTACTTCCAGGACGTGGACTGCCGGCAGCCCTTCCTTTTCAGCCAGTATGTCATTGCTCTCCCGGCGGAGACGGGGATCACAGAGGAGATCCGGCATCCCGGCATGTTCGAACGCGAGGTGGTGAAAGACGGCGGCGACGTGATCTACGTTTTCACCGCAAAGGAAACGCCCGTTGCGGAAGAGGAAATTCTCATGCCCCCCATGGAGGAAGCCTTTCCCAACGTGAACTTCATTCAGTACAGAAACTGGACGGAGGCGGCGCAGATCCTGGCCAATATTCACTACCCCGATATTATCATCACCGCCGAGCTCCGCGACAAGGCGGCCGAGATCACGGCCGGCATGAAGGGCGGGCTCGAAAAGGCGAAGGCCGTCTACTCCTTCGTCAACGACCTCGTGAAAGACGACGCCGGACCGGACGAAGCCATCGACGTTCTTCTCGAGGCGCGGGGCAACCGGTTCTCCCTTTTCCTGGCCCTCCTCGAAGCGGCGGGCGTGGGCCACGACATCCTCCGCTGCGGGCTGAGAGAAGGATACCGCCCGGTCCCCGACGACTGGTCGAAGGTCTCCCTCAACCTCTTTCCCCAGGCGCTCGTGCGCCTCGACAGGGGAACGCTCGTTTCCATGAGCTCGCGCCTGACGGCTTTCGGAGAGATCCCGCCCTATCTCTTCGGCGCACAGGCCATGAAGGTCACGGGTGTTCCCGAGAGGATCGAAACCCTTCCCGGCGGAGATCCCCTCGCGCACAGAACGTTCGATATCACTCTCGACGCACGCGTGGACGGCGATGACGCGCTGATAACCGGGACCGTTGTCTTTCCGGGTTTCGGCCGCACGGGTCTGCAGGAGCAGCTGCAGAAGATCGACACGTCGCGGCGCAGGCAGTTGTTCGAGTACGGCCTCATGCGCGAGATCTACCCCGGCGCCCGCGTGAACGACCTCGAGATCACCGGAATCGACGAGCCCGGCGGCCGGCCGGCCTTCCGGTTCGAGCTCTCGGCGAAAGGTTTCGTCTTCCCCGCCGCCGACGGCAAAGCGTGCAAGCTCCTGCCGAAGCAGAGCCTGCTCACCCGCCAGTTCATCCGCAAGCCGTCGAGGGTGTTCCCCATGGTCCGGAGGGGATATTCCTCTTACCGCATGGAAATGAACGTCGACCTCGGAGAAAACCTCCGGCTCGAAAGGCTTCCGGCCGGCCTCGTGGAGAAGGGGTTTTTCCTGAACTACTCGCTGCTCACGAGACGGACCGCCGCCGGCTTCCGCGTGGAGCGCGTCCTCGAGCTCCTGCCCGCCGACGTGGCGCCCCACGAGTATCCCGGCCTGATCGAGATGCTCACCGCCATCGACGAGCGGGAGGTCGTGCCCGTCACGCTGGCGGCGCGGAAAGAGTAGCCTCACTTCCCGAGCCAAACGGGCAGGGTCAGTGCAGCCGGGTGGCCGGCGTCGTGATGGATATCGATTGTTGCGATCTCGGGCGCCCCCCCGCTCCACGTGAAGTGTTCCTTGTTGTTGGGATTGACGGCATAGACCGGGTGGTTCGACGAGCTCACGATGATCCGGATCCGGTGCCCGGCTTTCCAGGTTTGGCAAATGTGATCCATGGGAATCGTTACTTCATAGATCGTGTTCTTCTGCATCCAGACCTTTTTGTCGAAGCCGTCGCGGTAGCGCATCCGCTTGCTCGCCGACTGTAGAAGAAGCGTTTGTTCCCCGGCCGGGCCGTTGGGATCGTAATCGCACAGGCGGAACATCATGTCCGTGTCGGGCCGATCGGCTTCGACGTAGAGCTTGAGCGCAACCGGTCCGACGGCGGTCACGTCCCGGGGAAGCATGGGCGTGTCATAAACGGCGTAATCGTCCCTGCCGGCCAGGACATCGTCGTCCTGCCAGCACGGACCGGCTTTCAGATCGGGAAAATCGTCGTAAGGACCGAAAGTAATCCCGCCGATCGACGGAGAGGGATCGCCGGGGTCGAAGAGGTATCGATCGGGCACAGAAGTGCTTCCGGGCGCCTGAAGCGAGAGCGCGCCGTTTTCGCGCAGAAAGAGAGTGATGTCCGTCATGCCCGCGGGCGGCCAGACCGGGGTCGTTCTCCAGGCCTCGCTGCCCAGCACGTAGTACGTGATCGGGTCCTCGGCGTAGAGGCCGTTCTGAATCCCCCGGAGCCAATAATCGTAAAACTTCCTCACGTGATGTTTATTCTTCTGGTTCGCATTGTAGTACCGGATATCGCCCTGAACGAGCTGGCCGAAAAAATTGTGCGACCACGGCCCGATGACGAACTTCGTGTACTGACCCGCGGGGCTCGAAGCGGTGAGCTGCTCATAGGAGCTAATTACATAGTCTTCGTTCTGGTCCCACCACCCGGTCTGGACCATTGCGGGGACTTCGATCCGGGCCGGGTCCACGACCTCGCAGAAGCCGTCCCAAAATGAATCCCAAGGCTCGGGGTGCGCGCCGATGACCAAGGAAAAGAGGAGATACTCATGATCGGCCCATCGGGACCACGATTCCTCCCAGACCCCGCCGGGGTAGTAGCGGAAATAGCTGTCCCCGAGCCTGGCCACCTCGGGCGCGATCGCCGTCAGGTCGGGGGGCTTGGTCTCTGCCGTGAAGTACTGGTTGGCCCCGTCGGCCGATCTTCCCGACATGCCGATCTTTCCGCTGCACCAGGTTTGGTCGGCGATCCAGCCGACGATGTGATATCCGAAGATGGCGGTCTTCTTCCGCGACATGAGGCCGAAGTGGGTGTTCTCGTACCGGCCGGGGGCGTCGACGCAGATGTAGGCGAAATGGGTCTTGGCTTCGGGCCCGAAGAGCTCGTCGGCCTGGACGAAGTTGTACCTGATGAGGTTGCGATACTGTTTGGCGTTGTAATTGGTGTAGATGAAAATCGTGGGACAGCTCACGGCGGCGGCATCGGGAATGAGACAGTAACCCTTCATCGTTTTTGTCTGGCCCGGAATGGGAATCTCGACCGAAAAGGGATGGGGATTCCCCGCCCGCACCGGGGCGGAAACAAAACCGGCAAAAAGCAGCGCCAATGCTGCGGTCAAAATCAAGCGGTGTTTTCGCTCTATCATTTTTCCTTCCTTTCCATATCTTGAGCCGCGGCCGGTCCGAGGAGGAGCTCGCTCATCATGTCGAACCTCTCGTTCCACTCGGCGGCCTGTTCGTTGGAGAGTATTGTCTCGATTTCGACGCGGAGCTCGTCGAGCTCTTTCTTGACGCGCGGAAGGGCTTCGCGCTTGATCTCCATGAAAACCCGATTGTGGCGCGTCAGGATTTCGTGGACCTGCTGCGTTTGGGCGTCGGAAAGGTCGAGGCGCTTCTTGATCCGCGACGCCGACCGTTCGGGCATGGCCTCGGGATGCCGGGCGGCATAGACCCAGTTGTCCCAGACGACCTTGATCGTCAGCCCGCCGCCGATGACGACGCCGCATGCGAGGATGACGATGCCGAGCAGCACCTGGCGCAGCCAGCGGCGGCGCTTCGGCGGTTTCGCAATGGGAGCCGGTCCCGGGCTTGCTGCGGTTTTATCGCTCATGGCACGACTCCGTTCAAAACCTGGAACAATCCGCCCAGCGGATCGAAGATGATCCCGTATTGAGAGACGGTCAGCACGGCCACAACGACCGCGGCGGCCGATGAGGCCAGGGCAAAGAGAGCGAGGAGCGCGGTTTCGGGCTGTTCGGTTCCGGCCGTTTCCTCCCCGATGCGCGAGAGAACACGGTCCGCGATTTCGGTCCGAACGGCGGCGTCGAGCTCCGGCGCTTTTTCCTGGCGCGCTCGACGGGCCAGCCTGTCGACAATGGATAAACGGTCACGCATAACGGTCTCCTTGAAAGCCCGCTTTTTCGAGAAGGGCTTTCAGTTTTTGCCGGGCGCGGAAGGACCGCACCTTGACGAGCGTGCGGCTCCATCCCGTTCTCTCGGCGATCTCGCCCGTTCCCATCCCGTCGAAATAAAAAAGGGTCAGGACGAGCCTGTCGGCCGGCGGGAGCCGGGCGAGAAGGCTGTGCAGGCAGTCGGCGGCTTCTGCGGGCGACAGATCTTCAGCAGCGGAAGCGAGGTCCTGCCCGCCGATCAGCTCGCGCTCCCTCCTGCGGCGGGCCTCCTTTTTCCAATAGCGGTACCCGACGCGTGATGCGATCCGTCCGAGCCAGTGCAGAAAAGGCGCGCGGCCTTTAAAACCGGCCAGACCGAAAAAAGCCTCGACAAAAACATCCTGAACCAGCTCCTCCCAAACGCCGCGCTCCCTCGCAAAGCGCCACATCTGCTTACCGATCACGACCTGGTAACGCCCGATCAAGCGTCTCCAGGCCTCGCCGTCGCTCCGGCGGGCCGCGCGGATATCGGCGGCATCCTGCTGATCCAAGTCACACCCCTTATGTGGTCGACACAATCGTTCCGGTTACAAAAAAATCGATTAATTCTCAAACCTTCTCCGCGCCGCGCGGATCCAAACTCGAACCCGCGACGGGCTGATCGCCCGCCCCTCTTCTTCTGCAAGCCTCTCGGCAAGATCGTCGGCATCACACCCGGCGAGATCGACCGTGTTGCCGACACCGATCCGGACGAGAGCCTTTGCATGCCCGGCGCCGATCCCGCGAAACGCAGCGAGACCGGCCAGGCCGGAGAGAGCATTCATATCGACGCCTTCCTGTTCAAGGATTCTTCGATTGACGGGATCGGCCAGAACACGGTTGAGCTGAAAGATGTCCTCACACCCCGTTTTGTCGGCAAAGTCGGCCACCGCGGCCGGCAGATCGAGGTCGGCCAATCGGGGCGTGTAGGAATCCACGCTGCGGGAGAGCATTCCCTGGAAAGCGAACCAAGCCCCGATCGCGGCGAGAGCCCAGACGGGAATAACGGCGGACAGAGCGAGAGGCTTGATTCCGGCCCTCCTCACGGCGCGTCCGAGGGAGGGCGCCAGGCCGAACGATGAAAGGCACGCCCAGACCACGGCGCATTCCACGGCGAAAGGCGCAAACCCGAGGTAGCCGGGGAGCGGCATCTCGAAGATCTTCAGCTCTTCGAAGAAGGGAACGGTGTAAATCCATTGCGTCCGCGCAAAAAAGTTGAGGACTTCCCAGACAGCGCCGCAGATCATGCCGGCGGCCAGAATCCTGAGGAACCGTCGGGAAGAGCCCTTTTCGAAATCGCCGAGCAGCGAGTTTTCGAGGCGCTTTCTGTTGAGAGGCGCAAGGAGCAGGGCCACGCCGATCCAGAGGAGCGGGAAGAACCAGCGCGGCCAAAGGAGGGGCAGGACCAGGGAGACGATACCGCACAAAGCGACAACCCATGCGGCGCGCCGGCCGACCCGAAGACGCCGGCAAGTCGCTTTGGCGAAAAGACCCATATCCTCGAGGAGGCCTTCGATAAGAAAGAGCGCCGGAAAGACAGTGGCGAATGAGAGAAAACAACCCGCGATCCGCACCGGGGCGACGGGAGAAACATAGACGTAATACCAATTGGCGACGCGGCAGTTCATGGCTTCGAAGAAGAACCAGGTCACGGCCGACCAGAAGAGGAGGGCCCCGAAGACAAGGGGCCGGCCGAAAATGAGGGACCGGTTCCCGCAGAGGGCGCGGACGGAGTCGAGAAAGAGAATGATCGAGTACCAGCAGATGACATAGTGCCAGGTGACGAAGGGGTCCCGGCCCGCCGCCGTCATGGGTACGGCGATCACCAAAAGGGCCGCCGAGGCGATACCGCACAGGGAGAAGAAGATGGCACGAAGACCGGGGCCGGTGTTCTCTGTCCGTTGATCCGTCACCTTCACTCCAGCTTTTCGATGATGTTCTTCGCCGCCTCGGCGATTTCATCATCTCCTTCCGAAGCGAATGAATCAAGAAGATCATCCTTGTCGCTCATTTCGCGGATCGCGGCGAGAAGAGGAGCCCGGTCGAGACAGCGGAGGGCGCAAGCCCGTACCGCGCTGCTCTTTCCGGACCTTGCCGTTTCGAACAGCTCATCGACGGCAGAGAAGGGATGCATTCGCGTGCCGGCCACTCCCACGACCGCGGCCGTCCGGACTTTGGGTTTTCCGTCTTCATCGAGGCGGCCCAACTGGATCGTCAGAACCAGGCCGTCCACGACACCGGTATAGACGGCGCAGAAGATCAGGACCAGGCAGATGGTCCGCACCTTGTGAACCGTGGCGAAGAGGAGAAAGAGGCTCCCCAGAACGAGGAGAAGAAGACCCGAGTAGGAGAGGGCGAGGAAGGGATGGGTTATCTCGTCGCTCGATTCCGCACGGAGCCGGGAACCGTTTCCCCTTGCCGATGCGGCCCGCGCCAAAGAGGCGATCCGGTCCCCATATTCTTCCCGCCACTCCGGGGACGGAACCATGCGGACGGCTTCTTCGTTCTGCAGGGGCGTTATCAGTAAAAGAATCGATTTGGGGGAACCATCGGATAGAAGACTCCCGAAGGGATTGGAATTGACCCTGTCCCTGATGGTGATCCATTCGTACACGGGATATCCATCCTCGACAAAGAACGGTTCTCCCCCTCCAATCGATCCGGATCCGCTCCCGGTCCGCCCCGGGGTGCGCAGCCTGTAATCGATCTTGACTCTTTTCCGCCCCAATTTATCGGAAGACGGCGCCAGGCCGACTTTCAGCTGCACGCCGTCCTCGAAAGAGAAGTGGGTCCCGCCGTTCGCCGGGACGACCACCTGGGCCGAGTCGATGGTGCGCTCCTCGTTTCCGTGCACGGAGACGATCCCTCTCAGCAGAAAGGCTTCGGCATCAGCGGGATCGGCCACGGGCTCGCCCTCGGGAACGATCACGGAATCGCTCTCCGCAAAGCAGATTCCGGGCTTGGGCGGAACGGCAAGAGAGGAGAGGGTGATGATCCCGGGCATAGCGATAATGGCGACGCCCGTCCAGGCCGCCCAGGCGTACCGCTTTGCGGCGCCCGAGGGGACTCTGTTCCGGAATCGCGACGGCCGGAGCATGACGAAGACAACGAGTACCAAGAGAATGAACAACAGGATTTCAGCCCCGCCCATTACACTGGGGGTCATTTTTCTATCCTCCAATACCTCAAACGGACGACAGCCGTCCGACCAGGAAAAGCATGGCAACCACGAGAAGAAGAACCAGGATCAGCCAGAACGCCCAGTTGGAAGAGGTTTCAACGTTCCTCACATCGTCGGGAAGTTCCCGGCGGGCATAACGCTCCCGGCTGATAAGGGAAAAGGCCAGCGCGGGCACGAGATGGAGCGCCCCGAAAACAAGCAGGATAACGCCGGCCGGCGGATGAGAGTCCGCTCCGGCGTGACCGATCGAGATGTATTCGCAAACCCAACGGGAAAAGTAATAATAAACGATCGTCACAACGACCCCGAGAATGGCGAATCCCATAAAGGTCGACTCCCTCGTCGAGCCCGAACAAAGGAAGGAAACGGCGGCGTACAGGAAAAGGAGAGAGAAAGGGAGCAGGAAGAGGTTGTGACCTTCAAAAGCGGTGACGCGAGACGGGTCCGGCAGGGGCTCGGAGATGATATTCCAGAAGATCGCATTGAAATCGCAAGCTTCGAGGAACAGGTAAAAGAGGATCACGACGATCACGGGGAGCAGGCCGAAGAGGAATCGCGCCGAAAAGTATTTCCTCCTGTCGATGGCCCGCGTTAAGATGAATTCGTAGCTCCTCCACCGGACATCGTCGCCGGCGGTCTGGATCGCCATGTCTATGGCGAGGTAGCCGCAGACAAGCACGAAAAAGAGGGATCTCGGTTCCGCCCCGAATATGACGAAGGTGAGGACCACCACCGGATATGTCCAGATCCGGCCGCTGATCTCGGGCCACTGCTTGTTGAATACCGTTGCTAACATGATTCCTCCAATGCCCTACAGAGACATCTGTTTCTCGTTATTGCCGACCATTTCGACAAAGAGCTCTTCCAGGTCGACGTCTTGAACATCCACGTCGCACCGATAACGCGCCTTGACCTCGTGAAGGCGGTCGGCCGAATAATCGATCACTGTCACGAGAGCTTCCCGCCCCCGCCGGATGATCTTGAACACACCGGGCAGATCGATCACATCGGGCGGATCGTCCGCAAAGGAGATCCTCAGCCTCTTGACCGATTCCTTCAGGTCGTCGAGGGGCGCCGACACGAGCATCTTTCCTTCGGAAATGATGCCGATCCAGTCGGCGATCCGTTCGATATCGGTCAGGATCTGCGACGAAACGAACACGGTGGTTCCTTCCCTGGCAAGGAGGTCGAGAACCGACTCGAGGAACTCGCGGCGAATAACCGTGTCGAGACTCGCGGCGGGTTCGTCGAGGATCAGAAGATCGGGACGCTGGGCCAGCGCCAGGAGGAGTCCGGCCTTCTGTTGTTCCCCCCGGGAAAGAGCGCCGATCGGAATCCTTGAAGGGAGATCGAGCCTCTTGATCAGCCGGTCCGCATATTCTCCGTCCCAGGCCGGGTAGAAAGGGGACGTGAACGAGATGAGGCGTTCGAGGGTCATCCATTCGAACATCCTCTGATCTTGCGACAGATACCCGATCCTCTGTTTGACCGAGAGGCTCATGGGAAAGGACGACTCGCCGAAAACACGGACACTCCCGCCGTCGTGGCGGATCAGGCCCATGATAATGCGGATCGCCGTCGTTTTTCCCGTACCGTTCCGGCCGAGAAAACCAAATACGCTCCCGCGGCGGACCTTGAGGTCGAGCCCATTGAGAATCCCGGGGCCGCCCCGGTAGCTTTTTGCCAATCCTTTTGTTTCGATAACAAATTCATCCGTCATGATTCATCTCCACTCTCCACGACGCTGTAAAATCGGTCGATGGTTCCGTTGATAATTTGAAGGAGTTCATTTCTATCCATGTCGAGATGGACCGCCTCGACAGCGAGGCGCTCCGCAAGCTTTGTGATTGTCTTCACCTTGATCTCCCGGCTGATTTCGATTTTCGAATCTGTAACAAAGGTTCCCATGCCGCGGCGTGTCTCGATCATCTTTTCATGCTCCAGTTCCGACCACGCCTTGGCAATGGTATTGGGATTCACCTCGAGCTCGACGGAGAGCTGGCGCACCGAAGGGAGACGGTCACCCGGTCTGAGAGAGCCTTTGGCCATCGAATACTTGATCTGTTCCATGATCTGGCGGTAGATCGGGACACCGCTTGAATGATCGATTCTGAAAAACACGGCCACCTCGTATTAGTGATTTGGTGTACTACCTAACTGGTACACTGATATAATACTCTCAAACAGGCAAAAGACAAGCATTTTAAGTAAAAAAATGTGGCGAGAGACTATATCTCTTTGGAATAAAAAGGGTTAAAAAAACATTCAGGCGAGATCAACGAAAGACGGGAGCAGGCCTTTACTCCCCCACTTCGAACGCGTCTATGGTCACAACCCTCCCGGTCGTATTCGGATTGTGAAATCTTGTCACTTCGATTCTGATCGAATGAAATCCGGGTCCCAGACCGTTCTTTGTATACAAGACCTGTCTCATTTCAATCTGGGGCGAGTAGAGATCCACGAGGGAATCTATTGCGCCGTCGATTTTTATCCTGGCCACACCCGCATTGGGCGCCTTGGCGCCGATCCACGAAATGGAGTCTCCCGTGAACTTGAAATAGCAGTGAGCATCGATAATGGACGAATAGTGGAGATAGGATGAACAGGCGAGCGAGCTCTGGACTATGGACCATGTATCGATGTAGTAAACGAAAGGGTAGGTATCGCTGTACCGGTATATGTCCAGAATGGGATTGAATGTACTCCCCCCGTCGGTCGACATGTAGAGGCTGTCCCACGAACCCAGATAAAGAGTCTGGTCTGTCGTATAATCGGGTGAAACAGCCATACATTGAAGGAATGTGCCCTCCAGTCCGCAATAAACCCAGTTGGCGCCGCCGTCCGTCGATTTGAACAATCCCCCGCTCTTTGTTGCGGCAAAAAGGGACTGGTCGGTCTGGAAATCGGGGGAGAGTGCGATGTCCTCGATCACGTTATCGGTGATGCCGCTGTTTGACGCGACCCATGTATCCCCGCTGTCGGTCGATTTCAAGACACCTTCTTCCGTGGCCCCGATAAAGAGGGTGCCGTCCGTGGAGAACGAAGGCGAAATCGCAAGGGCGAACACCTCCCCTTTGTCATTCACGCCGAGATCGGTCCACGTGATCCCATCATCGACGGAGCGATATATCCCTTCCTTGTTTGTGGCGAAAATCGTCTTGTCTACAGGATAATTGGGCGACACTTCGAGGCACTTCACCCCCTTGAAAAAGGGATCGAGCGGAACAAATGAAGCTCCGCCGTCACTCGACTTGTATACGGCGCACTGGCCGTCATAGCCGTTGCCCATGAAAAGCGTCTGGTCATTGGCAAAGTCGGGAGAAACGGCAATCGCCCTCACATTGATGACGTCCTGCGGATCGACCATGATCTGAAACCAGGCCGAGCCGTACTGGGTCGTCTTGTCAAAAGACTGGCCCCAGCACGATGTGGAAAAAATGGTTCCGTCTTGGGCATAGTCGGGGCTGAACACCAGCTTCGATCTGAGATACATATCGGACAACCCCGTGTCGGCCGCTTCCCAGGTGGCCCCCCTATCGGTCGACTTGTAAACGCCGCCCCCATAGGCCCCGGCGACCATTGTCCCGTCATTGGCGAAATCCGGGCTGATGCTGATTCCGCGAATGAAGTTGACGTTGTAGATTTCGAGGTGGGTCCACACTTCCCCGCGGCTCTGCGATCTGTAAACACCCTCCCAGCTCGCGAGGTAGAGCGTCTTGTCGTTCTTGAAGTTGGGTGAAAATCCGAAATCGAAATAATGCGTGTCCGTCTGAATCGCTTGCTGGTCGAGCCCCAGAACCTTGACGGCCCACTGGTTTCCGCCGTCTTCCGACCTGATGACTTCTTCCTTGGTGAGAGCGTACACGGTCTGATCGAAAAAGTAGTGCGGAGACAGAGCCACGCCCATCATGTAGAGAGAAGGGGTTATCTTGCTCCAACTGCCCCCGCTGTTGGTCGATTTCAATATACCTTTGCCCCAGGTGGAGGCGAAAAGAGTGTGATCCAATGCATAGGCATGAGAAATCGCCAACCCGGTGACACTGATGCCTCCGCTCAGGAGATTCACCCACGTGGCGCCGCCGTCCTGGGAGACATCGATCCCGCCTCCCGATCCGACGTACACGATCTGGTCGTTGCCGAAATCGGGCGAGATCGCAATCGTGTTTATAAAAAGATCGGTAATTCCGGTGTTCATGGGAGCCCAGGTTGAGCCCCCATCCGTTGATCTGAAAAGACCATCGCCATACGTTCCGAAATAGAGGGTCTGATCAACCGAGAATTCGGGTGATACGGCCAGGGTGTTGATACGGGCCTCGGTCAATCCGGCGTTGCAGACCGTCCAGGATTCACAACAATCGACCGATTTCAGGATATGCCCCCCTTCGGTGGCGGCAAATGCAATCTGATCGTAATAGTAGTTGGGCGAGAACTCGAGACAGGACACACGGCTGTTCACGAGACCGATCATCGAGAGGTTCCACGTCTCTCCGCCGTCCGTTGATTTCAGAATGAACTGATCCTGGCCGGAGAGACTGCAAATCACCGTGTTGTCAACCTGGTAAGCCGGGCTCACGGCAACGGACATGATTCTGTCGTGAGGCGTGTGCGCCGCGCCCTCCACAGAGAAGAAGGAGAGGAGCAGAATTGTCGCAACTGCAGTTATTTTCACTACTTTTGACCAATTCATTTCGAAAGGGGTTCAGGCTTAGTAAACTAAGGGTTCAGGCTTAGTAAACTACGGAAAGAAAGCGCGAAATGACCCATGTCGATTCCCGGACACAATCGATCCGCAGATAATATTATAACATAATCGAGCATCATAACAATATAAATCAAATACACACATCCAAATATCTTGAGAGCCGCCGGTTTCGTTCGAGAGGAAGCGGTCACCGAATCATCTTTCCACCTCAAATGCGTCGACAAAAACGAGCTTGCCCGTTGACATGGGATGGCATTCTCCCGTCACGGTGATTCTGATGTTATGAAGACCCGGTTTCATGCCGCTTTTACTGAACACCACTTCCCTCAGTTCGATCTGTGGTGAATAGAGATCCACGTTGTCTTCGAACACTTCATCGATTTCCACCCTGGCGATGCCTCCCATCGACGCCTTGGCCCCGATCCACGAAATGGCGTCCCCCATAAAGCTCAGTGAACATACGGCGTTTGTCTCTCCCGAATACCTCACGCTCGATTCGCAAACCTGCAGGCTCTGTTTTTTGTACCACGTTCCGCCGTAGGCGACGAATTCGTTGTCACTGCCGTAACGGCAAATATGAAGAACCTGCTCCCAAGTCCCCCCTCCATCAAATGAACGGTAAACACCGTCCCAGGTTCCGAGGAAGATGGTCTGGTCGGACCCGTACTCGGGAGACAGGGATATGGATCGAACAAAGGTTCCGTGCAGACCGGAAGAGATCCAACCGGCGCCCCCGTTGGTCGATTTGAAGAGCCCCCCGCTCTTCGTGCCGGCAAATACTGTCCAATCCTTTTGGAAAACGGGCGAGACCGCAACGTCCTGAACAACAAGATCGTCAATCCCGTTGTTCATATGAGCCCAGGTATCGCCTCCATCGACCGATCTCAGAACCCCTTCGTCCGGCGTTCCGATGAAAACGATTCCGTATGACGAATAAGTCGGCGATATGGCCAAACCGAACACATCACCTTCGCATGCATCGAGATACTCCCAGGTGAGGCCGCCGTTCTCTGAGCGATATAATCCCGAGCCGATACCGGCAAAGAGCGTCTTGTCGCTGGAATACTGCGGCGAGAGCTCGAGGCACAAGACCCCCCTGAACGGAGGATCGAGGGGCGTGAAAGAAGCTCCGCCGTTGCTCGATTTGTAAATGGCGCACTGCCCGTCGTAGCCATTGCCGAAAAACAGAGTCTGATCGCTGATAAAATCAGGGGAAAGGGCCAGGGCCCGGGCGGTGATCGTATCGGTGGCGCTCACCTGGACCGGAAACCAGGCGTCGCCTTCCACCGTCGATTTGTCGAAGCACCCGCCCCAACTCGATGTGGAAAAAACGGTCTTGTCCAGACCGTAGGCCGGGCTGAAGACAGGACTCGATCTCAAATACATTTCGGACAGGCCTGTGTCTATGGCTTCCCAGGTATCACCCTTGTCAACGCTCCGGTAGACGCCGCCTCCATAAGCCCCGGCAATCACGGTTCCATCGGAGGCGAAATTCGGGCTGACAGCCACACCGCGAATAACGTTCACGTTATAGACATCGAGGTGCTTCCAGCTGTCTCCGCCATCTTTCGAGACATGAACACCTTCCCAGGCGGCGAGAAAGAGCGTCTTGTCGTGTTTGTAATTCGATGAAAAATCGATTTTGAAGTAATGAACATCGGTTTGAATGGCAAAAGTATCCAAACCCTGGATTACAACCGACCAGTTGTCGCCGCCGTCCGTCGATCTGAGGACTTCGTCACGGGTCGTCACAAAGAGCGTATCGTCTTTTTTGAAATTGGGCGAGAACGCCGCGCTCGTTGCACACAAGAAAGGATATTTGCATTGCCACGTGACTCCGCCGTCCTCGGATTTGACGACACCGTCACCCCACATGGTGACGAATACCGTCCGATCACGATAATAATTGGGAGATACGGCCAGGCCGGTCATCCTCGATTCGGACGGGAACCCCGTCATGACAGGATCGAACCAGGTCATACCGCTATTCTCCGACTTGAAGACATTCCCCCCTGCTCCTGCGTAAAGAGTTCGGTCTTCATCAAAGGACGGTGATATATCGAGAGCATAAACATAGAGAACGGATAACCCATCATTGCATGCGGCCCAGGTCGTTCCGCCGTCAATCGATTTGAGAATTCCCGAACCGCTCGTTCCGATAAAAAGCGTCTGATCAACAGGAAAAAAAGGCGACACCGCCAAGGCGTTGATGCCCGAATCCGTTAATCCCGTGTCGCAGAGATTCCAGGTGACTCCGCCGTCGCTCGACTTGAGAACATGCCCCCCTTCGGTTGCCGCAAAAGCGATCTGATCCTGAGCAAATCCAGGAGACAACTCGAGGCAGCGCACGCGGCAGTGAACGAAATCGTTCTGGGAAGTGGACCACGTGATTCCATCGTCCGATGATCTGAGAATGACATAATTCAAATCGGACAAGCAGCAGAGAATTGTCGAATCGGAAGGGTATGCCGGGCTCACGGCCAGGGTGGTAATTCTGTCATGGGGCGTGTGCGCTCCGGCAGGCACGCTCATGAACAAAGCAGTTAAAATAAGGACAATACCCGCTATTTTCCCCATTATCGGGCAGCTCTCCCTAATATTTTTTATGCAAATATGGTGATAGGTGAAAAAGGTTCAGGGAAACTCATCTATATTAATATATCAGATTTTTTCAATAATGAGGCAAATAATTCCCAAATTAACCACGATTTTGCATGAAACAACGGCTCCGACCGGTTGCGGTCGATCTTCCTCCCCTGTTTTACCGTCGATTTTCCTGAACAGGGAGCAAATATCGGAAATCCCCGATCGAGACAATGACAGCCGGGAGAAACAAGGAGGAATGGAAAGGCAATGATGAAAACCTCTTGTTAATCATCAATAAATAATCACTACTGTCCCAACGTTTGACTCTTGATAATTTGCAACATGCTTCTCATCAGTA
>CAZWHE010000086.1:0-16436 GCA_964633825.1 uncultured Phycisphaerales bacterium | reverse complement strand
CAACATCGAGGGTCAGGCGGCTGTCCTCGAACATGGTGATGCAGTAGGGGCACGCCGTGGCCAGCACCTCGGCTCCGAGCGCGCACGCCTGCTCCACTCTGAGGTCCGAGAATCTCTCTCCTTTTGACGTCTCCATCCAGACCCGTCCGCCTCCTCCGCCGCAGCAGAGGCTGTCGCTGTGCGAAGCGGCCATTTCCAAAAGAGTCAGGCCGGGGATGCTTCGAAGAATCTCTCGGGGCTCGTCGAAGATGCCGTTATGCCGGCCCAGGTAACACGGGTCGTGATAGGTGACTTTTTTCCCGTACGGGCCAACGATCTCGAGCTTTCCCTCTTTGATGAGCTCTGCCAGGAACTGTGACATGTGAACGACCTCGAAGCTCACCATGAACTCGGCATACTCATTCTTGAAGGCATCGAGGCAGTGGGGAGAGGAAACGACGATTTTCCTGACCCCCTTGTCGATGAAGGTCTTGATGTTCTCCTTGGCCAGCTTCTTGTATGTCTCTTCAGCGCCCGTTTTGCGGATGCTTTCGCCGCAACAGCTTTCTTGTGCGCCCAGAATGCCGAAATCGACGCCGGCCCTGTTCAGGATCTCGGCCGTGGCCCGGGCGACTTTTTTCATTCTCGGGTCATAGCTCAAGTAGCAGCAGCCGAAAAAGAGTATCGAACATTCCTCATTGAACGGTTTGACGGACAGGCCCTCGGCCCAGCCGGCGCGTTCGGCTCTTTTTTCGTTCAGCGGGTTGCCTTCACCGACGAGGCTTCCCCTCGCCGCTTTCGCGGGACGGGCGGAAGCATGAATGACTTCATAGTTCGACGCGAGTCTGCGCAGGGAGATCCCGAGCTCGATCTGTTTGACGCCCCTGGGGCACTTCTCGGGACAGTTGCCGCAGGTCGTGCAGCGCCAGATATCTTCGCTTTCGATCTCGGTCAAGCCAAACACGGCTTCCCGGATGATCTTGCGTATGCTGAAATTTCGGACACGATTCCACGGACAGACGACGTCGCATTTCCCGCATTGGTAGCAGAGCGTGGAGGTTTCATCGCCGGCTTCCCTGATCTCCTCGATGATTTCAGCGATGGGGCTGACAGGTTCCACGCGAGTCTCCTATTTCTTCTTCGACAGCCTGGCTATGGCGTCGGCGACCTTCTGCCAGCCGTGCTTGTCCGCCAGCGCCTCCAGCCCCACATCGACTTCTTCCGGCTTTTCCGCTTCTTCCTCATCGACTTCGCGCTCTTCGTAGGTCAGGGCATCGGCCAGACACCACTGCACGCACATCGGCTCCTCGAGCGCCGGTTCCGATTCGCACCTGTCGCACTTGAGAGGAAGGCCGGAATCGGGTTCCTTGAAAAAGTCGCGCGAGGGACAGGACGCCCGGCAGAAGGCGCACTCGTCGTATTCCTTTCCGTCGATGACGTACTTGTCCCTGCCCGCGCACTCCACTGGCGTGTACTCGCCGGCGAACACGGGAACATAGATGTCCGACAGGGGCTCGCGAATCACCCGAACGCGCGCTCTCCCCGGATTGTCGCTGCTGTAGCGCGGTGCGGAATGGAAGGCGGAGCAGATCACCTCGCAGGCCCGGCAGCCGTTGCACTTGTCCACGTCGACCTTGATCGTCTTGACGATCTTCTTCTTTTTCTTCTTCCCGGCCATTACGAGGCGCTTCCTTCGGCGGGCGTCTCCCCGGACGGAGCGGAATCGTCCTCTTCTTTCAGGATTCCTCTCTCGACGAAATCTTCGTAGACGTAGTCCAGATCGAGGTCGTGCAGGGTCTCGCGAGTGGGAATGCCCTCGCGGTTCCACCCCTTGAACTCGTAGTACTTGTCCATGAGCTCCTCTTCCAGCTCGGGGAACCTTTTCTTCCAGTGATCGGCCGGCGGCTTCTCGTCCTTGCGCGTCATGCCTCGCCTGAGGTTGTTGGCGCGGACGATGTTCCGATTCCGCTTGGTCAGATGCGTCAGGCTCTCTTTATCGAGATCGAGCCCGACCCCCGCCGAGATCAGAAGGGGTAGATTGTGGATGTGAAAGGGCGGCTTCAGTGGAAAAGACGACAAACCGGCGCACATGCCGGTGGCGTCGTCGATATAGTGCATCATCTCCTGCCAGTCCACGATGTCGCACGTGGCCTCGATCGTCGGATAATGAGGAATCGAGTTCTCTCCCCGCAGCTCCCAGTTCAGCAAGTACTCCTTGAACTTCTCGTCGGGAACCTGGATCCAGTCTTTGCAGAACTCCTCGCGCTGCTCTCTCTTCGGAAACGGCGCCTGGGGAAAGTTCCCCTCGATCTGGGTGATGTTGATCTTCTCGCCCGTGGAATACATGAGGAAGTAGATGGGATTCAGCATCCCCAGCTTGAGCGGCAGCTGCTCGTGTTTCTTGATGTTGTTGTGGGCGTATTCCTGTGCGCCCTTTCCGATCTCCTCGGCCGCCCAGTAGGTGCCGTTGGCCAGAATGTCGCCGATCCCTTCCCGCCGAACGATCCTGTCGAGCAGCCAGTAGAACCGCCCCTCGTTGTCTTCAGGCCATCCCTCCACGTCCTTGTCGGTCAGGATTCCGGCTTCGTAAAGCTCGATGGCAAAGGCCATGGTCTGGGGCGCCGTGAAGGCGTCCACTCCGTGTTCCGTGGCCTTCTGTGCGATGCGCAGACCGAACTCCAGGTCGGAGAAGGCCCCCATCGCATAGGTGAGCTTGGAGAAGCACTTCATCATATACGAGCACATTCTCGTGTCGACCGAGATGGCGGCGCCGCACTTCATGGGACAGTTGTGGCAGCTCAAGAGCCGGGTCCGCATGGTCTCCATCGTGTTCGTCCACAGCGATTGGATCTCATCAGTCCAGAAACCCTTCCTGCGGGTGCGGGCATTGCCCCACGCGAAATTCTCGGTGTGCCACTTCTCGTCGTGGATCGCCATCTCCTGCGGCGACCCGAGCCCGGCAAGGATCGGCATGACGCCCGGAATCGGATTATCGTTGCGCTTTTGTATAAACCTCAGCGCTTCGTTGCAGAGCTCGATAAATTTTTCCGGCTTGGCGATGTTGATGTCCTTCGACCCGCGAACGGCGATCGCCTTGAGGTTCTTGTCTCCCATAACGGCGCCGGCGCCCAGCCGGCTCGCGCTCGACCGGCCCTGCTCGACGGAAGCGTAGAAGACCCTGTTCTCGCCGGCCAGGCCGATGGACGAGACCTGGGCATGCGGCTCGTTCAGCTCCTGGCGGATGACTTCGGCCGTTTCGAGCGTGCCCAAGCCCCGGCAATGCGTCGCGTCGCGTATCTCAACCTTGTCGTCCCGGATCCATAGATAGACCAGGTCGGGGGACTTGCCGCGAACGATCAGCTTGTCATAGCCGGCGTGCTTCAGCTCCGGCCCCCAGAATCCGCCCATCATCGAAAACGCAAACAGCCGCGTCTGCGGAGAAAGGGTGGAAAGGATGGTGCGATTGCAGCCGGGCGCCGGTGTGCCGGTCAGGATACCGGTCCCGAAGATGAGCAGGTTGTCTTCGGAGAATGGCTCCGTCTCGGGCGGAACCCTGTCCCAGAAGAGCCTGGCGTTCGTGCCCAGCCCTCCCAGATGATGCTCTGTGAGCCGCGGGTCTGTTGCCGTCTTCTCGAAGCTTCCCCTGGTGAGATCAACCTCCAGATTGAAACCTGTCTCCGCGTATCGCATTCATTAACCTCCACGGTTCCTCATCCGGACAGCGCTGCCGCTCGATACCCGCCCAAGAAAAAATTCCGGCGGATCGTCCGGATAAAAACCTTTTTTACCAAAATCCAAAGTGTAAGGAAACGGCAAGCTGAAAACTCCAAACCCCTTTTGACATGAAAGAGTCAATGCCCGTAAGAGGCTCGTATTAAGAATTAATAGCCTCCAAATCACCGTACTTCCTCTTGAAATCCGGTCGTGAAAGGCCGGGGCAGCGGCATTTGGCGCCGCTCCGGCAATCGTACCGGATTTTCAACTATTCCTGATTCCGGCGAATCGATAAAATCCTCTCTTCCATTTAAATCGAGGGGACAAAATATGCCCAGCGAATACACCAAGGGGTGGTTTCGTCTTTCCCGGTTTTTCACGCCCTGGGTGATCGCCCTGGCGGCGATGCTGCCCGGAGGGTGCGCCGACGAGCCGTCGCTCCGTCCCGTTATCCTCGTTGTGATCGACACGCTGCGCAAGGACCACCTTTCTTTTCACGGGTACGACAAAGAGACGAGCCCCGGAATCGACGGCCTGGCAGAAGAGTCCGTTGTGTTCGAGCGCTGCATCGCGCCGAGCTCATGGACAAAGCCCAGCACCGCCAGCCTGCTGTCCGGGCTCGACCCGCTGCGACACACGGCGCACCGCAACCGCTCGATCGCAAAGGAGGCCAGGCTGCTGTCGGAAATCCTTCAAGACGCAGGCTACGCCACCGCCGCGTTCTCGGGGAATCCCTACGTTTCGGCGAAGTTTCACCTCGACCAGGGCTTTGACACGTTTTACGAGGGCGGCGGCCAGAATCCCAAAGACTATCCCGATATCACCGTCCTGCTCAATGAAGCTCGCGCATGGCTCGCCGAGCCGCCGCCGGAGCCCTTCTTCCTCTATCTGCATGTGATGAATGTCCACGGCCCTTATCGGGCGCCTCCCGAGTATAGAGAGCGATTCCGCAACAGCGCCGCCGGTGAAGGGAAGCTCCCATTCCAGGGCAAGCTCTGGTGGTCGGTCATGGGTCCGGGAAGGACCGATTCTCCCGAGCCGAGTCCCGGCCAGCGCGCCGACCTGCTGGCGCGTTACGACGGAGCGATCGCGTACTCGGACGAAAAGCTCGTGCAATTTCTTGAAGAATTGCGATCAGACGGCCGGCTGGACCGCTGCCTGCTCATCATCACGTCGGACCACGGAGAAGAGCTCCTCGATCACGGCGGTCTCGGACACCGCAGAACGCTGTACAGCGAGGCCATTGACGTTCCGCTGATCGTGCGGAACGGCGGCCATTGTCCCGGCCGAAGGGTCGAGACGCCGGTGGGACTGATCGACGTGGCAGCCACCATCCTGGATCTGGCGGGTGTGGCGCCGGGAGGAATGCCCTTCGGAGACGGGGTGTCCCTCGGACCGCTGGTGCGCGGCGACGGGGAGATCGCGCGATCAACGCCCCTCTTATCCCATCTGCAGGAGGAGCGTCTCGGCAGCGCCACACTGCTGCAGCAGTGGCCGCTCAGGCTTCTTCGAATTAAATGGGAATACACCGGACGGAAAGACGTGGTGGAACTTTACGACGAGATCGCCGATCCCGGCGAGACGCGTGATCTCTCGGCCGGCCGGCCGAACCGGGTCAGGGAGCTTACAGAGCTCGAGGAGGCTGTGCACACACAACTCCGGGCTCTGGCGATTCAACCCGGCGCGGACGTCAAGATCGATCCCAAGCTCCAGGAGCGTTTGGAAGAGCTGGGATATACCGGCAAGTGAGCGGCGACTCTCACCCCGGCTCGGAATCGCGCCGTTCTGTCCGGTTTGAGCATTTCACCTTGCACCATTTCGATTCCACACTATTAGTCTCACAGTTCATTATTGCTTTGGCAAAATTGTCTGCAAACACCAGGGAGAAAAAACCATGAAACGTTACGCAACAATCGCAGCATTTCTGATTGCTCTTTTTGTTTCCGAGGCCGCACAGGCACAGGTTCTGTCTACAACAGGCTCGTGCCCGGGAGTCATGACCTTTGACGTCACCGGCGCCACACCGTTTTCACGAGTCGTTTATCTCCGCGCATTCGGCACCGGATCATATGTCGTTCCGCCGGGATATCCCTGCGCCGGCACCGTGACCGGGCTTGACAACTCCATCGCGTTTGCCGCAGCGGCAAATACAAATGCCTTGGGGGAATGCACCATTTCCGCATGGGTCCCCGCCTGGGCTTGCGGCACCGTGTATGTGCAGGTTATCGATCTGACGCCGTGCACCACGTCGAACGTGATCCTGATAACGTAGACAAACCAAACAGAGATCGCACGATAGAGATCGCACGCACGATATGGCAGCGTGCGTGCGATTTCAGTTGCATCGATATCCTGCCGCCGGGTCGGGATAGGTTTTTCAGAATGATGCTCGCGAACCCTTGCGCGAGGTCTTTTTACGGCCTCATGTGCTGCCGCTGTTCTGGGTCACGAACAACTCCTGAAAATTTTCGCCCACTCCGGAGATGCACGATACCCGCATCAGTTCCTTCGCGAACCTCTGACCGGCATCAGCCAGGGGCTTCTGGTAATCCTTCACGAGACTCTGCATCTCCTGGGGATTGCCCTTTTTGATGCTCTTCGCCATCCTGGCGTTGGCGGCTTCCAATTTCTTTTCCAACTTTTTCAGCTTGGGTTTTGCCAGCAGGGCCGAATTTTTGTCATGAACCGTCTCGAGAATGTCAGCCATCTCGTTCATGCAATCGACCATTTCGGAAAGAACGCTCTCCTGCTCCGACACATAACAGCAGCCCGAAACAAGCAGAGGAAGAAAAAGGAAGGCGCAAGGCATGATGATTTTCACATTTCCACTCCTTAAACCCTGTGTCCCTTCAATGAATCCTCATGGCCCACTTCGGCATTCGGCGCTTCCGGCTTCATGAATAATTTAATTACATTGATCTTTATTTCCCTGGGAGGAAGCGCACGAGGCCCTGTGAAACCTGTGGGTACAAAAACCCGACGGAATCGCAATTCCCGACTCCCCCGCCGGCTCCGAGCCGAACAGACTTGACGAAGTGATCTTTCTTCGAGATAACACAAAAGCCGCCCAATCGCCTGCAGTTGGTGAATACCGTTATCACTGCGGCCGGGGGACTTTGAAGGAGAGTCGGAACATGTCGAAGAACATTCGCGCTGTGAGTGCCCGCCGGATTCGAGATGGAACGCTGTTTCAGGCACTGACGGATGCGGTGCAAGAGCCGGGCGGCCCGGCTCCCGAGTGCTTGCGAGCCCTTGCCGAAGAGAGACAGGTCTCTGAAACCGCCTTGCTTGGTGCGGCATCCTTTTACGATTTTTTAAAACCCGGCCGCGGCGAAACCCGGGCCTCTGTTTGCAGCGGCACGTCGTGCCGATTGTCGGGAAAACGCGCCCACGCCCTTCGCACGCTTTCGGTTCGATACAGGGAAGACGAGATCGGGCGGGTCAACTGCATGGGAACCTGCTACTGCAAGGATTCGTACGGGGAAGCAAACAGCGAAAGGATCCCCTATTTCTGCGCAGCATCGCCCAGCCTCTTTGCGGATCACGCCGGGCCCTTGGACGATTTCTATTCGATCGTTCTCCGAGAGCCGGAAGAGATCGTGAAAGAGTTATCGGCCTCGCGGCTTCGGGGGCGCGGCGGGGCGGGCTTCGGTTTCGCCCACAAGCTCGCGGCCTGCGCGAAGACGCCGGCCGGGCAAAAATATGTCGTTTGCAACGGGGACGAGGGAGATCCCGGCGCCTTCTCCGACAGGTACCTGTTGGAACAGAGGCCTCACCGGGTCTTGGCGGGCATGTTGGCCGCCGGAACCGCGGCCGGCGCGGACACGGGTTATGTCTATCTCCGCGCGGAATACCCGGCGGCGCATGCGCTGTTGACGGAGGCGATCGAAGCGTTCGAAAAAACAGACGCCTTTGGGCGGACCCGATTTCGGTTTCACATTGTCCGCGGCGCCGGTTCCTACGTCTGCGGCGAAGAGACGGCCCTGCTGAATTCCATCGAAGGCTTGCGTCCCGAGGTGCGGATCCGCCCGCCCTATCCTGCTGCCGAGGGCTTGTACGGCAAGCCGACCCTGCTGAGCAATGTGGAGACCCTTGCCGCGCTGCCGTGGATTCTGGAGCATGGAGGCAAGGCCTTTTCCGCCATCGGCACAGTGGAAAGCACGGGCACAAAACTGCTCTCTCTCGATTACGGTTTCAACAATCCCGGCGTACACGAAGTGCCCATGGGCACGCCGTTGAAAGAAGTCGTTCACCACCTCGGCGGAGGGTTCAAAGGCCGGGTAAAAGCACTGCAAGTGGGCGGCCCCCTGGGCAGCGTCGTCCCCATGGATATGATCGACGGCCTGTCGGTGGACTTCGAGTCTTTCGAGCGGGAAGGCTTTCTGCTGGGCCACGCGGGGCTTGTGGGGATTCCACTTGATTTCCCCATGATCGATTTCATGGGCCACCTCTTTTCTTTCATGGCCGATGAGAGCTGCGGCAAGTGCCTGCCCTGCCGGCTGGGCACGGAAAAAGGGCGTCACCTCCTGGAACAAGCCGCAGAAGGCCTGTCGTTGGACATCGCCGCTTTCGAAGATCTGCTCGAGACCCTGGAGCTCGGCTCCCTCTGTGCACTGGGCGGCGGGCTGTCCCTGCCCGTTCGCAACATGATGAAGCACTTTTCTGCCGAACTTGCGGAGCACTTTTCATCGTGATCGACACGGCGCATATCAATGGGCGTGTGTTTCCTTTCGAGCGAGGGGAAACGATCTACAGCTACGTGTGCCGTCACCTGGGCAAGGACGTCATCCCTGTTCTGTGCCACGACGATTCTCTGGAGCCTTTCGGAGGCTGCCGGATATGCAGCGTCGATGTCGCTTCGTCCGAAGAGGGTCGAAAAAGCGTGAAAGCGTCGTGCCACACCCTTGTCGAAGCCGGCCAATATATCGACACGAACTCGCCCCGAATCGAAAAGCTGCGCCGATCGATCGCAGAGCTTCTGCTCTCCGATTATCCGCCCGATGACCTGCAGCCGCCGGACGGCGAGAGGCCCACCTTGTTCCAGGACCTCGTTCAGCGGCTCGAGATTTCGGGCTCGCGCTTTCCGCGCAGCCGGCTTGCACCCGGGCCTGACCACAGCCATCCCTATATCCGTTTCGACCCGGCGCAGTGCGTTGCCTGCCATCGCTGCATCCGCGCATGCGACGAGATACAGGGAGAGCTCGCGCTGAGCATGTTCGAGCGCGGGTATCGCTCCCGCGTGATCTCCTCGGGGAACGGGAATTTCATGGATTCCGAGTGCTCGTCCTGCGGGCGCTGCGTGCAGGCGTGCCCCACCAATGCGCTGAGCGACCGCCATCGCGCCAAGACTCTTGCCGCGGACAGGAGCGTGCGCACGGTCTGCACCTACTGCGGCGTCGGCTGCAACCTGGACGTCCTGCTGAAGAAGGGCGAGATCAGCGCCGTCACGCCGGCGGCCGACGCCGAGGTCAACTCGGGCCACGCCTGCGTCAAAGGCCGCTATGCCTTCGCTTACGTGAATCATCCCGACCGCCTGAAAACACCCCTGCTGCGCAAAGACGGCAACCTAACCGCCGTGAGCTGGGACGAGGCGCTCGATTACACGGTAAAGCGCCTGAATTCCATCAAGGCGCGCTGCGGGGCGGACGCGATCGGCGGCATCTCGTCATCGCGGTGCACCAACGAGGAAAACTACCTGATGCAGAAGTTCATGCGCGCCGTCATGGGCAGCAACAATATCGACGGCTGCGCCAGGGTCTGCCACGCGCCGACCGCTTTGGGGATGCGCCGGACTTACGGCACGGGCGCGGCCACCAATTCCATCAACGAAATGGAGCTGGCCGACTGCCTCCTCGTGGTGGGAGCCAACGTGACCGAGGCCCACCCGGTAACGGGCGCCAAGATGCGTCAACTGGCCATGAAGGGAACTCCCCTCATTGTGGTCGATCCGCGGCGCATCGAGCTGGCGCGCCATGCTGCCGTGCACCTCCAGCTCCGTCCCGGCAGCAATGTCGCCCTGTTGAACATGCTGGCTCACTATGTCATCCAAGAAGGCTTGGTGGACGAAGCCTTTGTCAGGGAGCGCACAGAGGGCTTCGATGAATTCCGCCGATCGGCATTGAGCATCGATCCGGGCAAGCTGGAAAACATCACCGGCGTCGGCCGCGAAAAGGTTCGCGAAGCGGCGCGGATCTACGGAGAGGCGAAAAACGCCATGGCTTTTCACGGCCTGGGCCTGACCGAGCATTACCAGGGCAGCCGCGGCGTCATGACGCTCGCCTCCCTGGTCATGATGACGGGCAACATCGGACGGCCCGGCGTGGGACTCAATCCGCTCCGGGGTCAGAACAATGTTCAGGGCGCCGCGGACATGGGTGTGCAGCCCGACCTGGGCGCCGGTTATCTCGATCCGACCGATGCCTCTGTCCGCGCCCATTACGAGCGGCATTACGGACGCCCCGTGCCGGGCGACAAGGGGCTGACAACGCCCGAGATGCTCGGCGCCGCCATGGAAGGCAGGCTCAAGGCGCTCTGGATCATGGGCGAAGACATCATGCAGACCGATCCCAACACGACCCATGTGAGACGAGCCTTGAAGAACCTCGATTTCCTTGCCGTGCAGGAGATCTTCATGACGGAAACAGCCGGTCTCGCCCATGTCGTTTTCCCGGCCTCGTCCCACCTGGAGAAGAGCGGCACCTTCACGAACGGTGAACGGCGCATCCAGCGCGTGAACCAGGTGATTCCGGCCCTCGAAGGGACGCGCGCCGATGGCCAGATCGTTGTCGACATCATGAACCGCATGGGCTATCCCCAGGAGGGTTACGATCCTGCGATTCACCTCGAAGAGATCGCCAAGGTGGTACCCTTTTTCGCCGGAGTGAGCTGGAACGGACTGGGGAACAACGGCAAGCAGTGGCCCGTGGCCGAAGACGGAACGGATACGCGGATCCTGCATACGGACCGGTTCAAACGGGGCAGAGGTCGATTCGTGTTTACCGACTTTGTCGAGACCCCCGAGCTTCAGGGCGACGACATGGAGGAGTATCCCTATATCCTCACCACCGGACGCAGGCTTCAGCACTACAACTGCGGGTCCATGACGCGGCGCACGCCCAACATCGAACTGATGGCGTGCGACGAGCTGCTGATCAATCCCGATGACGCCGCGCACCACGGCATCGACGGCGGCGACAGGGTATGGGTTCGCTCGAGGCAGGGGGAGACGCGGCTTAGGGCAAAGCTGAGCAACGATGTTCGTCCGGGTGTGCTCTTTACGACTTTTCACTTCCCGGAAGTGGCGATCAATCAGCTCACCAGCGGGGTGCTCGATCCGGATGCCATGACACCCGAGTTCAAGGTCACTGCCGTGTCCATCGGTTTAGCCCGAACATTTCACGCGCTTTCTACTGCGGATTCGCAGAATGCGCGGAGCCGTGAGAGAGAAGAGTAGGATTACTGGGTTTCGGCGTACTCGAAAAGGGCGTGGATGATCTCGTCGAAATAGGACTCCCCGTTGGTCAGCACCACCGCGCCCGTGTTCTCATCGGGAGAGAGCCACATTTCCGTGGTGGCTCCCAAGTCCCCGCCCGCATGGCCCCAGAGGGTGCGGTCGTTGAGGGTCCACTCGTACCAGATCAATCCCTGGTCGGGATCGATCGGGTCGATCTGCGGAGTGATCATCGCCGCTGCCGTCTCCGGTTCGAGAAAACGGACGAACTCGAAATCGCTTCCAGGGTCGGAGCTCGGACCGAGGCCGGCAAAGGGGCCGAGCCGCTGCATCTGGAGACCGCCGCTCCCGGAGCCTGTTCCCGGCGGTCCCCCGGCAACCCGGTTCCGCCAGAAGTTCCAGAGGAAATCGATGAGCTGCGTCGCGCTGGTTCTGGCCTGGCCGCTGGGGTAATCGCTGAAACCGTAATGACCGATCTCCACGTATTTCACTCCGTTCCAGTAATAGGGCACGGCGATATGATCCGCATTCAGGTTGGCCAGGAAATAGGACGTCTCCTGCATGCCCAACGGGCCGAACAGGTTCTGCTGGGCGCAGTCTTCCAGGTTCGTTCCCGAAACCGCCTCCGCGAAATAGCCCAAGAGCCCGACGGCGATGTTGCTGTAGCCGTAGTCCGTGCCGGGCTGCCAGGTGTAGAAGTTCCGATACGCATTGTAGTAGGCTCCGGCGGGAGTCAGATAGTCTTCCAGGTAGATCCCGAGGGGGATGGGCGAATCTCCGGGGTAGTAAGGCATCACATTCCAGTTGTCCTTGATCCCGGATGTATGGGCGAGGAGCATGAAAACGGTGATCTCCGTCTGGGGATGGTGAGCGTGATGGACAGGAAAGGGAAGATAGGCGTTGACCGAATCGTGGTAGTCGAAAAGCCCCTGGTCATAGAGCTGCATCGCGACCGTTCCGGTGAGCACCTTGGTGACGGAAGCCAATAGAAAAAGAGTATCCTCCGTAACGAGCTTGTTCTTGGAGATGTCGGCATAACCGAAGGCGCCGGTCCAAATGAGCCGCTTGTCTTTGAACAGGGCGCCCGAGAGGCCGGGAATGTGCTTATCGTTCATGACGCTTTCGATATATTGGTCCAGCCCCTCCGGGCTGCGCACGCCGTCCAGGAGTAGGGATTCCACATCGACACGGCAATCCGGTCTCGGCGCCTCCAGTCTTCTTGCGGGACGATCCCGAGCTCCTGCCTCTTGACAGAGGGACATGGACAGGAGAATCAGCAGAAACATCACTTTTCGCATCTCGGGTTCCTCCATCGATGGCGCGAGCTTCAGCATGTAGTATACACGAAATCAACCGAACAGTATAACTTGATTCTTCCGCCGCTTGCAACAACCCGCCGGAGGGTTTCGGCGGGCCGGATTCGGAGAAAGCGTGTTCGCTTTATTTTGGTTGATGGAGGAAAGCGGACTGGGACCGAAACTGTTTTTGAAACTTAGCTCTCGTCCCCAGCTGGGAGACTGTCAGGCCTATTTGCCAGCAATCCATCAGCCCTCCTACCAGCGTTCCTCAAGTCAATTTCCCCACATATTGAACTTGTGACATCCCTCTTCTTTTAGGTACAATTCCTTATCTGAGGAATTCAACGGGATCATGCACCAGAAACCTGATTTAGAAGGAAGAATCATATATTTGTTAATTTAATCAAGGAGGAGGAATCATGTACAAAGCAATAATACTCTGTTTGTCCTTTATCCTGTTAAATGCTGGTATTGCCCATGCAACCACTATCTATGTTCCCGATGATTACTCCACCATCCAGGCAGCAATCGATGCGGCGAATAATGGAGACACGATAATCGTCAGACCGGGGACATATGGAGAAAACTTATTGATCAGTAATAAAACCGATCTGACACTGATGGGTTCGGGAGCTCTTAGCACCGTTCTTTGGTCTAATCACACTACAAATGCAATACGAGCAGATAATGCCACGGGTAGTATAGGGCAACTCACAATCAGAAACGGCGGAAACCCCATACACAACGAAGGGGGCGGATTGCAGCTCCATGGAGGTTCCGATTTCACTGTAGATTCGTGTATTTTTACTCAAAATGAAGCCGTCAACGGCGCCGCCATAACAGTGGATTATATGTCGAGCATGTATCTCACCAATTCGTTGATTTATGACAACACGGCCGCCAATGGGATTGGAGGAATCTATATTTCATCTTCAGGCACTGCGACAATAAGAAATGTCACAGTTGCATACAACAATGCGGATTGGCTGGTGGGAGGAATCGGAAACTATAATGATGCGACAGTCACCAATTGCATCGTTTGGGGCAACGAACTCGGCCAAATCTTTGACGCCGGTTATGGCACGTTCACTGTTTCATACTCGGATATTCAATCCGGCTGGCCGGGAACAGGCAATATCTCTGACAATCCCCTCTTCCACAATTCGGGCGGCGGTGATTATCATTTGAATCAGGATCCCTGTCAGCCGGGAGTCGTGAATCCTTGTGTCAATGCCGGGCATCCCCTACCGCCAATGATATACGGCAGCACGAGGACCGATGATGTGTTGGATGTCGGAGTCGTTGATATGGGGTTCCACTACACGATACCGTACGTGCTCGCAGTCAGCCCCGATCCGCTCGTGGCCGGTCAGTCCGCCGTCTTCACAGTGTCTAACGGCCAGCCGGATACAGACACCTATCTTATCTACAGCCGAACCGGTCCGGGCAGTGTCTGGGTAAATCCTTTGAACACTTACATTGATCTTGCCAATCCCAAAAAGGCTTTCGGTCCCACTCAGACAAATAATGCCGGAACCGTTAGCTGGACCGCTACCGTGCCGATCAATGCCTCGGGACTCAATGTTTGGCTGCAGGGTGCACAGTACGAGCTCACAACGAACGTCGTTGCGACAACGGTGCAGTGAACGAATGGCGGAGGTAATCGAGGTTGGTGGAGCAAATCGGACTGGGATCGAAACTGTTTGAAGGTGTTCAGGTGATTGCTTCTGCTCTCTGTAACCAGACGCTCGAAACCGTGAGACCATTCGCGGATCTCCGGGGCTCGCACTACGTCGGGGACCAAGGTCCCGGCGACCGCCAGAGACCTCCGAACATTCTTTCTTCGTGGAGGGCCTCTGCTACCGGGCCAAGAAAAGCCGCGATCTCCTCGACCACCTTCACGAGCTCACTCGGGGCATCCTCCAGCCGATTCTTGCGCAGAAATCCCCGCCATTGTGCCGCCTTCGTAGTGTCCGTCGCGAACTCCTCCGTCAGGGCCACCGGGCGGAAGGCGACCTCGTGGTCCCGCCGTGCGAAAGTCTCGCGAACCGCTGCCGCCAGAACCCTTCCGTCGAAATCGAACTGACGCGCCAAGGCCCACACGTCGAAGAAGTCCCGCATGCGGCTGTTGAGTAAACCTCGCCTCACCATCGTGTGGAACTTTTCGGCTATCACGCTCTCTCGCGTGTACCCGCGAATCCGTGGGGCAGGCAGGTCCAGTATCGTGGGATACTCGATCATCACCGGACCCGGAAACACTTTGTCGCCGAATTCGACATCGATTTGCACAGCGATCCGGGCCGTTCCCAGACTCCCACGAAGCTTTATCCGGATTCCTTCGTACTCGGCCTCCTCGGCGATCCGCTCCCCTCGGACGCTCTCCGGATCAAAGTCCAAACCGTCCGGCTCGACCTGTTGACGGCATACCTCCTTCATAACCATTACGGTCCGGTCGACATCGTTGGCTACATGGCCCAGCAGATCGATGTCCTTGGTAGGACGCGTCAGCGAAACCTGCCACATCGACAACATGAGCGCGTCCTTCAGAACAAACCTCGCGCCATGCCGTGACCGGGACAGCCGATAGAGAAAGCGTTCCATGGCGAAGTACTGGAGGAACTCGTGGAAGGGGCGGTCCGTTGCGCGAGCCTCGTTAAGCAGACGCTGCCTTATGGAGGCGGTAACGTTCTTCACCTCCCGGCGCATCACAGAAAGGCCTCAATGTATGGACGCATCGCCTTCTCGACGCGACACACTCGGGCGAACCGCAGAAGCTCGTCGGGGCTCCCGCGTTTCTCGTGCAGATAGGTCTTCAACGCCTCAAGAGCCATCTCAAGTCCGAGCTTGTTTCGGTATTTGAAGCAGTCGGCCACGGTCTTCGCTGCTCCGTACACGCGAATAGTAACGCCGTCCAACTCGTGCGTCTCGATCCCTTCAGCGAACGCCTTTCCCGTAAACCAAAATACGCGGACGGGAGGATGCTCCAGCCGTGGCGGCTCCGCACCCCGCCTGAGAGCAACATAGACCTCGTGCGGGATCTGAGTCGTGATCTCGTGGAACGACAGGGCGGAGATCAGGCAGAGCACACCGTCCGGAACCTGCAAAGCCACCGCGAATAGGTCGGGATTTCCCAGCGGTGGGAGATCAGCGAGCCGGTAGAGTCCGCGCCCGAGCCGCTCCAGCAATCCGGCATCCCGCATAGCGTAAAGTGTCCGCGGGTGAACGCCGAGCCGGAGCGCCTCCATCGTGCGGAGAACGCCGCCGTGCTTGCGGAAGACGCTCGCCGCACGGGAGAACGCGCTGCGCTTATTTGATTTCCGCTTTTTTCTCATGGATAGATCCACCAGCGCTTCATAATATATGCTGGTAAATCTATCCTGCCGAGCAGGGTCTGTCAAGCGAGGCCACCCCACTTGGCCGGTATACAAGTCGAGCAAGAACCGAATGGGTTACGCCCCCATAAGGATCATCGGCCCCACCTCCTCAATATGTCACGGCTTACTTGAATAGAATACACGGAATACCTGAGTAAAGCGGAATGGCCGCCAAGGAAGGGAGGAGATGGTGTTTGGTGGTGGAGCAAAACGAACTGTAATCGAAACTGTCTCTGTTTTTCGGCTCTTGTCCCCACCTCGGATTCCGGTCAGGCTGATCAAGACAATGGTGTCCGGATGATGTTTTCGGGACCTACAACACTTGACAAGCTCTTAAGTCGCTGTTACCTCTTTTTATCCTCATGACGGACCGTAAGCTTCCACCCACAGCGTACTTGGTCAAGGAAGGTGAGGAGTTCGTTCCACTGACGAAGGGGCAGGATCCTCCCGAGTTCACCTTCAAGGCCGTCCTGTCGGGAATCATCCTTGGCATCGTCTTCGGCGCAGCCAACACCTACCTTGGCCTGAAGGCGGGGCTCACCATCAGCACATCGATCCCGGTTGCAGTGCTCACCGTGGTGTTCTTCAGGATTCTCTCCGCCTTCGGCGGCAGGCACTCCA
>CAZWHE010000085.1:0-16471 GCA_964633825.1 uncultured Phycisphaerales bacterium | reverse complement strand
TAGCATAAGTGGAACAGGAAACCAAACTACTTGAAAAAGACAAGGCGAACAAGGCAGACCCAACGAAGTACAAGACGGCTGAGGAGTTTGTGGAGAGTCAGCCTATTGTATATCACGGTACTCAAAAGGAAGACCGTTTTCCAGGAGCAGTGATTCGGCCTTGTCGTAGCACTCTCTCCACGCCCCCCCATCGACACCCGCTTCTGTCTGTGAGAGTTCGAAATACGCCATGGCCAAAAAGTAGAGGTCGCGGGCCTCATCGGGCCAATGGGATTTCCTGATCTCTTCGGGCCACCTCTCATTTCTTACCTGCCGGGCTCTCTCGAAGAAGTCGATCGCATCCCGATATTGCCCCGAGAGATAGTGAACAGCGCCTTGAGCGCTGAGACAGATGGGAGAAACTCTGCCTTCATGCCTGGCATAGTGGGCGGCCCGCCCGGCCATCGAGCCGGCAAGACCTGCGAGGCCTCTTTCTTCGGCTGTATCGCTGACTCCCTCCTCGGAAAAGACCGCGATCAGGAGACAGGCGAGACTCAGATCGTGTGGCGAGAACCTGGCTATGGCATAGAGTGCATCCAGATTCTCGACGGCATCCTCATATTCTCCCCTTTCCAGGTGAATGCGCGTACAGACGAGATAGGCCGGCGCGTACCGGCTTTCACTCTCTCGAAGGACTGCGGGAGATCTCCTGGCGGATCTCCTTGCCTGCTTTCCGTGCAACAAAGCTTTGGCGGTTTCATGCCTCAAGAGGTGGAATTCGGCCAAAGAAACATTGCTGTGAAAATCGAGCGGGAATGGCTTCAGCGCCTTGTTGAACATTTCCAGAGCCTTGTCAGGCTCGCCCTGCCGGGCATGGACCTTCCCAAGGCCCCGCCAGGCATTATGGATATGTCTGCAATCCTTTCTCAGCTCGCACGCCCTTTCGAAGTGATAGCGTGCCGCCTTGTCATCGCCTCGCAGCATACATATCTGCCCCAGGCTCGTGTCGATCATGTGGTATGGCACGCCAATCTGTCCCAGGTGCGTTTCAACCGTGTGGCAAGGTTGGTCGCTGAGAAGCTCCAGCGCCTGCGTCAGGTAACCTCCGGCCTGATCGGTCAGCTCGAGGAAGTTGTACGATCTGGCCAGGAAGAAATAGAGCCGGCCCAGGAAGGTGAGGGCTGCAACATTGTCGGGCCGGGCTTTCAAGACTCTTTCGAAATGTTTGATGGCTTTGTCGAAATCCTTCTTTTTTCCACCCAGGTAAAAGGGATTGGAGGTCCACATCCCCAGGTAAAGCTGAATCAGATAGTGTTCGATGTTCAGCTTGATCGGTTTCAGAAACCAATCTTCATCATCGACTCCGTCCAAGGGATGGTCCTTGAAGCGCCACACGAGTGCCTCTGAAGAACTGAAATCGAACTCTCCCGCTTTGGCCAACTCCGAGGAAGCTTCTGCAACAAGCTCCTGTCTCATCTCGTGCGCGTCCCCGCATCTCTGCGCGTCCCCGCATCTCTGCGCGTCCCCGCATCTCTGCGCCAGCCTGAGCTTGACAACGGCCGTCAGGTAATGAGCGTCTCTTTCCAGATCGCCCTCATCCTGCCCCTCGCACTTTCTGATTGATTCTTCCAGATGCTTTGCCGCGTCTTCCAGCGCACCGAGATGAATCTCGAATACTGCTCTCACGATGGACCAGCTTGGATGAGAGGGGCAGACCCTGAGGCACCAATCCCATACGTCTTTGCTGTTTCCCCAGTCATCGAGCTCGGTCCATTCAAACGCCTCCTGTATCGGCTTGAATCCCCTCTCCGCAAACCGGTGCTGCTTTTTCTGCTGAAGAGATACGACAAGGAGGAGGATCGCCACAGCCATGGCCGCGAGAAAGATCGCTCCAGCCGCAAGAGACGAAACCTTGTGGCGGTTCACCCACTTTACAGATTTGCGGATTCGTCCCGCGGGCCGGGCCAGGATAGACTCGCCTTCCAAGAAGCGGCCCAGATCCTCGCCAAGCTCCGCCATGGTCTGATATCGGTGCTTCGGATCCTTCTCCATGGCCTTCAGGCAGATCACCGAGAGGTCTCTCGGAACGCGGGCATTCACCTGGCGCGGATCCCGCGGCTCATGAAGGAGGACCTTTCTCAGGACTTCGTGAGACGTCTCCCCTTCAAAGGGCCGCTCCAGCGTCAGCGTCTCGTAGAGAGTGACGCCCAGGGAAAAGATGTCGGTCCGGTGGTCGATGGCGAGGCGGCGGCTCATGGCCTGCTCGGGCGACATGTAATAGGGCGTGCCGGAAAAATCCCCTGTCCGCGAGAGCGCCAGAGCGTCCTCCACTCGGGCCAGCCCGAAGTCCGACACCTTGGGGAGGCTCTTATCTGTCATGAGAATATTCGATGGTTTCACGTCGCGGTGAATCACACCGGAGGCATGAGCGTGCCGCAGCGCGTCGGCCACCCCCGCGATCAGCTCCGCCGCCTCGCGAAAGTATCCCCGGGGAAAGACCCCGGCTTCGCGGTACTCGTCCATCTTGTCGGCCAGGGTGCCCGCCCCTTCCACCAGTTCCTGGGCGATGTAGTGCGTTCCTTCCTGCTCGCCCACGGCAAAGACCGACACGATCCCGGGATGGCTCTGCCGGCTGCCTGCTTCCGCCTCCCGCTGGAACTTGAGAACCGCCGTCTCCGATATGCTGAGGTGGGGCCAGAGCACCTTGAGCGCCACACGGCGCTTCAGGGAGATCTGCTCCGCCTCGTAAACCGAGCCCATGCCCCCGCGCCCGATCTCGCGGATCACTCGAAAGTCGCCGAGCACCCTTCCGGGAGAAATCCCGGCCCTGTCCGACACCTCGACCGATTCCGTTTCGCCCGGTCGCGAGCCGCCGGGCTGTTCCTCAGCGGCAATGAGGAATCCCTCGATCCTCTCGCGCAGCTCGGGACCGCACTCGGGGCGGCTTTTGCAGAAAACGTTTGGGTCGAGGCGCTCTCCCGAAAACCAGGCCTCGCAGAACTCGTCCAGAGCTGCTTCGATCAGGTCCTTGGTCGTGCGCGATGGCTCCTGGAATGTCATAGCTCTCTTTTCAGTCCGTGTCCTCTTTGAGAAGGTTGTCCATATTCCCGCTGCGCAAGGACCAGATCACGTCTCCCAGCTTTCGCAGAGCGCGGTTGTGCTTCATGCGCGCGCCGCTTTCGGTCAGTCCAAAGCGCGCCCCGATCTCGGCAAAGGAGAGGCTGTCCCATTTGCGCAGAACGAGCACCTCGCGATCCTCCGGTTCGAGAAACTCCAGGCCCAGGCGTACCCATGCTTCCTGTTCGTGATGCTCGGCGGACCGACTGGGCGACCTCACCGAATCTCTGGGAGGATCGAGGGACAGAATGGTGTCCGACGGCAGGGGGCGCTCCCGGGCGATCTCGCGGCGCCGGGCCGTATACCAGTCGTACTTGTTCAGAAGGGTGTTCTCGACGATCTTCCAGAGAAGAGCCCGGAGCGCTGCATCGTTGGAAACGACAAAGCGAGGGGCAAATCGCAGAAACTGGACCATCGCATCTTGAACATAGTCGACGGTATCCGCCTTCCTGCGAAGGAGCGGAGACAATCGATGGTGGGCTCGTTCAAGGATCCAGGGTAGGTGGCGTTCGAGCAGCGCATCGAGCCCCTGCCGGTCTCCGTCGTGCCACTGTTGGAGGAATTGGGAAGTCTCTGTTTTCACCATGATTCAGGAATTCCATAGAAATCCCGACTTGCGGCCATTGTACTTTATCGCACGGAAATCCAAGAGTCAATCCAGGCCAGCTGGCACCACGGGTCGATCCGTTAAAATATTCCGGTATAAAACGTTGCGCTTGCACGAAAGCACTCCATCTGGAGATAAAAAACGGCTCTCATTCCGGTTCCTCGCTCTCCTCGTTCGCGGGCAGTTCCCACAATGGGGACGCCGCGCCTTCTGAAGTCAGATAGAGCGACTTGCCGTCCAGGCCATAGCAGACCGCTTCGCCCTGATCACGGGCAGGCATGGTGATCATTCGTGGAGGACGGGCCAGAGCCTGAGCCCAGGTTTCTTCAGTCCTTCGTGTGAACTCCAGGGCATGGCCGTAGGTCAGAAGCAGTAGCTGCTTCCCGTCGGGAGAGATGTCCATCGCCGTTGGGAAGAAAACCTTTACCCGAGCGATGGTGTTAGCCGTTACGTGCGACTTCCGGCCGCGCTTGGGAATGGGCAGCGAATAGGCCTTGCTGATCGGCAACATGCACTTGCTCGCGAGGAATACCGTTCTGGTTTCCCCATCGACTGCAACCGCTTCAAAATCGTTTGCCCCGTCGTCGCATCTGAAGAGGTCCTCGCCTTTCCTGTTGAAGGCATAGATGCGGGGATCGCCGCCCGAATCATTGTGCGTCCAGAAAACACCCTCTCTGCGTCGGCTGCATGCAATTCCGCTGCTCTCCCTAATCGAAGGACTGGCGAGCCTGCAGAGCATCTTTGGAGTGCCGTAGACGATTTCCTTCGGGGCATGCGGAACTTCGTCCTCTCCCTCCAATGCTTGACAGAATCGGCTGCCGACGACCAGAAAATTCAGCAACAGGAACAACATTGACACCAAACGCAGCATCATTCCGGTGAATTCCCGTAGCGATAAAATTGCATAAAGTCCATTTTCTATTCTTATGGAAAGCCGCTGTCCGGGCCAACGGTAAGTTATCTGCTCTAACGATCACCTGTACCAATAGAAAAAAAGAATCCCTATTCAAAGATTCTGGATTCCGAGTATTATGATCAAGCAACCGTTCGACTGAGAAAACTAAAGAGGTGATAGCTTCCTGCCAATCCCTTATCCTCGAATTTCCTCAATCGACATAACGAGTATCGGGCTCTTAGGAGCCTTTTTCTTCATGGCTTGGATATATAAATTCAGACCGTCACCTCGCATTGGAGTGCTTCATGGGCAATAAATTGTATGCAGGCAACTTGAGTTTCGATGTGAACAACACAACCCTATTTCGATATCACCGACGCTTACGAAACAAGGCCGGCTTTCTTTCAGTCCCCCCCACATCTCAAGCCGCCAACCGTAGGAGATCTTTATGAAAGTCCTGCTTTCCTCCGTTTTCGGACCGTTCGGCGTGGACGATGCATATGGCCGTAAAGAGAACCTCATGGAACTCCTGCACAATCAGGTCACACGAGAGCAAGGTCTCTTTTCGCCGCGTTTCAACCACCCGAGCTTCGGACTGTATTTCATCGCGGAGAATATCCGCGTTCCTGCTTCGGTTCTCGATTTTCCTTCCGAAAAGCGATTCATCAAGGAGATCAAAAAAGGGTATGACTACGTGGGCATTTCGTTCATCGTACCGAATTTTCTCAAAGCCAAGCGGATGGCCGATCTTGTGCGCGAGCACGCCCCGGCGAGCCGAATCGTCCTCGGCGGCCACGGAACGTCGATTCCCGGTGTCGAAAACCTGATTGAACACGATCACATCTGCCGGGGAGAAGGGGTGAAGTGGTTTCGCAAGCTTCTCGGCGAAAACCCAGACCGTCCTTTCAGCCATCCAAATCTGCCTTCCGCATTTGGCAGACGCGTGCTCGGTGCGCCCATGAAATCCGACACGGCGATCCTGATCCCGGGGGTGGGCTGCCCCAACGCCTGCCGGTTCTGCTGCACGGCCCACTTTTTCGGAAAGGAGTATACGCCCTATTTCCAGACGGGGCAGGAACTCTTCGACATCTGCCTGCAGATCGAAAAGAAACTCGGCTTCAACGAGTTCGCCATCATGGACGAGAACTTTCTCAAATATCCCGAGCGGGCGCGTGAATTGTTGCGGCTCATGGAGGAGCACGGCAAGCACTACCGCTTCAGCATTTTCAGCTCCGCTGAGACTGTCGTGGAAGTCGGTGTGGAGTTTCTGGCGCGCCTGGGCGTGACATTCCTCTGGATCGGCGTGGAATCGAAATACGAGATGTACGAGAAAAACAGGGGCATCGAGCTGAAGCCGCTGATCCGCGAGCTTCGCGATCATGGCATCACCGTCCTTGCCTCGGCGATCCTGTTCCTCGAGCAGCACGACAAGGAGTCGATCTGGGAAGACATAAGGTTCGCCGTGGACCTCGAATCCGATCTCGTCCAGTTCATGCAGCTCGGTCCCTCGCCGGGGACGGCGCTCTACCGGAACTACGATAAAAGAAACATCCTGAGGAAAGACGTTCCTTACGAGGAACGGCACGGCCAGCACGAGATCTGGTTCGACCATCCGCACTTCTCCCCCGAAGAATCGAAGCGTATCCTCCGGGAGGCGTTTCGCTTCGATTACGACAGGCAGGGAGCGTCGCTGCTTCGCATATGCGACACGGTCATCCGGGGATACAGAACCATGGCCGGATTCAAGGATCAGTACATGGCGAAGAGGCGGACGCTCATGAAGGAGTACGCGAACAAGTACCGTCCCGCCCTGGCGGCGTTGAAACGGTTCGCCCACAACGCCAGGACCCTCCGCTTGGCCGAGGAAGTCGTTGCAAAGTACGAGGAGGAACTGGGACCCATGTCGTTCAAGCAGAGGATCCTGACGGCCGTGGCCCTGGCTTTCGCGCACAGGGAGGCCGCCCGGGTCTCCGGCGGAAAAAACAACTACCAGCCCGGGCTCAAGAGAACAAAGTATCGTATGTCGGCAAAAGAGCTCGTTGTGGAACGTTTGAAAGGGAAGAGGCTTTCAAATCTACTGGAACTCGACATCAAATGGGGCCAGACGCCCGTCCTGGTGACGCTCGATGGCATCCTCGACAAGGTCAATGCCAAAGTTCTGGGAAATAAGATCGGAAGATATTTAAAGAATCAGGGAGGAGAGTTGTTGGTCAATCTAGACCGTCTGATCACTATCGAGGACGGGGCTCTGACCAGATTCCTCAAGAGAATCAAACGTTATCAAGGGCGTGTAAGGATCGTCCTGGCCGAAGAGGCAAACGTCGTACGCGAGGCGGTCGCCGGGCTGCCCGAGAGTCTCACATGGCTCATCGTGACGAATTGTCAGGAGCTCTGCCCTTGTCAAGAAAGTATCGAGTCACGACGGTGAGCCGGGCTCGATCCCCGCTCAGCGCATCCTTCCTCCTTTTCATCTTTTCCCCTATAATAGGATATCTATGATATGACGTCGGCCGTTTCGGAAGGTCTCGGCACGAGTCTTCGGAATCCGATCTCTTCCGTCTTTTTCAGGATGCAAGCCATGCCCGGCACTCAGGAGAACGTTACGGAACTGCTCGCTTCCGTTTCCGACGGCAGCCAGGGGGCCTGGAACAAGCTCCTCGCGAAGGTATACCGGGAACTGCACACCATGGCGCATCAGGCCATGCGTAAAGAACGGCCTGGCCAGACCCTGCAGACCACGGCCCTCGTCCACGAGGCATACCTGCATCTCGTTCCGGACGGCGAAGCGCAGTGGGAAAACCGCAGACACTTCTTCGGCGCAGCGGCCCGCGCCATGCGCCGCATCCTGGTCGAAGAGGCCCGAAAGAAAAAGGCAGCCAAGCGCGGACGCGGCCGCCGTCCCTTCTCCCTCCTCCCCTCCGAGCAGGCCGCCGATACGCCTTCCGCACTGAAGATTCCGTCCGACGATCTGGAAGCCCTCGACAGGGCTCTCGAGAAGCTCGGGTCCGATGAAAGCAACGCACGGCTCTTGGCCGTTGTGGAGCTCCGCTTTTTCGTGGGAATGACCATCGAGGAGACGGCCAAGGTTCTGGACGTTTCCACGGCAACCGTCAAGCGGGACTGGGACTTCACACGCGCCTGGCTCTTCAAGGAAGTGGATGGAGAAGAGGGAGATTCCCATGAGCGGGTTGAAGAAGATTAGCGAGATCTTTCACGCGGCCCGTGAGCGCGATTCCGCCGAAAGGGGCGAATTCCTCGACGAGACGTGCGGCGATGATCAGGCGCTCAAGAACGAGGTGATCGCACTCCTCGACGCCTTCGAGAAAGCTCCCGGGTTCCTGGCCCAGCCCGCCTGGGTTCGCCGCGTGGATCAGGCACCGGAGAAAGCCAGAGCCCTCGAGGACCTGGAACCGGAGCAGGGGCTTCCCTTCGAGCGGCTCGGCGAGTTTCGCCTCATCAGACGCCTCGGCGAGGGCGGCATGGGCGTTGTCTATCTCGCCGTGCAGGAGTCTCTGAACCGGCTCGTGGCGGTGAAGGCCATCCGCTCGGAGCGGATCGGCACCTTCGACGCCGAGGCGCGCTTTCGCCGTGAGGTGGAGGCGGTCTCCGAGCTCAGGCATCCCAACATCGTCACCGTTTTCGGGAGCGGCGACGAGAAGGGCGTTCATTATTTCGCCATGGAGATGGTGCCGGGTAAAGGCCTGGACCGGGTGCTGCGGGAGACACGAGACCGCGGCGAGGAGATTCCGAAGGTCCGTCTCCTGGGATGGATCGAGGAGATCGCCGGCGCCCTCGACTGCGCCCATCGGGCCGGGATCATCCACCGTGACGTGAAACCCTCCAACATCCAGATCACACCCGAGGACCGGGCGATGCTTCTCGATTTCGGCGTGGCGCGCCATACCGATCTCGCCACGCTGTCGCTTTCGGGCGAGTTCCGGGGCACCCCCCACTATGCATCTCCCGAGCAGGTCGCCTCGAAACGCCGGGAGATCGACGCCCGGAGCGACGTTTACTCGCTGGGCGCGACGCTTTACGAGGCGGTCACGGGCCGGGTTCCATTCGAGGGGGAAACGACGGAACAGATCTTCCACCAGATCCTTGAGAAGGAGCCCGCGCCGCCCCGCCGCCTCGACGCATCGATCCCGCGCGACATCGAAACAGTCATTTTAACCGCCATGGACAAGGTTCCGGAGAGAAGGTACCAGACCATGGCCGACTTCGCCGCAGACCTCGGCCGGTTTCGGGCCGGGGTGCCGGTGCTGGCCAAACCGGCGGGGTGGATCACCAAGAGCACGAAGTGGATCCGCCGCCACAAGTATGCTTCCCTGTCCGGGGCGGCCACGCTTCTGGCTCTGGCCGCCGTGACCGTTCTCTTTCTGTTTCTCTCGGCGCAGCGGGACAAGGAGCTTCGGCTCGCCCTGGCGGAGTTCAAGCCGATCCGCGAAGCCCTGGATTGGCCCGGCTACGTTTACAGAGAAGAGATCTGGAGGTGGACAGTGGAAGCCGATCCCGGGGCTCCCTGCGGCTACATGCTCCAAACTCTCTACGAGATCGATGTCAACCCAGGCGATCTCGGCAAGGCGGCGGCAAGCCTCGAGACATGTATCAGCAAGTGCCCGGGACGCAAGGAGAACGCCCTGGAAGAGAACGCTCATTACCTCATGGCTCTGATCAAGTGCTGCATGGCGGCGGAGTCTTCGAGGCCGGTGGAAAAGCGGATCCTTCTCGATCAGGCCGCGTCCGCGTTTCTCCAGGCGGACACATCCGATCCCCGATCGAAAGAGTGCCTCGTCTTGAGGGAAGAGGACTGGAGGATCTTCTCCTCCGGGGAGGCACGGCCGAACCTTCAAAGCATCCGGATCAACAAGCAACATCATCTCGTTCAACTCTACCTCGGTCTCGGCATCCTGAGCGAGCTCTTCAGAGGAGGCGAGAAGCGCGAGTTCGAGAACGCCATCGGCCACTTCGAGAGAGTTCTCGAAAGACGACCCGAACACGCCGCGGCGCTCATGTTTCTCGGCCGCACCTACTTCTTCTTCGCGCGCTTCTATCACTTCCTGGAGCTGACCGATGACGCCCTTCGATGCATCGCCCGGGCGGCAGAGGCCGGGGGCGAACCTTCGAGCCCATGGATCAAGACCACCCTGGCACAGATCCTGCTCCTGCGGGGCGACAACGATGGCGCACTCGAGGTTCTCCGGAAGGAGATCGATCCGGAATGGCTCCAGTACCAGAACATACTTGGAGCCTTTGGCAAGGTCTATGCGCGAACGGGACGCTACGACGAAGCCCTCGAGATGTACTCGCGGGCGCTGCGCACCGGCTATGCCAATGACGTTCACGTCCAGGTCGCCCTGGCGGAGCTTCACCTCCTGCGGGGAGAGTCCGCGCTCGTGTTCGAGAGTGTGAAGCAGGCTCTTGCGGCGAACGAACGGTCATCCCACCCCGTCGCGTCGGTCTATCTGGTCGTGGCCCGGGCTCATCTCGAGCGGGGTGAGTATGATGCGGCGCAGGTGAGCCTCGAACTGGCGGAAAAAACGGCGAGACAGTCGCCGCGCGATCTGAGCCTGGCCGCCCTGCTCATGGCAACCCTTCCGGAAGAGATGGACCTCCGGGCTGCCTCCGTTGCCAGATACTCATCGACCAAGGCCGGCGACAATGCTCGATTCCAGGGCCGGCTTTCGCCCACCTGTCTCAGCGCGCAGGGAGCAAACCACTTCCTTTATCGAAGGTATCGCGCCGCCATCGATTCCCTGAGTGCCGCCATCGCGGAGCGCAAGAGGTGGCCTGAGATCTCGCTGGAGTACTACTGGAGCGAGAATGCCCGTGACCGCTATTTTCTCGCCATGGCCCATTTCAAGCTCGCCAAGGAATCGGAGGATCGCACGGGTCTCGAGGAACGAGCGCGCGCTCTCTACGAGGAGGCCGAAGCCGAGTATGGGACGAAGCGGCCCCCCGCCGAGACGGCAGACCTCATCGAGAGGGCGCGCGCCAAAGCCCGAAAAATCCTCGGCATCGGGGCGCCGGCGGAAAAACGACAATGAAAAAGGGACAGGATGTGATGGTCCTGTCCCTTGAGCGATGATGATTATTGTTACGGCACGATTTCGATTATTCTACTCCACAACCATCACCATGTGATTGGTCAGTTCCGATGCGGGATTGCCAAGGGGACCGGCAAGTGCTTGAAAAGGTTTCTCTTCGCCGGACTGCCACGATAAGGGGATGGTCCCGCTGACAGTCAAGATTCCGTTCGCAGGGATAACCCCGATATTGAAATCCTGATAAGGCGGCAGCAGATAGAGGCTCCCGTACTGTGTGGACACAGGAGGATTTCGAACGCCCGAACCCAGAACGAGGGTGACGGGCGAAATGCCGGGTGTTCCGACAACTTTGATGTCGATGCCGTTGCCGGGAACGACGTCGCTCATCGAGTAGAGATGTAAGTGGAATTCGTCGGCGCCCATATCCACGGCAATGTCCGCGATACGGGGATCACCTTCCCAGTCGCCGGGCTCGGTGACAGCCGAGTCGTCGCCAGTATCTTTGCACGGTGAGGTGTGGGTCAGGTGGAAATCGTTGTCAGCTGAATCCGCAAAGAGGGGAGCCGCGTTGATCATGCCCGCACCCCAGGTGAGGGTGCAGCCCGAATCGACCTGGACCGAAGCCTGCCCCCCCTCCACGTCGGAGTACGAGATGGTTGCCGAACACGGACCCGTGTCGTTGCTCAGGTGCATCTCCTTTCCTGTTGCGGCACTGTTGTTCCAGAGAATGGTGTTCGCCAGCGTGACATGCCCGCCAAATGCGCAACGGATTCCTCCGCCCTCGGCCGCGCTGTTGCCGAAGATGGTGCAGTTCGTGAATGTAGCGGACGAGCCCCACCGGCTGCGCACGCCGCCGCCCATGTTCAGCGCGGTGTTGCCGCAGATGACCGTATTGGAAACCGTCGGCTGCGAGAAGTTCCAGATATCCATACCGCCGACGCCTAGTAATGCGTTGTTGCCGGAGATAACGTTGTCCACGAGCGTGACATGCGCATGGTCCAGACAGGCAACGCCGCCTCCGGTCTCCGCCTCGTTGTCGGAGATGATGTTGCCTCTGATCGTTGGAGAGGCGCCGTAACAGAAGACACCGCCGCCATGGAGCATCCCCTGGGGATTGTGAGGCCCCACACGGCCTAAACCATTGGTCACTGTGAATCCGTCCAAGACCGAATCCGATCCCTCGCCGCACAAAAAGGTGACTACGGCCCCATAATCTGGAATTGCAGGAGATCCGCCGTCTATGACGGTGGCCCGAGGCCCCCATTCGCTCCTGACGGTGACGGCTTTTCCGAAGAAATCGATGTTTTCCACGTACGTTCCCGGCTTAACGACGATCGTGTCATTGTCGGAAGCCGCGATGATCGCGTCCTGGATCGTTGTGAAATCATCGGGCACGTACCAGGTTGTCGGCGCGGTGAAGGCGTAGTGATAGCCCATGTCCGCGGGCCACACGTCCGGCTCCTCGTCGGTTCTCGTGGTTCCGTCCGGTACAGAAGAGTTGGGATCGCCGCCGTCCACGCAGAGGTTGTAGGCGCCGGGCTGGCAGGGATCCTGGCTCAAGTAATAGCCGCCCAGGGGGCCCGAGACCCACTGTGGATCGACGTTGATGTTGCCCGTGCCCGTCGCCCAGCCGCCCCTGATGTTGTTGTAGTTCACGTCGGGGGCGCTCATCCACAGTTCGATCTCGTCCACGGAGTCGCCGTAGTTGAACCAGAAGATATTGTCTGTGATGATGGCATCGGACCATGAACAGCGGAGTGCGCCTCCATTGCCGCCCCAGTTGTAGCCCGCCAGGTTGTTCGTGAAGGTGTTGCCCGTGATCACGGCATCGCTTCGCTGCAGATCGATCCCGCCTCCGCTGAAGCAGGATCTGTTGCTGATGATCAGGTTGTTGACGATCTGGGCGGGAGAGTCGTGAAGGGCGATCCCGCCGCCGTCGTCGCCCGCCTTGTTGCTTTCGATCACATTGTCCTCGATGAGCGGAGTCGAACTCTCTTCACAGAAAATCGCGCCGCCCATCCCCCCGAACCCATCCTCGTAGTCTCCGGCGGTGTTGTTTCTGATGATGTTTCCCGTGATGGTCGGCGATGAGTAGTCGCTGCAGTAGATTCCTCCTCCGTAACCCGGGTCGTATTCATCACCGGCGCTGTTGTTTTCGATGATGTTCCCTGCAATGGTAGGTGACGCGGGCCAGCAGCAAATGCCGCCGCCGTAATAGGAGTAGCCATCCCAAAGCCCGCTTCCTCCTTTGATGGTGAATCCCTTGAGCACAACGCTCGGGCCTTCCCCGCCAACGAAGATTACCGTACTCAACAGCGGGTTGCCGCTTCCGTCGATAATGGTGACTTCGGGTCCCGCCATGCTTTCCACCCTGATATCCCGTCCTCCGAAGTCGATGTTCTCCACGTACGTACCGGGCCGGACGAATATCCGGTCCCCGTCCGATACCGCCCAAATGGCGTCCTGAATCGTGGAATAGTGATCAGGCACGCAATAGTCGGTTCCCCACGCCGGGAGGAGCGCAAAGAAAGAAAGAGCGAATACATATGGAATTACTTTGCTATTCATGACATGGCCTCCTTTCTGGGAAGGCCTGGGAAAATCGGCGAACGCAAAGAGATCGGATGATCTCCGACATCACCGTTTTCCGTGCCTTCCGTTCATCTCATGTAATCATCTCGGGACGCCATGCGTAAAAAGGCCGGTGATTGGCTCATACAATCTCTGTTTTTTGGTATTCCCTGATCTCAGCTGCAATCGCATCCTACGCCATGCGGTGACGGCGGATCCGAGATGTCGCCGCCGCGGGGAAAGACGAGTGATTCGACAAGGACGTACGCCGCCTGTAGGTAAGATGTGGGGCAGAGCGGGAAACACTGCTTGCAGTCGTCGCACTCCTTTGCGGCAATCTCGGGAATGAAGCTGATCTCCTTGCGGATTCCCCTGTCGATGAAACCGACGGCGTTTTTCTTGACCACCTCGGCGCAGTATCGAACACAGAGCCCGCAGTGGACGCAGAAGGAGGCGTCTTTTTCGAAACGGTTTCTGTCCGCCCCGTATTCTTCCGCCAGACCGTGAAGCTCCGGGGAATCGGGAGCATGGGCCATGAACAGCTCCAGGAGGGTTTTGCGGATCCGGTCCACCTTCTCCGATCGGGTTTGGACGACCATGTTTTCCTCGACCGGGTGAACACAGGAAGCAACGAGTCTGTCCGATCCCTTGACTTCCACGACGCAGAGCCGGCAGCCCCCATAGGGAGCCAGTTCTTCGTGAAGACAGAGCGTGGGTATGGAAATCCCGGCGCTCCGGGCCGCTTGGAACACGGTCATCCCCTCTTTTGCCGTGACTTCCTTTCCGTCGATCTGCAAAGGGATCTCGCTCATTTGCTCTTTTTCTTTCTCACTATCGTTCTTTGATCTTCCGGGATGGGAGGAGGAACGGGCTTGCCCGATAGCTTGATGACCGCATTGAATTTGGTAGGACAAACGTCGAGGCAAGTTCCGCAGTTCGTGCATTTGTCCTGTTCGATGATGTGGATTTTCTTTTTGCCGCCGTCGATCGCGTCTTCCGGACAATCTTTGAGGCAGAGGCCGCAGCCCGTGCAATTGGCCGGGTTGATAAAGTACGAGATCAGCTCCTTGCAGGAGAGCGCCGGGCACCGCTTATCCTCGATATGCGCCTTGTACTCGTCCTGAAAGTAGCGAAAGGTGCTCAAGAATGGGTTGGCGGCCGTGCTGCCCAGGGCGCAGAGGGAGGCTTCGACGGCCGTCTCGGCGAGATCCTCCAGGGTCCCGGTATCGCCCTTTTTCCCCTTTCCTTCGGTGATCCTTGTGAGAATCTTGTGCATCTGCCGAAGACCCTCGCGGCAGGGAGCGCACTTTCCGCACGATTCATCGCTCAGAAAATCGACGAAGTACCTGGCCACGTCGACCATGCAGGTTTCTTCGTCCATGATGATCATCCCGCCCGAGCCCATCATGGAGCCGGCCTCGGTGAGCTCATCGAAACCGACTTTCAAATCGAGGAGCTTCTCGGGGAGACACCCGCCGGACGGCCCCCCGGTCTGGACGGCTTTGAACTTCTTATTGTTAGGTATTCCGCCGCCGATCTCGAAGATGACCTCTCGCAGGGTGATGCCCATGGGCACTTCCACGAGACCGGTGTTGTTGATCTTGCCGACCAGGGAAAAGATCTTCGTGCCCTTGCTTCCTTCGGTGCCGATCGAGGCAAAACTCTTTGCGCCCTTGTTGATGATCAAGGGAACATTGGCCCAGGTCTCCACGTTGTTGATATTGGTCGGCTTTCCCCAGAGCCCTTGAACAGCGGGATAAGGCGGCCTCGGTCTCGGTTCGCCCGCCTTGCCCTCCAGCGACTTGAGCAGGGCCGTCTCCTCGCCGCAGACAAAGGCGCCGGCGCCGCGGTGCACCTTGACAATGAAATCGAATCCCGAACCGAGGATATCTTTTCCCAGAAGCCCGTACTCCTCGGCCCGCTCGATGGCGGCGGTCAGATTCTCGAGCGCCAAGGGGTACTCCTGGCGAACGTAAAAGTACCCCTCACGGGCGCCGATGGCATAGGCGCCGATGAGGAGTCCCTCGAGCACGCCGAAGGGATTTCCCTCCATGAGCGACCGGTCCATGTAGGCTCCCGGGTCGCCCTCGTCGCAGTTGACGACCACATACTTCGGATCCCCCTGGGACTTGCGGGCGAATTCCCATTTCACGCCGGCCGGGAATCCGGCGCCCCCCCGCCCCCTGAGCCCGGCGTCCTTCACCTCACAGATCACCTGCTCGGGCGTCATCTCGAACAGCGTTTTTATCAGGGCTTTCCCGCCGTCATCGGCGAGGTAGTCTTCCATGCTCTGCGGGGCGATTCTCCGGTTGGCCCCGAAAACCATCCGCTGCTGGTGCTTGTAAAAAGGGATATCGGGTTCATGGGCTGTTTTTTCGCCCGTCGCGGGATCAACGTAGACCAAGCGATCGACAACCTTGTTCTCCTTCAGAGTCGATGCAATGATTTCGGGAACATCGTCGGGCGCGACCTGGAGATAGCATATCTCCTCGGGATCGATGACAACAATGGGGCCTTTCTCGCAAAACCCGTGGCAGCCCGTTCTTCTAAAGACAACGTCGCTTGCCAGTCCCTGATTTTCCAGTTCCTGCTCAAAGGCCAGAGCCACCTCTTTGCTGCCCGTGGCATGGCAGGCCGTCCCGCTGCAAAGTGTGATGCACGATCTGTTCGGATCCCGCTTCGACAAGATCTCCTTCCTGAAGGCTTCCAGCTCGTCAGGCGAATTTATCCGTGGCATCTTCTTTCCTTATTCGTAGCTCTTGATCACGTCCGGCGTTTTGGCGGGCGAGATTTTCCCGTGGGTCTTTCCATCGATCTCCATCACCGGGCCGAGAGCACAACAGCCGAGGCAGTTGACCGTCTCCAGGCTGAACTTCAGCTCCAGGTCCGTTTCGCCCGGTTTGATTCCCGTCAGGTCCTGCACCTTGTCGAGCACGCGCGCGGCGCCGCGAACATGGCACGCCGTACCCATGCATACGTGAACCTGATGTCGCCCCTTGGGAACCAAGCTGAAAGCTTTGTAAAAGGTCGCGATATGCCGGATCCGCCTCAACGGAACCTGCAGCCTTTCGCCGACCCGCGCCAGGGCTTCCTTGGGGAGCCAGTTGTTCTCGCTCTGGATCTCGAGCAAGACCTGAATGAGAGCTCCGGCCTCGGCCCCGTGCCTGTCTATGATTTGATCGATTCCGGCAGTATCCATTCCCTATGCTTTCATACAGAATCCGCGGCGAGCGCATAGCATTTGCTGTCCACATC
>CAZWHE010000084.1:0-16620 GCA_964633825.1 uncultured Phycisphaerales bacterium | reverse complement strand
AGATCCTCACGGCCCTCGATACTCCGCCGCAGGAAAAGGTCTCTTCGCAGCAGTAAGTGAATCCCTCGCGAGCGAGCCTCTTCCTTTCGGCCGCCACATCGACGAGATCCTCCCCGCGCGCCGCGATCTCTTCGAGCTTTCTCTCGACCGCTTCGAAAGAATCGTCATCCCTGTGAAAAGGAAGGGAGTCCAGGAGATCGGACCGTGCTCTTTTCAACTGATCGCCCCCGTCGACCTCGTCGACGGAAAGACGGAGCCATTGTTCCGCTCTGAGGGACAGTTTTCTTTCGTCGAGCCACTTCTCCATGTGAACCGCGCGGCCCCGTTCCTCGTCTGGAAGGTCGTTTTTGCATCCCGACAGCTCGGACAAGGCCTCCTCCACCTGGATCAGACCGAAATCGTCCCTCTCCGATTCGATCATATCGAGAAAGCGGAGCGCGACCCCGGTTTCAGGCCGGGTGTACCGGATCTTCCTGTCGAGGCGGTCCTTCAAAATGTCGTACTCAACCAGCAGCGGACCCGTAATGGAAAATTCCAGCTCGGAAAGCTCCCCGTCAAGGCGCTGGAGAACGACTCTGTTTCCTCCCGCCTGATCGATCCGGGATCCGATCGAAAGGAGAGCCTTTTCGACATCGAACCCCCTTTCGCCGAAAGCCAGCACCAGGACGAGGATTGCCGCCAATGTGAAGATCACGCAGATCGCCGTGCTCATCCCCGGGTTCCGCTTGATGCGCTTGCCGAGCCTTGCGGCCGGACCGGACGGTTTCGCATGGATCGCATCGCCCGACAGGAACCGGCCGATGTCCTCGGAAAACTCCCTCATCGTCCGGTAGCGATGGCTCGGATTTTTCTCCATCGCCTTGAGACAGATCACGGCGAGGTCGCGCGGCACGCGGGCGTTGATCCTGCTCGGGTCGCGCGGGTCGTAAAAGTGAATCTTGTTCATCACCTCGGGCGTCGTCTCCCCGTCGAAAGGCCGCCTCAGCGTGAGCATCTCGAAAAAGGTGACGCCCAGGGAATAGATATCGGTTCTGTGGTCGATGCCGATCCGGCGGCCCGTCGTCTGTTCGGGCGACATGTAGTAGACCGTCCCGGCGCAGTCGCCCGTCCGGGAGAGGGCCAAAGCATCCTCCACTTTAGCCAGGCCGAAATCACTCACTTTGGGATCGCCGTCCCCGGTGAGCAGAATGTTCGAGGGCTTCACGTCCCTGTGGACCACGCCCCGTCCGTGGGCGTGTTCCAGAGCGTCGGCCACCTTGGCGATGACGACGGCGGCTTCGCGAAAGTAACCGGGCGGCTGGTTCCGGCTCTTCCTGAGCTCCTCGATCCGATCGGCCATCGTGCGCCCCTTTCCCACAAGCTCCTGAACGATGTAGTGAACGCCCCCGTGCTCGCCCACCTGATGAATCGCCACGATTCCGGGGTGGCTTTGGCGCCCGCCGGCCTCGGCCTCGCGCCGGAATTTCCTGATCGCATCGTCGGACAAGCTGAGGTGGGAAGGCAGGATCTTGATCGCCACCGGGCGTCCGAGCGACCGCTGCTCCGCCTCGTAGACCGTGCCCATGCCGCCCGATCCGATCTTGGAGATGATCCGGTAGTCGGCGATGACGCGCGGATCGCCCCCGCCGGCATCGGCGTCTGTTCCTCCTCGAAGATCGACCTCTTCGAGCGTGATCTCCCCTCTCAGGATCTTCTCGATCTCGTCCTTCAGCCGGATATATTCATCGAAGCTCTTGCTCCCGCCGTCGCCGTGTCGCGAGAGCAGCTCACGGAGCAGCCTGTCCGATTCGGTCAGGGATCGGCCTTCTTCCTTTGTCAGCTTTTTTCCGTTTTTGCCGGTCAAGAGTCTTCCCTTGCTGTCCCGCGGGCCGTGTTTTGTAGGCAACTCTTTACATCAGTATTGAACACGGAGGGGCGCGACCTTTCAAGGTACATGACATAAACAGTCGCGGTTGATCCCGTCTGTCGATCCGTCTGTCGATCCGTCTGTCGATCCGTCTATTGAAATGTACGATTTTCCACTCTATTATATTTTCAGCCGGGAGACATTGATCCTTGAAGGTTTTGAGATGAACCATTTGAACCGCGAGGTCCGCGCACCGCCCGAGGCGGAATCCCTTGTGCTCAACGCCACCGAGGGCTGCTCGTGGAACAAGTGCTTGTTCTGCGCCCTTTACAGGGAAAAACCATACCGCGCCCTAGGCCTGGAGAGCCTGGAAGAGCAGATCGCCCGAATCTCTGAGAAGAGCCGGGCCCAAACAACCCGCATCTTCATCGGCGAAGGGAACGCCCTTTCCGCCGACGCGGGATTTCTGAAAAAGCTGCTCGCCCTGCTCAACGACACGTTCCCCGCCCTCCGGAAAGTAAGCATCGGTTCTACCGTCCAGGACGCCTTGCAAAAAAAACCGCGCGAGCTCAAAGCGCTGCGGAAAGCCGGCCTCGGCCAGGTTTTCATCGGCATGGAATCGGGAGATCCCAAATCGCTCAAGGCGATCGGAAAGGGAACCAATCCCGCCCAAATCAAAAAAGCCGGCGCCCAGATCCAGGACGCCGGGACCGAGCTCGCCTTGTCTGTGCTCATCGGTGCGGGCGGCCGCAGGAACAGGAAGGACCATATTGAAAAAACCGCCGCTCTTCTCGGATCGATCACCCCTCACACACTCTCCATCAGAACGCTCACCCTCATGCCGGGCACTCCTTTTTTCAGGAACGTGAAGAGAGGAGAGTACGCCAATCCCACACCGATCGAAGCCGTGATCGAGATGAGGCGACTCATTTCCGAGCTCGACCTATCCGGGACCTTCGTCCACTCGCGCCACCCCTCCAACGCCGTGCGGTTCTCCGGAGAGTTTCCCGAAAAGAAGGACGACATCCTCTTTTCACTCGACCGCGCCTTGAACAATCCCGCCGATGAATTCCTCGACACCGAGTATTTCAACAGGGGGTGACATGGATCCATCCCCTGCCGGGGCGGTTGAAAAAATCGAGGGCGTTCTGGAACAGATCGTGTTCCAGAACCCGGAGAGCGGCTACACAGTGGCGCGTCTCGGTGTGAAAGAATTCTCCCGGCCCGTCACGGTCACGGGAAACCTGCTCGGGTCCACGGAAGGGGAAACGCTCCGGTGCAGCGGCGCCTGGACGATCCACCCCCACCACGGGCGGCAGTTCCGCGTCGACTCGTGCGACATCATCCCGCCGAACACGGAGGCCGGGATCGTGAAGTACCTGTCGGGCGGCCTGGTCAAGGGAATCGGGCCGAAGCTGGCCGAGCGGATCGTGGACTGCTTCGGAAAGGAGACGCTCGAGATCATCAACCGGGACCCCCTGCGTCTCACCGAGGTTTCCGGAATCGGGAAAAAGCGCGCCAACGAGATCGCCGGGGCCTGGTGGATCCAGAAAGACATCCAGGAAATAATGGTTTTCCTCCGCAGCTTCGGCGTGGGCGCCGCCCTGGCCGTGAAGATCCACGCCCGATACGGTAAAGAGACTGTCCGCCTCATCAAGGAGAATCCCTACCGTCTCTGCAGCGAGGTTTTCGGAATCGGGTTCAAGACGGCGGACAGGATCGCCAGGGAGCTCGGCGTGGGCGAGAGCTCGGCCTACAGGATCGAGGCCGCCCTTTCACATCTCCTCGAGCTGGCGACCGCCGAGGGGCACCTCTGCCTTCCCCGGCAGGAGCTCATCAGCCGGGTCTCCGAAGTCATCGAAGCCGACAGATCTCTTCTGGACGACCGGATTTCGAAAATGTGCGGCCGGGGGGTTCTCTTCGAAGAAGAGGGGCGCATCCCGTCCATTTCCGAGGGAAAGAGCGAGACCCTGCCCATGATCTTTCTCAGTCCGTTCCGCGACGCCGAGATCAATGTTTTCAAGCGCCTCGAAGCGATCGAGACGTTTCAGGGCTCGAACGTGTCGATCAACGGGCCGGCCGCGCTCGACTGGGCCGAAAAGGGAAGCGGGCTCGATCTCGACACATCCCAGCGCGACGCCGTTCTGGCCGCGCTCGGAGAGCCCGTCCTGATCATCACGGGCGGTCCGGGCGTGGGGAAGACGACGATCATTCGCCTGATCGCGCGGATCTTCAACAGGAAGGGAGTCCGGATCATGCTGGCCGCCCCCACGGGCCGCGCGGCGAAGAGGCTTTCCGAAGCCGCCGGGTTTCCGGCCTCGACGATCCACCGCATGCTCAAGTTCAGGCCGAGGAAGTATTCCTTCGAACACAACAGATCCAACCCCCTCCCCTGCGACATGCTTGTCGTCGACGAGTGTTCCATGATCGACGTTCCCATCGCCGAAAAACTCCTCATGGCCGTTCCCGACGGGGCGCGCCTCCTTCTCGTGGGCGATTCCGACCAGCTCCCGTCGGTGGGGCCGGGCGATTTTCTGCGCGCCCTGATCGAGTCGAAGCGCTTCCCCGTCAAGCGGCTCACCAAGCTCTTCAGGCAGAAAGAAGAGGGCGGAATCATCACGGCCGCCCACGCCGTCAACGCGGGCCGATACCCGCGGTTCACGCCGGGCGGCGCGGAGGGCGAGGTTTTTTTCGTTGAACAGCCCGATGCCGAGAAGGCGGCGCGCATGGTCGTTCGCCTCGTGTCCGAGAGGATTCCGAAGCGCTTCGGCCTCGATCCGGTCCGAGACGTCCAGGTCATCACGCCCATGCACAAGGGGGCGGTCGGAACGGAAAGGCTCAACGCCGGCCTGCGGGACGTTCTCAACCCCGGCCGGAGCGGGCCCACCGGACGCGGCGGCGCTCCCGCGGGACCCGGGCCCTTCCGCGAAGGGGACAAGGTCATGCAGATCCGCAACAACTACGAACTGGAGGTCTTCAACGGCGACATCGGGTTCGCCGAATCGATCGACAAGGAAGAGGGGACGATGACCGTTCTCATGCAGGGCAGAGCGGTCGAATACGACTCGGGCCAAGCGGGCGAGCTGGTTCACGCCTACTGCGTCTCGATCCACAAGAGCCAGGGGTGCGAGTTTCCGGCCGTGGTCATGCCCCTTCTGACGCAGCACTTTCTGCTGCTCAAGAGGAACCTCGTCTACACGGGGATCACGCGCGCGCGAAAGCTACTCGTCATCGTGGGATCGCCCAGGGCGCTGCGCATCGCCGTGGCCAACGACACTGTCAGCGAACGGTACTCCCTCTTGAGATCGCGGCTTGCCGGGGAAGGAGTGGGAGCATGACGGCACGCGACAGCCCAACGGACGTTTTCGCCGTTGTCACAACGGTCCATGCGAAAGCATGCACCGTCGTCCCTGACAACGAAACGGGCGAGATCCGCTGCACCTACGCGGGCAAGCTTTACGAAAACCTGGAAAAGGAAACAAAGCCCGTCGCAGTGGGAGACCGCGTCCGGCTCACGCCGGACGAACAAAACCCGACCGTCGTCGAGGTGCTGCCGCGGCGCAACACGCTGAAGCGCCCCTCGCCGCCGAGAAAAAAGATCCTCCACGTCATCGCCGCAAACGTGGACCGCATGCTCGTTGTGGCGTCCGTCCGTTCTCCGGCGCTGAAGCCCGGGCTCATCGACCGCTTCCTCGTGGCGGCCGGCATCGAAAAGATGGACGGCGTCGTCTGCATCAACAAGATCGACCTCGTTGGAAAGGGGAAAAAGAAAAACCAGCCCGAAACGTGCCGGGCCGTTTACACGAATGCCGGGTACAAGGTCTTTCTCACATGCGCCGTCGACGGAAGGGGCGTTCAAGAGCTGAAAAACTATCTGGCACGGGGACTCACCCTCATCGTCGGCCACTCGGGGGTGGGCAAATCGACCCTGCTCAACGCCATGGACCCCGCGCTCCGCCTCAAAACGGGCGACATCACCCGGAAGGGAAAGGCCGGGCGCCACACAACGACCCAGGTCAGCCTCCTCCGCCTCGACAGCGGCGGTTTCTTCATCGACACGCCCGGGATCCGCGAGTTCGGCGTCGCCGGCATCGAACCCCACCACCTGGGATACTACTTCCCCGAGATCGCGTCCGCCTCGCCGGGATGCCGCTTCCCCAACTGCACTCACGACCACGAGCCCGACTGCGCCGTCAGGGAAAAAACAGAGTGCGGCGCAATCCACTCCCTCCGGTACGAGAGCTACCTCCGCATATTGAAGAGTCTGTAAGAGGGTGTCCCGCGAGCAGACTCAGAACGTGAACCCCACGAAACAGGGTTACGGCCAGGTAACGATCCTAATCTTGGAAACGCGGAATTCACAATATTTGGATTAATATTCCTTGATTTCACCGCTTTTGCAGCCAGATTTTGTAGCCGGAAACGGCGGCACTCCCGGAATTCCTTTTCTACCATATCTTTAAGATGTGAGCCCTATACCGGGACAAACCTTCGCTCCCCATCCCGCCGCGACGGCTCCCCATCTCTCCACCTAATAATAAACCCCTGCCGGTATGTGATTTGCATAAAGCAACGGAGCATAAGGTTCTTTGATGGTGAGATAAAAGTCCGGACAGGTAATTGCCATCGAAATCACACTTTATTTCAGCCAGGTTTCTTTTTATCGCCGTGGAGGATTATCGCCATGTCAAAACACTCTTTTTTCATCACTGCCCTTTGCATCCTCATTCTTTCGGCCGCACACCCCCCAGCCTTATCCGATGAAATCAACGTTCCCGGAGATTTTCCCACGATTCAGGACGCCATCAACGCCGCTGTGGACGGCGACCATATTGTCGTCGAGCCAGGCACATACGTGGAAAACATCAACTTCATGGGTAAGAACATCAAGGTCCGCAGCACCCTCGGCCCCGAGTTCTGCACCATCGACGGGGGGCAGTCGGGAAGCACGGTCATGTTCGAGCACGGCGAGACGCGCGACGCCTCTCTCGAGGGATTCACGATCGCCAACGGCTCCGGAACCCTGTGGGGAGCCTACAAGGAAGTGGGCGGCGGAATATGCTGCCGGTCCGCTTCGGAACCCGAAATCAAACACAACATTATCGTGGCCAACACGGCCTGTGTTGGGGGCGGAATCTTTGCCAGCGGATCGGCCGGTCCCGTGATCTTCGAGAACCTTATCACGTATAACGAGGTCAAGAGTGTGCACCAGGGCACCTCCCCCGGCGGCGGAGGGATTTACATCCGCGACTTCGGCGTCGTCCGAAGCAACATCATCACCGATAACGTATCGATCGACGGTTCGGGGGGCGGAATATTCTGCGAAGGTTCGGCAACGGCATCGGTGTCGGGGAACATCATCGCCCGGAACTATGCCGGGGAAGGGGGCGGGATCGCCTGCGCGCTCTATCAGGGAGCCTTCATCAACAACACCATCGCGGACAACTGGGCCAATGCCGGCGGCGGGATCGATCTGTTTTACGGCTCGCAGGTTGAGGTGAAGAACTGCATCCTTTACGGAAACGACGCAGGGTACGGCTCCGCGATCGCCGTGGGAAACCCTTGGAATCCTTCCCATGTGAGCGTTTCTTTTTGCGACGTGGAAGGGGGCCTGGGCTCCGTTTATGCTTCCGCCAACTCGACCGTCACCTGGGGGAACGAGAACATCGACATCGACCCCTGCTTTGTCGAGCCCGCGTTGGGTGATTATCACCTGACCAGTTATTCTTCCTGCCGCAATGCGGGCGACCAGCAGGCCCACGTCGACATCACGGACTTCGAGGGAGATCCCCGCTGCCTTGACCAACTCGTGGATATGGGCGCCGACGAGTTCTTCCAGCACGTCTACAACAGGTTCGCCGCTCACGGCAGTGACGGCGGTTTCCACGTGCGCGAGACCGTGTCCGGCGGACTCTTCGTGGATCTCAAAATCCTGGGCGAGGCGTATACAGACGGCTTTCTGGCCCTGGGCGCCGATTACCTCGATCCGCCCGTTATCACGAGTTACGGCCGCCTCTTTCTCGGTGCTCCATACCTTGTGGAATACCTCGGGTATTTCCCGTCGAACGGCGTGCTCGTCAAGGGCTGCCGGATCCCGTTCACCGCCCCATCGGGGCAGGAATTCCCCATCCAGGCCTTCAACGGTACGCACCTGTCGAACGGGATCGTTCTACGGGTCGAGTAGCGCCGAGTGCCTTTGCCACCAACACGATCTTCTGGAACAACCGTGCAAAGTACGGGGCAGGGGTGTGGCGCCAAGGAAAAAAGCTTCCTCTTTTCTCGAACGTTCCGATTTGCGGAAAAACTCGTTTCCTTTCCCGTTCCTTTCTTGAACCAACAGGACCTTTTGATATAATAATTTACCATCCAACGTCTTTTTAAAAATCAATTGATAACAAGGAAAGCCAACATGAGACTGCTGAACTCTTCGTCCATCTTCCTCTCAACCGTGTTTTTTCTTCTTCTCATCACAGGAGGTGTGGATGGGGCGACGATCAATGTTCCCGCAGACTATTCCACTATTCAGGAAGCCGTCAACGCGGCGGTGGATGGAGACACAGTCCGAGTGGCGCCGGGGACATACCCGGAAAACATTGATTTTCTCGGCAAGGCCGTTACCGTGGAAAGCACAAACGGCGCGGGCTCGACCATCCTCGACGGCGGCAGGCTGGGAAGCGTCGTCTCCTTCATCACCGGCGAGGGAGCGGATTCCATCCTGGACGGATTCACGGTCAAGAACGGCTCGGGACGGTGGTACGGGTCCTGGAATATCGGCGGCGGCATCATTTGCGACACCGCTTCGCCCACCATCAGGAACAATTTCATCACCCTGAACGAGGTGAATAACGACGGCGGCGGCATCGCCTGCAGGCACTCGTCCCCCGTCATCGAAAACAACACGATCTCCGAAAACGACTGCCGCTATTACGGCGGCGGGATCTGGGTGGCCGGCAATGCCTTTCCGCAGATCGAGGGAAACCACATTTGCTACAACGATACCGGATATTCGGGCCACGGCGCCGGAATCTACGTGGAAGGTCCGGCAGCCGTCGCTGTCATTTCCGGCAACACGATCACGTACAACGATGCGGACCAATACAACGGCGGCTACGGGGGCGGTATTTTCAGCACCGAAAGCTCCTCGATCATTACCAATAACATCATCTATCACAACGCCGCCTACTACGGCGGCGGGATCTACTTCTCCGGAAGCGGTGGGGCCGTGGTAACCAACAACACGATCTACAGAAACTCCGCCACCTACCTCGCCGGAGGTATCTTGAACAACGACTCCTCGGCCGACTGCTACAACTCGATCGTCCGGAGCAATATCGCTCCCGTAGCTCCCGAGTTCCACAGCCATATGCACGACATGATGCACTACTGCAACGTCAAGGGGGGAGCTGCCGGCCCGGGCAACATCGATGCCAATCCCGTTTTCGTCAGCGTTCCGGCAGGCGATTTCCACCTCAAGGCCGGCGACCCGGGCATCAACATGGGACAGAACGACTCGGCGGCTGCCGATGATATGGACGGCGACCCACGGCCGGTGATGGGAACGGCCGACATTGGCGCCGACGAGTATGAATATCCTCTTGTCCTGGAAGCCGATGGTTTCTCCCTCTCTCTACAGGCCGGAGGCACGATCCAGTTCAGTCTCGATGCAGGGGGGGATTATGGAGGAAGAAAGTACTTCCTTCTCGGCAGTCTATCGGAGCGCACCCCCGGCACGACCCTCCCGGGCGGAGCGCTGTTATATCTGAACCGGGATGTGTTCATGAATTACATCCTGGGCCACTACAACAGCAGCATGCTCTCCGGGTTTCGGGACATTCTCAGCAAAGGCGGAACCGCGTCGGCCATCCTGGATGTCCCGGCTGGAATCATACCGCCCGATCTCCTGGGCATGACCATGTACTTTGCATTTACAACGGAGAATCCCTACAACCTGCAGTCGAATCCTATACCGGTGGTTATCGACCCATAAACCCGGACATATCACGCGCTTTCTACTGCGGGTTCGCAGAATGCGCACGCAGAATGCGCAGAGCCGTGAGATCCGCTTGAAATGTCGCCTGAATCGCCTTTCGAACAGAAACGATAATCCCCGATTCAACGGATGCACGATAGGGGATCACATTTGCTCGCACGGTTATTTCACGCGTTTCGTCGCGAGGGGCTTCCGGACGCAGGGGGCAGTATAACCCGTGATCACACCTCTCCTCCGCCTCCACACACCCGATGTGATGAGACCGGCCGCGCGCACGTGAAAAAAGGCGGGATGAGTGAGGTGAGAGCGTCGTGCCCGGGCCATGGGCAGGGCGCCCTTTGCGCACCCCCCCTTTGAGCGAGGCTTTGCGAGCGATCAGGGGGGGTTAGCAAAGGGCGTCCGTCGCCCCCTTATGGCCCGGACGAACCCTCCTCACTCATCCCGCCTTTTTTCAAGTTCGGACACTGTCGAAGATACAAATGCCGAGGCTGCCGCAGAAAACCACCGAAAACCAGGCCGCGATCACGGGGGGAATGTAATCCTGCGCCCCCATGTCCCTCATGATCACGTCGAGGGCGAAGAAACCGAGGCAGATGGCCAGGGCCACGGCGATGCCGAGGAAGTTGGAGTGCTGTTCCTGCCTCAGCACGAAAGGGAGGCCCAGGAGGAGGAGAATGATGTTCGTCAGCGGAAAGGTGATGTGGTGATGAAGCAGGACCTTGAGCCCGAGATCGGTGGGAGACATGGCGTAGAGCCGTTTGATCTGGCCGAGGGACATGTCGTAGGGGGTCTTCAGAAAGAGAAGGATGTCGTCGGGCGTGATGCCGATGTGGAGCACCCTGAGAGGAGCTTTCATCTTTTCCTCCCCCACGCCTGCGCCCAGCCTTTCCCTCTCGATCGCGCCCTCCTCGAAGCTCCATCCCCGCTCTTCGCCCAGCCAGCGCAGGTTCCGACCCGTGATATGGCAGTTGAACCGCTCGCCCTCCTCCTCCTCGAAGTAGGAGATGTCCACCCTCCCGATCAGGCGGGCGTTGACGTCGTAGTTGTTCACAACGATGCTTCTTCCGTCGACTCCGGTCATGACCTCTTTCTCGACGATGAGACGCTCGTCGTGATCGAGAAGGAAGGTCTCCATGAGAAGCCTCGCCGTGGCGCAGGGAGAGGCCAGGACCTCCTGCACAACGACCATGGCTCCCATCAGGCAGAAAGCGAGGACAAAGAGAGGAAGAAGAATCCTGAAAACACTGACGCCGGCCATCACCATGGGAATCATCTCGTTCGCCTTGCGGAGCCGGGTTACGGTGAACATGGCCGCGATCAGCGTCAGGTAGGGCGCCACCTGAAGGAATATCTCGGGAATCTTGAGAGAATAGAGCCGGACGGTCATGAAAAAGAGAGATTCTCCCCGGTCCTCGGCGAACGGCGCCGCGCCGAGAATGTCGTCCATTTTGGGAAAGAGATCGATCACCACGAAGATGCCGAGAAAAAAGAGAAAACAGACCAGATAAGAGGAGATGAAATACCAGGCCACATACCGGTCCATTTTCCTGAAGATGCTCATTTGCGCGTCACCGATAGGAGGAGCCACATCCCGCCTGCGAGCATGAGCAGGCTTCCGGGCCAGATGCAGAGGGCGGGGTGGAGTATTTCCTTCTTGGCGAAGGTCTCGCCGAGCCGCATCACGGGAAAATAGATGAAAATCGCGATGAGCAGGGAGATCAGGAAAGCAACCATGATGCTTCTGTACCTGAAAATGATCGCTATAGGCAGGCCGAGAAAAACGAATATGAGCGGGCTCATCGACTGGGTGAAGCGGCTGTGTATCTCGGTCAGGATTCTGCCCTCGCCGTAAGGCCTGACCTCCTTTTCAAGAAGAGCGAAAAGCGCCGACAGGGTCCTGTGGCCCAGCCGCACCTTCGATTTCCTGGAATCGAGCTCGTAATGGGGAAGGGTGATCTTGCCGAACTGGGCGTCCCCGCCCACCACCTCCCGTGCGTTGGTGAGCTGGAAATCGATGCGGCGGCCCTCTTTGTCGCTGACCATGATCAGGGCCGATTCGGCGATAATCTCCTTTTCGAGATTGCCGTCTTCGTCATACTTCTTGGCGCGAAAACCCTTGAAACGCCACGCCGTGGCCCGGTCCTCCTCACCGCCGGAACCGGCCTCGGCTTTCTCGTAGCTCTCCCATGTAATGAGCAGCTCCCCGAGCTCGAGCTTCGTGAGGCCCCGCTTCAGTATGTTTTCGAGAAGGGGATAGATGTTCTGTTCTTTGCCCATTGTCTTGATCTTGACATCGGCCAGGGGAATGAACCTGTCGTTCACAACAAGAAGCATAAAGGACGTGAGAACCCCGAAAAGGAGTGCGGGAACGACGACCTTGAAGAGATGGACGCCCGATGCTTTCAGGGCAACGACCTCGTTGTCGGCCGCCATTCTGCCGTAAGTGGACACAACGGCGACAATGACCGAGAGGGGCAGAACAATGGCCATCATTCCGAGGAGCAGATATGGGACAAAAGCGGCCACCATATCGAGGCCGAGCATGGGATACTGGTAGAGGACAACGAGCAGCTTGGCGAGGAGCACAACGGCCGAGATCACAACAAAGCAGAATATGAACTTATAAAGAAGCTCCTTAAAAACATATCTTTGAACCAATATCATGATAGCCGGTCGCTCTTGGAATGGGCCGCGCCGAAGGACGGCGCGGCGGAATCAAGTATCGACCACTCTAACCCTCCGGTTATGAGAGTCAAGAAGAGATGGAACGCCGGACAGTTTGTCAGAGAGAACAGATGAGCGCCGCCCCCGAAGCCGGACGCCTGGTGAAGAGCTCCGCCGTGAGAAGCGTGCAGGTGACGACCCTTCCCGGAACAGGAAGGCCCGTTGTGGTCAAGGAATACCGCACCAAGGGCTTTTGGGCCTTTCTGCGCGGCCTCGTGCGGGGCCGGCCCGCGGCGAGGGAGAGGAAAATCTTTCTCCATCTCCAGAGAGCGGGTGTTTCCGTCCCCCAGGTGGTGGAGCTCGAAAAAACGGGATTCCATTCCAAGGAGAAGAACCGCTTCCTCGCCCTCACCGCGGTGAAGGGAGCCGCGACCGTCGAGGACCTCCTTCTCGGCAAGAAGCCTCTCCCCGCCCCGCGCCGCATCCTCATCGAGAAGCTCGGCCGCCTGGTCAGGGCCATGCACGACGCCGGGGTCGTCCACACCGATCTTCACAGCGCCAACATACTCGTCTCGCCCGAAGGGGAGCTCTTTCTCATCGACTTCCACTCCGCACGGATCAAGAAAAGCGGGCTCGGTCTCGCCGGCCGCTTTCGCGACCTCGCCTCCCTCGCCGGTTCCTTTCTCGTGCACGGCCGGCGCACGGACAGGCTCCGGTTCTATCGCACATATTGCCGCGGCCTCGTCAAAGCCGCACAGATCAAGAAAGGGGCCCGCAGATTGGAGAACGCTTCGCGGGCGCGGCTCCGCCGCTTTCTGGCGGGATTCGACAAGCGCCCCCTCCGGGAGGGAAGGGATTTCGAAAAGATCCGGCTTCACGGCTGGTGCGGAATGGGCGAGAGCTTGGCGCGAGTAGACGATCCGGCCCGGTTTCTCGGTCCCCAACCGGAAGAGCTCTTGAGAGAAAAGGGAACCCTGATCAAGGACGAACCCCGATCGAGCGTGTTCCGCTTGTCCATCGAAGGGAAGGGCTATATCGCCAAGATCTACCGCCGGCCGGGGCCGGGCGGGATTCTCAAGAGGCTCTTTTGCGGCCCCAAGGCGCGCGCGGCCTGGGCCAACGGCTACCGCCTGATCCACCGCGGCCTGAATGCCCCCCGCCCCGTTCTCTTTCTCGCCGAATCCCCGGCCTCGCTCTCGGGGCGTTCCCTCGTCGTCTTCGAGGAAGCACAAGGGCTCCCGACTCTCGATCGTTTCGTGGAAAAGGCCGATCCGCCTTCGCGCCGCAAGGCTTATCATCGCCTCGCGCGCGCCCTGGCGCGGATGCACGATCTCTTCCTTTCCAACCGCGACCTCAAAGCCCAGAACATCATGATCGACGCCGATGGGGATCCTGTCTTCCTCGACCCCGACGGCGCCGCTCCCCTGCGCGGCGTCGGCCTCGACACCACGGCGCGCGATCTCATGCGCCTCAACGCGTCCTTTTCCGAAGGGGGCCCGGTCTCGAACACGGACCGCCTCCGCTTCCTGCGGACCTATGCGCGAGCAAGGCGCCTTCCTCCGGAAAAAGCGCGGAGGCTCAGGCTCGAGATCCTCCATCTCACGCTGGCCAAGTGGAGGAAATGGGCGGCGCCGGCAGGACGGTTACGGCGGTGACGGCAATTTGAAGGTGACTTCGAACTGTTCGGGCTCGGGCAGCGAGAGGAGAAGCTTTAGGCCGAGGAGTTCGGCATAGGTGGCCACAAGAGAGAGGCCGAGGCCGTTTCTCGTCGTGTCGGTCCTCGATCGGTCCTTCTGCCAAAAAGGCTCCAGAATATGCTCCAGATCCTCTTGTTCGAGATCGAGATTGCTGTTTCTCAGGCTCAGGGAATAACCGCCGCCATTGTCCGTGACCTCACAGCAGACCGAACCCTTCTCGGGAGCATGGCCGACGGCATTGGAGAAGAGGTTCTTCAAGATCGCCGAGAGAAGGAACCGGTCGCTTGTAACGACCGCTTTTTCGGGCAGGTTGATTTCGAAAGAGACATTCCTCTTTCGCGCCTCTTCCCGGAACGAAGGAACCGTTTCTTTGATCAAAGCGGAGATGTCCAGGGATTCCCGATTCACCGCCCGGCGGCCCGTCTCACACCGAACCAATGAGAGCAGGGTCGTTACCATCATCTCCATCTGCAGAGCGATATCGAGCACATCGGCGAAGCAGGCCCGCGTCTCTTCGGTGTTTTGCGAATCACCCGTTCTGTTCAGCGCCACTTCCGCCAACGTTCGCAGCTCGGCAAGGGGCGTCCGAAGCTCGTGCGCCACGTCCGCATTGAAACGGCGCTCTCTCTGAAAGGCCGATTCGAGACGGCCGAGAAGCTCGTTCAGCCTTTTACAGATCGGAACCAGCTCCTGCGGAAGATCTTCGACGGGGAATCGATGGGACAGGCTCGTCGATTCGATATTCGAAGTCTCGCGAGCGATCCGCCCCAAGGGGACCAGGCCGCGTCCCACGGACCACCGGACGGTGAAAGCCATCCCGATTACGATGAGGATCCCCATCACCCCGAACCCGGCGAGGAGCGTCGTCAATGCAAGGTCGAGATTCTCCCTCGAACGGGCCATGGTCATCCAGAGACGGTGCTCGGGACCACTCACAAACGACGCATCGCTTTCGGGGTCGGGACCGGGGCAAAACCGCACAGAGGCCGCTCTTCCATGCCGGCCGTCGGGCAGCAGGATATCCCGGAGAATCGGAGCTTCCTCCCCCGCTTCGATGCGCTCTAATTCCTGCCCGCCCAGCGAAGGCGACCGGGCAACGATCGAACCGTCGCGGCGCCGGACCTCGTAATACGCTGCCTCGGAAGAGGGCCGGAACTCGGGCAGAGGAAACTCGCTGAACTCGATCTCGAAGACGATTTCGCCCTCCTTCTCCTCGACCTCGATCATTTCGGCAAAGGAGAGAATTTTGGTGCGGAGCGATTCATCGAACTGGTTCAGGAGAGCGCCCCGGGCGTAGAGGTAGAGGGTGGCCGACGCCGCTGCAAAGAGCAGGGTCAGGCAGGAGAGCAGGGTGAAAATCAGTTGTTTGCGAATCGATTTCATGAGCTCGGATTCTCGAGAACATACCCCATGCCGCGGCGTGTGCGAATCAGAGTCGGATGTCCCGGCGGCTCGATCTTCTTTCTCAGCCTGTAGACGGAGGAATCGACTACGTTGCTCAACGGCTCGGCCCGGTCGTCATAGATATGGTGTTCGATTTCCGTCCGGGTAACGACCTCTCCACGCCTCATGGCCAGGTATTCGAGCAGAGCATATTCGCGAGATGTGAGGTTGAGATCTTTCCCCTTGCGATAGACGGATCTCCTGGCCGTGTCGATTTCGAGGTCGCTGATTTTGATGACGGGGTCCTTCAGGCCGTAATTCCTGCGGACCAGCGCCTGAACGCGCGCGATGAGCTCCTCGAGCGCAAAGGGCTTGACGAGATAATCGTCCGCCCCTTCCTCGAGCCCGCGGACCCTGTCCGAAACGGAATCTTTCGCCGTGAGAATAAGGACATGAGTTTTCCGGCCTTTTTTTCGCAGGCGCCGCAGGACATTCATTCCGTCCATTTTGGGAAGCATCAAGTCGAGGATGATGGCATCGTAGTCGTTTGAGAGAGCGAGCCACAATCCCTCTTCTCCGTCGGGCGCCAGATCCAGCGAGTACCCCGCCTGAGACAATCCGTCTTTGACGTATTTTCCAAGGCGCGCCGAATCTTCAACGAGAAGCACTCTCATGGCTTTCCAATCATTTTCCAAATCACGGAGCATACCAACCGGCGCCGCTCTCAGCAGCGCCGGCCGGTATTTTGAGTGAGACCGGAAACACTTGCGCTCTTTCTCAATCCGACGGGAAACGATGAATCTCTTTAGTCGTCGTCATCCTCGTCGTCATCGTCATCGAGGCAGTCCGCGTCGTCATCGTCGAGCAGGTCTTCGTCGTCCTCATCCTCATCCTCATCGTCGTCTTCATCATCGAGCAGGTCGTCTTCGTCTTCATCGGCCTCGTCATCGTTTTCGTAGAAGACCTCTTCGTCGAACTCTTCCTCGTCTTCGAGCGCGACGATTTGGCCCGGCGCGGTCGGGTTGGAAGGAGCGGAAAGG
>CAZWHE010000083.1:0-16770 GCA_964633825.1 uncultured Phycisphaerales bacterium | reverse complement strand
GCCCCGGAAATCAAAGCCCGGCAGCGGGAAGGAGACCGAGCTCGTGCTCGCCACCACCTTGTCCGTTCCGAACGAAGCGCCGCCGTCGAAGGATCGGTCGATGAGGATCCTGTCGTACCAGTAATCCTTCCACGCCACGTAGACCTCGCCGTTCGGACCCACGGCGGGTATGGATCCCTGGTTGGCATCGGTGTCGCTGATGAGGGCCGGCGTCGAAAAGGAGGCGCCGTTGTTGGTGGAGCGCGAAAAATAGATGTCGGCATAATAAAAGTAATTCCAGAACTTGGTCCACGAAACATAGACATTGCCGTTGTACGTCCCGCCCGTCGTGTCGCAGGCGATCAGCTCCTTGTCATCGAACTCGTCCGCCGCCGAGACCGAAACGGTCACCTGCGATCCCCAGGTGAGTCCGCCGTCGGTCGACGTGGAGACATAGATCCCCGACGGGGGAAGATCGCTGTCGCGCTGGAAGATCAGCTGGGAGAAATGGACGAGGTTTCCAGGACCGAAGGCGGCGCCGGGATCGCCCGAGGCGTCGTAGTTGCCCGGAATGGGAAAGACACCATCCGTCCAGGTGAGACCGCCGTCAAAGGACGTGTACCAGCCCGCCGTGGCGTCGCCGTTCCGGTAGTCGTTGGCGCCGCCCACGATGTTGTAGGGATCGGCCGGGTTCACCGAGATCGTCGTCTCGTTCTGCGGCTCGTTCGTCGTGTCCTGGTTGGCGCGGACATTGACTCCAACGCCGCCGCCGCGGGTGCCGGTCGGACCGGCCCGCTCGAGAAGGACCTGGGGCGGCGGCATTTCCACCACACCCGACCTGGAAGGCACGGGCCTCTCCTGGGCGATGGCCAGCGATACGAAAAGGAGTGTCGTCAGGGCGAAAAGGATTGGAAGGAGGGGGAACTTGAGTGTCATGGCTATTCTCCGGAAAGAAAGGAACCTCCTGGCGGAGCGAACAAATTTTTCTTTTGAGCTTCTGGATCAGGCTTATTTCGATTATCCAGGAACTATCATATCAAAATAGCTTGGGTTTGCCAGGCCCTGGTAAAAAAATGGCCAGGAGGGTCAATAGTGAGAGGAGCGCCGCAGTCACGAGCCCGATGAGTGACAGGGCGTCGAGGACGGACCTTTCCACCATGCTTTCGGAATAGACCCCGATCCGAAGAAGAACGATCCCGATTGCTCCCGTAATCAGAAAGGGGAGAAAGACGCTTTTGTCTTCCCGTCTTTTCAGCCATCGCCGGGCCGGGCGGAGGGAAAGGAGCCAGACGATGGAGAGGGCGAAGGCCTGACCCGACACCGTCTTGAGCCAGGGCGCGAGCGGGACCTCGCCATATCCCAGAACCGGCATCTGGCAGACCATGATGCCGAGGAGGAACCAGATGAGAGGAGGCGTTCTCCGCCGCGCGAAGAGGAGAAGAGGGAGCGCCAGCGCAGCGCCGGCCCAGACGCCGAGACAGCGCGGACAGAAGATGATGCCGTCGCCGCCGCGGCAAAGGTTCCGGGCGGTGTCGGCGGCAAGAGAGAAGATGTTCGAAACAGTGTCCATTTGGCCTATTTCCGCATGGTTGGGAGCGGCAGTTCCAGGAAAGCCGGGCTCCGGTCCTCGAGGTCGAGCAGGTAGAGGCCGCTCGTGGCCGGGTTTTTCACGATATATGCCGTGTTAATGGCCAGCTTCTTCCCGTCGGGCGAGATGACGGGCTGAAGGAGTATGCCCGAGTCGGTATCGAACTCCTTTCCCTTCATGGGGAGCGGGGTCTTGTAGGTCACGCCCTCTTCGGGATCGATCTTGGCCAGGCAGGGCAATTTCCCATCTTCCCGGGAAACGTAGGCGATCCAGACGGAACGGCTGTCGCCCGAATAAGCGAGCCCGCCCAACGACTTCACATCGAGGGGGATGTCGAAGCGCGTGACAACGCCGTCTTCGTAGTTCAAGAAGAGGAGCAGGCTCCGCCCGTTTTTGAGTGTCAGCGATGTGCAGGCCCGGGACCCGTCGGGCGCCGCGGCGAGGGAAAAGGGAATGCCGCAGCCGCGGAATTCCTCATCGTCCATGATTGCGAGCGCAGAAACTTCCTCCTCTTCGGGAAGGAAGACCCCCAGTTCGATGACGCCTTTTTCCTTGTCCCCCTTGGCGTAGAAGATCCTGTCCTTTCCTTCGGCGATGACAAAAATCCCTTCGGGTCCGACGGCTTCGAGTGTTTTCTCGGCGAGATCGATCTTCACGAAGCCGTGGTCGCCCTTTTCGATGCCGCCGAGCCAGATGTTGCCCTTCGCGTCCAGAGCGGGCGGCACGATGGGCGAGGCCTCCACGCCGTTGAGCGGGAAGGTGTGGTTCGACAGGAGTGCGCCTGTTGAACTATCGAAGTCGTAGAGCACGATCTCCCTCCGGTTTTCTTTTTCTGCTTTCTTTTCCTGGTGGCAGAGGAGGATGATCCTCTCGTCGATCCAGATGTTCTGGATCATGGAATCACGCATCCGGCCGGCGAAGGTTATGATGCTTCGTGTTTCACCGGTCCGCAGATCGTGGAGGGCCAGCCCCTTGATCTCCTTGTTGCCGTATTCGTAGGTGATGCGTGTGCTGTCGGGGCTCCAGGCGGGCCGGCATGCGAGTGCGTAGACGACAAAAGCCGCGATCGCGGCGAAGCCGATAATCTTCTCGAAACGGGTCATGAGTTTTCTCCTTTTTAATCGCCGACTCTGTGAGCGGCGCTGCATATACACTTGATATCAAACCACAGGCTGATATCAATACTCTATGTGCGGCCCGTTGTTTGGGGCGCAGCAGAATCGAGGAGAGAACGTGCGGCCGAGAAGAGAGAGAAAAACCGGAGAAGCAGGTTTCGCTGCAGCGGCGTTGATCGTGTTCCTCGTCATTGCCGGAGCGGTGGTCTGTTTCCTGTTGATGCGGAAGCCGCAGCCCGCGGAGCCGCGCAACATCCTTCTCATCGTGGCCGATACGCTCAGGCCGGACCATCTCGGGTGTTACGGATTCGATCGCCCCACGAGCCCCAACCTCGACCGGCTGGCTGAAGAGGGCGTCCTCTTTTCCGATTTCAACACGGTCATACCGGCCACGCTTCCTTCTTTTTCATCGCTGCTCACTTCCAAGTATCCAAAAGACCACGGCGCGGCCCGGAACGGCTATCCGCTGGGAGAAGGCCACCTCCGCCTGAGCGAGGTCTTCCGCGATGGCGGGTTCGAGACCGCGGCTTTCGTTGCCAGCTACTGCGTGAGCGCCGAGTTCGGTATGGCCCGTGGCTTCGATCACTTCGACGAGGAGTTCGCCATCTCCACCGGCCTTCCCCACAACAAGCTCGTGCGGAAAGCGGACGCTGTTTCCGACGCCTTCATCTCCTGGCTGAAAGAGACCGGAAAGGGCCGGGAGCGCCGCTTCTTCGCCATGGTCCACTACTTCGATCCGCACTGGCCCTATGACCAGCCCGATCCCTGGCGGGTCCCTTTCTGCGAGCGCGGAAAGGACCTGATCGTGGGCGCGATCCGGAATGTGCTCGACGCCCGCAAGCACCTGGCCGAGGGCGGAAAGCCCGACCAACGCTGCCGGGACATCCACGACCTCTATAGCGGCGAGATCGCGTTCATGGATCACGAGATCAACCGGGTGCTGGACGCCGTCGAGGAGGCCGGCATTGCCGGGGAGACCCTTGTCGTCTTCACCGCCGATCACGCCGAGACTTTTTGGGAGCATCCCGATTATTTCGACCACGGCCTCTATGTGTACGACACGAACCTGCGCATTCCGCTCATCTTCCACTGGCCCGGCGGGCTCGAGGGGGGGCGGAAGATCGCGGCGCCGCTCAGCAGCATCGACCTCGCCCCCACGCTTCTCGAGCTGGCGGGCTTGAGCGTGCCCGGGGCGTTCCGGGGCCGGAGTTTCGCCCCGCTGGTGCGCGGGGAAGAGGATCGGACGCCCAGCCTCCTCTTTGCAGAGGCGTGCAAGCCTTACGATGTCGAAGAGGGGGCGCCCCGGCTCAATTTCAACAAGGCGAGGTCGGTGCGGGACGGTCTCTGGAAATTCGTCACCGTTCCCTTCATGAACAACCGCCGCGAGCTCTACAATCTCGCCACTGATCCGAATGAAACGACCAACCTGATCCGGAATCCCTCCTACGCGGAAAAAGCCGATGCCCTGGCTGCAGAGCTGGAACAGTGGGCGGAGCGTTTCGAGAAGGGGAAAGACGCCGGCCCGCTCGACGCCGAGACGGAGGAAAAACTAAAAGCACTCGGGTATTGAAGGGGTCGTATCCCCCCCCCTCTATACAACGATAATTGTTACACTGCCGTAGTCACTGCCCGCCGGGGAGGAAACAGTAATCTCGATGAAATAGGTGCCCGGGATGGACGGTATCAGGTCTTCCAGCCGTGAGCTCACGACGGTGTTGTCTGCTGAAGTATAGAGGACGGCGCCCGGCGCCTTGAACCGGTGGGTGATGTCGAGCTGGTTCCATCCCATGTGTGCGGCCGTCACAGTGACGCCGTAGGTCGTGAGCGACGCGACTCCGTCCTGGGCGCCGAAGACAACCTCGATGTCGAAAGGCGTGCCTGCCGGAACGGTCGTGTTCGAAGCATAGACCCGCGCCAGCACGGGTTGGGTTTCCAGTGCGGTGTGCAGGACCATTCCCGCGCCGGTTCCGGTGTTTCCAGCCGGGTCGGTGAAGTCGGCGCGGAAGTGAACGAGCTCGTCGCTTCCCAGGCCGGTCACCAGGGCCGTGTGGAAGAGACGGTGCCTGTCATCGTCACCGGCCGCGACGGAGCCGTAGCTTGGGTCCGGTCCGTAATTCAGTGTGAGCTTGCCCAGGTCGGGAAGATACCCCGTGGTGTCGAGCATTGTGCGAAAGCGCCTCTCGCCGGGAGTTCCCGTGACCGCCGCATCCAGCACATGACAGGGGGGCGGGGGCTGCGTGTCGATCAGCGGGGTTTTGCCGATCCGCGTCGGCTGGTAGAGGGGATCGCCCATATAGATCTGCGTCCACTTGGCCCTCATGTCGCTCACACGGGCCGCTTCGGCAAAGGGATATCCGTTCAGCATGTAATAGATGAAGACTTCAGGGAAGGGGTGGCCGTTGAGATAGGGTTCGGCGATGCAGCCCGGCCCGCAGGTGAGACCGCGTTGAAGGGCCGTGCCGAGAAAGGTGCCGGGCGTCGTGTTCCGGAAATTGGCAATTGAGTTGGAGTCGAGGTCGCAGGCCGCCGAGCCCGCTTTCCATTCCCAGACGTCGAGATACTGACTGTAGTTGTACCACCCCTGATACCAGAGCGCGTCGGGGGCGGACAGGGCCGGGGAACCGTTTTCGAACTGCGCGCCGCTCTCGCCGATCTCGGTTCCGTAAGGCTCCCACATCAGTGTGAAGCCGGCCTGCTCGATCCACTGGCGGCCGTAGGCCATGTCCTTGTCGGCGTTGCCGTACGTGTGGTGGCCGTATGGGTAGTTGGCGAGCTGGGACCAGGTGTAGGCGCCGTATCGCGTGTCGCAGTACCCGGTGCCGCTGTAATAACCGGGAAGAGGAGAGAGGTAGGCGTCGGCGTAAAGGGCCTGGTCCACCAGCTCCATCGAGTGCTCCAGGTTCAGGCCGTCCAGGCGGGCGACGAGGTATGTGCGCGATCCGTCCTTCCTGTGAATGGCCGGATCGAACCGCCCGGGGTCGCTGCCGAATCCGGGTGCAGAGTCCTTGTACACGTCCAGCTCGCCCATGAAAGGGAACTGGGGCTGGGTGCGGTCTCCCAGGTTCCAGAGCCACGTGAGGCCGGTGTCGAGACCGCGAGTGCCGGCTCCCCCCGGGCTGATCTTGTAAGGCACTCCGTAACAGAACACGAAGCCGAGGATGTAATCTTCGTTCCAGTATGAAACAGCGTTGCGGAGCGGGTCGATCATTTCGTCCCAGAAATTTTCCCAGCCGCTCTGTCCGGACGGATAGTAGTAGTTTGTGCCCGTTGAGCAGGAGACGCCCATCAAGCGGGACAGAGGTACACCGCGGCGCATGGCGTAGTAGCGGGCCATCTCTTCGGAATCACCCACGCCGTTGTTGTTGTCGTCGGGCCAGTTCTGGTTGTAGACAACGAGCCAGCGAGCGGCCGTACTCTCGGGATCCGGATCGAAGCCCTGGGGAAGTGCGAATGAAATAGCGAGAATGAGAGAGATCATTCTGTTTCGGCCTCCACACGTGTTGTCGGGACGGGAATAGACGAATAATAAATTATTTTTGATGCCGATTCAAGGGGGAACACGATAGGCGATCACCCGCTGACCCCCTGCGTTCGGGGCCCGAGAGAGCCGTTGTTGATCCCGCTCTTTACCGGGCGAGGGGAAAAAGGCGCTTACGAATGATCGCGTATTGTGTCCCCCTTTAATTCGCGTAAATGTCTTTGTGCATCACCTTCCGCGTTTTTTCGAGACGGTCGTCGGCCGGGAGCTCGGAAAGATATTTGACGAGGTCGCCGTCCCGTTCCGCCCGGAGCATGCGGACCTGGTAGTCGATGACGGCCGTCGGAAAGACACCGTCCTTCTCGTAGAGGCCGCGCTCTTTGTCGAGAAGATCGGCGCAGGCGGCGCAGTTGGCGGGCAGGGCCTGGAGGTGGGAATATTTCTCGGGGTCTTCGAAGATGTTGCCTTTCACGTAATACTGCTCGGACAGTTTTTCCATGCCGTCTTCGATGAGCCCGGCCCGGGCGGCCAGCGTCAGCCCAGCGAGGAGGAGGTGAACCTTGGCTGACCCGTCGGGCGACCGGAACTCCACGGTCTGCCGCGTCTTGGCCTTGCCGAAAGGCGTCTCCTGCCGGGGATTGATTTTCATGGCGAGGTTGTCGCCCTTGATCCAGCCGAGAGGAACGCGGACCATGGCGCTCCTGTTGAGATCGCTCCAGCAGATCTTCGTGGGCGCCTCGAGGTTGGGCACGAGCCTGAGGAACGACGAGGCTACGGTGTTGCCGAATGCCGAGAGCGTGGGAGCATAGCGGCAGAGCCCGCCGATCAGCTTCCGGGCAATGGGCGTGAGCTCTCCCTTGTCAACCATCACGTTTTTTCCCTCTTTCATGATGTCGAGGTGGAAGTGGAAACCGTTGCCCGCGGCGCTTTCGTTCAGCTTGGGCGCGAAGCTCGCCAGCATGCCGCTGCGGTGCGCCACGGTGCGGATGATCCACCGCGCCACGGCGATGATGTCGGCCATCTTTTCGACCGGGGCGGGCAGGAGCTCGATCTCGTGCTGTTCGGCCCTCATGCCGTCCAGCTCGGAAATGCCGCTCGATATCCTTTGAACGTGGCCCACCTCGGAGTGGGAGTACTTGACCAGGCCCGTGATCCTGGCGATGTGCTCGACCATCTCGTTGATGACGGCCGTGGCTTTCACGAAGGGGCTCGATGCGTGATAGGCCGCCTGCTGCAGCATGGGGTAGAGGTTCGATTCGGGCTTGTAGATCAGGAAGAACTCGAGCTCGCCCAGCGCGCGAAGCTCGCAGCTCGTGTCTTTTTTAAAGAGCTCGACCGCCCGGCTCAGGATGTTGTCCGTCGTGTGGGTGGCGAGCCGGTGATGCCTGTCGAAGAAGCGGCAGACGAAATCGAGGCTCGCTTTCTCGAAGGGATTGAGAAAAGCCGTGCCGTAGACGGGAACCACGTAGAGATCGGAGAGGGACGTGTCGACCAGGCCCTGGAAGAGGGACGATCCGTCCACCCTCTCCCCCTCGGCCAGGATGCGTTCGGCCTGGTTGACCGTGGTGAATGGAAGCTTCAGCTCCTTGAGCTTCCCGTCGAGCGCCGTGTAATGAAAGGTGAATCTCTTGATGCCGAACCGGTCGACGGCCTTGAGGATATCTTCGCGCACGAAATCGTCGTGGCCCTTGCCGAGGAAATCGGTGAGCGGATTGGAGAGGGCGAGCGTGTTTGTCATTGTCCTGTCCTTTATCGGTGAAAGTTGAGGTTAACAGAATTGAAAAAAATGGCAATACCGGTTGCGGCCGATCCGTATGATGGGAAGATTGGTGAAAGATGTTGCGAACGAGAGAGAAAATGGCTGTACAGATCGTCGAGCGAACCCTCGATCCCGGGCCGGCCGGGCGATCACGCGGAGAGGGGATTCCGTCCGGGGCGCCGGCCCTTCTCCTTGCGGCTCTGGTTTTCTTATTCACGGCCTGCAGCGAAGAGGCTTCCTCGGGCCCGCGGCCCAACATCGTCCTCATCACGCTCGACACGCTCCGCGCCGATCACCTGGGTTGCTGCGGCTATCCCTTCGGAACGTCGCCCTCCATCGACGCCCTGGCCGAAGAGGGGGTGGTCTTCGAGAGCGCTTTCTCCTGCATGGCGACCACGTCGCCGGCACACGCCTCGATCTTCACCTCTCTCTACCCGATCCAGCACCAGGTCCTCAAGAACGGACACAGGCTCGACGGCGCTTTCACCACTCTGGCCGAGAAGATGAAAAAGATCGGCTACCGGACAGTGGGCGTGGCGAGCACGCACCAGCATTTCATGAAGTCGAACCTCGACCAGGGCTTCGAGATCTTCAACGATCCCGTGCTCACCGACGTGCCGGACGAAAAGATGAAGGACTTCATCGACGCGGGCGGTTACAGGCGGGCGGACAAGAACGTGGACCGGATTCTCGAGGAGCTGAACGGCCTCGGCAGGGGTGAGAAGTACTTTCTCTGGGCTCATTTCTTCGATCCCCATGATCCGTGCCTGCCGCCCAACGAACACCTCGAAGCCGTGACGCCCGGAACACCCGCCGAGCGCGAAGCCTACGTACAATATCTCCTGAACGAACAGCGCCTCGATCCGGGCGTGTGCGAGGGCGGTCTCGAGGAGATGGTTGACAAGGTTCTGGCTTACGACGGCGAGATTCATTTCATGGACGCCGAGATCGGCCGGCTTGTGGAGAGCGTCGAAAAGATGGGCTTCGAAGGGGAAACGGTCTGGATCATCACGACCGATCACGGCGAAGGGCTCGGGAATCACCAGTGGTTCGGCCACGGCCGCAATGTCTACAACGAGCTGATCCGCGTTCCTCTTATCGTCCGCTTTTCATCGGGAAACGGGGGGAGCGGGGGTGTGCCGGCGGATCCGGAGGCCCGGAGAACGGACCGCGTCGTCCAGATCGTGGACCTTCTCCCCACGATCCTCGAGCTCGCCGGAAGCGAAGCCGGGGGGCAGGCCTATCCCATGCAGGGGACGTCGCTCGTTCCGCTGATCAACGGCGGCGACAGCGAAAGCGGACCTGGCGTCGCCTTCGCCCAGAGGCGCCACTTCGCACCGAGGTCGAAGAAACCAAAGGCCGAGAAGGGGGAGAAGTTCTCTCTCCAGGACAGCGACTGGAAGTACATCTTCTGGTCGGACGGGGGGGACGAGTTCTACAATTTGAAGGACGATCCTTTCGAGCTCGAAAACCTCATCGAGAACGATTCCGCTGTGAAGGAAAAGTTTCGCACCGCCCTTCGGCGCAAGATCGAGGCTCTCAGGGAAGGAGTCGCGATCAGGCCGAAATTCGTGAGCCCAGAGACGATCGAGCGTCTGAAGGAGCTCGGATACGACCAGTAGGGTTCGCTTGGGACCCGGTTATTCGGTCTTGTCCGAGCTTTCGGGAAGGTCGCAGTTTCCGCCTACGGCGGACTTGGACGACATTCAGGTGGGGACTCCGAGCTTCGGCAGAATAACCTTTTGAAGCAGGACCCAGCCGGCCGCCACCGCGGCGATCACGAGGAAAACTTTCATGAGCGGCATCCTCTTGTCATGTGATGAAGGCTCTTTCATATGGGGCAAGCCTCTTTCTTTTCAGTAAACGATGCAACCGAAAAACAACGGGTTGCTCGGTATCTCTATAGCACGATATCTGTTTTCGGCAACGGGGTGTCCCCGGGCCGCGGTCACTCGAAGGCAACCTCGGCCTCCACGGTTTTGCCTTTCCTCAGTTCCACGGCGACGCTTCCGAGGGACATTCGCCGGCCGGTGAAACGTTTGACTTTAACGGTCATCTCTCCCTTGGGAAGGCCGTGGCAGATCCAGGTTCGGGCGTCTTCGCGTATCAGATCATCCTGTCTGAAAGTCAGGGGACCGAATGGGGTATGGCCGTCATCGCTTTCACGGGTCATCTCGAAAAGAAAAACGTCTCTGTCCGTGGACCGGTTCCCGGCGAGCTTCAGCCTGAGGCTGCACATTCCCTTCCCCATGCGGATCAAGCGTTCTCTTCCCCGGCCTCGAGGAGTGGACCGGATCTTGGTTGTTGCACGGCAGTAGTATCCTTGGGCCGTTGCTTCGAGCGTGACATCCGTGTCGATCACGTTGAGAAAAGTGAACCGCCCGTCGGAATCGGGTATCGTGCTCTGTCCGCCATGGGGTTCGGTGAGGTGTACGAAGGCGTGTCGCAGCGGTTCGCGCGTGATCCCGCTCACAAGCCGCCCCCTGACGGAGCGGGATCCTGTTTTCAGGTCGAGAGAAAAGGGCTCTGCGGGAATGTCGGTTTCATATCCATCGAGCAGGGAAAGGTGAAAGTCGTTGGCGCCCATGAGCCCCACGGTGTAACGGCCCGGCTCCGTCGCTTCGAGCTCGTACTCGCCGTTCGAGTCGGACCAGGCGGTGTAGGTTTTTTTGCTGTCTTCGTCTCTCGTGAGCAGGACCTTGAGATTCCGGCCCGGTTCGTCTCCGGCCAGGATCTTTCCGGAGACGGGGATCGGTTCGGCAAAGGAGAAGAGAACGTCGGCCGGTGTTTCAGCCGCCACCACGACCTCCCGTGTCCGGCTCCGGCCGAAGCACGTGCACTGGAGAACGTGGGAGCCCGGCCCGAACCTGTCGATCACGAAACGTCCCCGGCTGTCCCGTCTCAGCTTGTCCGTCGGCAGCTCGATCCATCCCCGATCGCGTTCATTGAAACGGAAGGTCACGCGGCCGGTTGGGATCGGCTCTTCGGACGAATCCGGTCTGCCGGACGAATCCGGTCTGCCGGACGAATCCGGTCTGCCGGACGAATCCGGCCGGACCGATAGAACCGTTGCATAAACCGTCCCGGCGGGGCGCATGGGGATCACGATCTCGTGCGTCCCGAATCCCGTGGAAAAGACCAGGTCCTTCTCGAAGGCGTAACCGGGGGCGCTGCTCACGATCAGGTGGTCGCCCCTTTCGAGAAAAGGAATTTCGAAGATTCCCCTCGTGTCGACCGGAATCCGGATGAGCGTTTTATCTTCCTTGTCGAGCGTGAGAGCGGTGAAGACGAAGCTCCCGAAGTTTCCGATCGGTTCCGCGGTTTCGGCATCGATGAGACGCCCCTTGATGCGGCTTTCGCCTGTAAAAAAGGCTTTGTCCGTGATTGTCCCGGCCTCGGTGGAAAAGAAGCGCTCCTCTGGAGTGAAGCTCCGGCCCGTGGGGAGCTTGAATTCGATGGAGTACTTGCCCGGCCGGAGCCCGTGGAAACCGAACCGGCCCTTGTTGTCGGTCGTGGCCACCATCGGTCTCCGGAGCGGGCCGCGCGGGTCCTTCCACGAGAAAAATTCTCTTTGGAAGAGGATCGTCACCAAGGCGCCGGCCACGGGGTCGTCGCCGCAGGCCAGCGTCCCCTCGAACCCGCCTCTCTCCGGGGTTCCGCCGAGACGGACCTTGTCCCGGTCCCTGTCGAGGAGATAGATCTTTTCAGGCGCGAAGGAGTGTGATCTTTCTGAGAGGCCGGGTACTTTCTCCAGCCTGACCCGATAGACGCCGGGCATGAGCTTGCCGCTCCGGAACGTTCCTCTCTGCCCGGTCTCGATGCGGTGCTCGAGAGGAGGAAGACCTCCGGCCCGAGGGGCGGTGACGAGGACGATTCCCCTGTCGGCGGGATGACCCCGGTGGTCGAAAGCCCTTCCCCTGATGCGATAACCCCGGCAGAGCAGGATCTCCTCGTGCCCGTCGATCGATGGATTGATGATAACGGCTTCGGGGTAGTCGTAATGATGGACGATGAGGGCGTTTTTATCCTCAGAGGCGGCGCACAGGCTGAAGAAGCCCTTTCGGTCCGTGACAGCGTGGGGGATCGAGCCGCTGCCCGAGCCGTAGGAGGGCGCTCTGTCGATGACGCAGTAGACGCGGGCTTTTTCCACGGGCCATCTCGTTTCATCGTCGACCACTTGGCCTGTGATGTGAGGAAGGGGCTTCAGTGCGATGAAGATGCTTTCCGTCACGCCCCCGGCCGGAGCTTCGAATTTCTTCGATGCGGAACGATAATAACCGCGGGCGAAAACACGAACCTCGTAGAGCCCGCCCGGCCCCACGGGCCGCTCAAGCTCGAAGAATCCCCCCGGATCACGGACCGTCGCCGTGACGCCGATCGGGGTCCAGCGTGATCCTTCTCCCGTCTTCCCGTAGATCGTGGCCTCGAACTCGGTGACGGGATTCCCCGTCGTTTCATCGGCAACGCGTCCCAGAAAGAGATGGGGCAGGGCCTGTTCGGCCGGGTCCCCGCCGCCCTGCGCGGTCGCACTGCCGGGTTGAGGGGCGGGGGCGGGGTCCGCCGGATCGAGGGAAGGTGTCTCGGCCGTCTCTCGAGGCGCAGCTTCGGTGCGGGGGGACAGGATCTCGGGCTGCGGGTTTTCATCGAGAAAGAGAAAAACCAGCAAAATCACGGCGAGGCAGAGGACGAAAAGGAGAGCAATCAATAAAGGACGGCCTTCTCTCTGCTTTGTCGGAGGATTCATATGGTTTCCATAGTCGCTGCGGCTCCGGAGTGTAACCGCACAATGTGGGCGCCTTTTTTTTGACAGGCCGCGACGGCGGGTTATTTCTCGAATCGAAAAAAAATGAGAGGGATGAAGCTTTCGTCTACACTTTATGAATCAGCGGCGTAGGTCATATAACAGGAAGCGTTCGAAGTTTCATGAGATTGCGGAGGAGAGCGATGCGTACGATACACTTCTCGGTCACGGCTGTTCTGGTGTTCTTTATGGTTCTTACCCCGGCCTCGGGGCAGGACTTCAGCAGGGTCGAGATCCGGACGATCGAGCTGGCCGACGGCGTCTCCATGCTCGTCGGCGCGGGGGGCAACATGGGCGTCTCGACGGGGGAGGACGGCGTCTTTCTCATCGACGACCAGTACGCGCCCCTGACCGACAAGATCAGGGCGGCGGTGAAGGCCATCGACGACGGACCGATCCGCTTCGTGCTCAACACGCACTGGCACTTCGACCACACGGGCGGCAACGAGAACCTGGGCCGCGCCGGGACACTGATCGTGGCCCACGAGAACGTGCGCAAGCGGATGAGCAAAGAGCAGTTCATCGAAGGGATCGGCCGCAAGGTGCCGGCCTCGCCGAAGGAGGCGCTTCCAATGGTGACCTTCAGCGATACGGTCACGTTTCATTTGAACGGCGATGAGATCCGTGTCCTCCACGTCGATCCCGCACACACGGACGGCGACGCGGTCATCCACTTTACAAAGGCCAACGTGGTGCACATGGGCGACACTTTCTTCAACGGCATGTACCCCTTCATCGATCTGTCGAGCAGGGGTTCGATCAACGGCATGATTGCGGCCGTCGAGCTGGTGCTGGAGATATCGGACGACAAGACGAAGATCATCCCCGGCCACGGCCCCGTTCGACGAGAAATGGGCGAGAGGCTTCCTCGAGCCGGACCAGTTCACGGGCATCGTCTACGACAGTCTTCGGCGGTAGTATTTCTTTTACTACGGGATGACAATTGCCGTTCGGGTGAGCACGCCTTGGCTTCCGCGGCGGATCGCTCCCTGCAGGTAGAGGGGCAAACCGATCCACGAGGGCTGAACAGGGAGGAGCTGCTCGGTCGTTCCAGTCTCTCCGAGAGGGAAGTCGAAGAAACAGAGTCCCACCGACAGATCCAGCCCGAGAATGCCGTAAGGCGTCTGGATGTTGGCCGGCGCAGTCGACCACGCCAAGAGGGCGCGTATGCCCTCTTTTCCGGCGAGGCCGACGGCGATGTTCCCGGGATTCGGCACGCTTGCCACGGCCCAGAAGGGGGGATCGATCGTCCGCGACCGCAGAGTGACCGGTTCGGGCGCGATCCCCTCGCCGAGGATGTCGACAAAGAGATCTTCTTCGCCCTTGACCTCGGTCCTGAGGAACCCGGTGACGAGACGGCGGTGGATCCGGTGCTGTTCTTCAGGAGGAAGGGGCTCGTTGGGGCTGGGCTCGTCGCAGGGGCCGAGGTGTCCCATGCCGTGGACAAGGAAAGCGAAGTTGCGCGCCGCGTTTTCGGCTGCAATGAAGTAGGGTCGGGTCGTCGAGGACCAGGGGCACGCCGTGTCCTTGTCGCCGGCGATGAACAGAATCGAACCGTCGTATGCCGCCAGGTAGCCCGCGCTGCCGCCGGAGCCTCCCACTCCCGGTCCCCGGTGGGGCTGAAGCGGGATGACGGTGCGGATCTTCGGTTCGTATCCCATGAGGTAGAGCACCGATCCTCCGCCCATGGAATGGCCGATGGCCGACCAGTCGCCGTCGTCGAGAAGGTCGAAGTAGGGGCTGCCCGGAGTGTTGGACTCGTCCCTCATCCAGTAGAGAAGGGCCTGCGTGTCGAGGGCCTCGGCCTGCATGGTGGCGAAGAAGCCCGTTTCCGTGCCGATCGAGGCGACGACGAAGCCCCAGCTCGAAATGTGTGTGCAGAGATTGTCGTAATTGGAAGGGCGGCCCAGCCAGCCGTGCTCGAAAGCGACGAGCGGGTAGGGGCCTGAAGCCGGATCGGCCGGCGTGTTGTTTCCCGCCGAGAGGGCGGGGTAATAGACGCGGCCTTTCACCGTGCCGCATCCGAAATACTGATCCTGGAATTGAACGTCGCTCCACCCGACAGGGCGAGGGCCGGGGTCCTCGATGTTCTGCGCAAGAACGGGCGGGAGGAGACAAGCCAGGAAAAGGGCGGTGAGGATCAACCTGGTTTTCATGACACACCTCGTGCTTCGGGCTGCAAAGAGGGCTCGGTTTCTCAGAGATCAACTTTCGATTATACATGAAAACCCTGAGAAATGAAAGCCCGAAAGCCTGGGCCGGACGCCGGGAAGGGTTCAAATGAAGACCGGCCCGCAGGGATCGTGTTCCCTCTGCAGGCCGGTGCCTGTGAATCGCTGGTACGCCCAGCAGGGCTCGAACCTGCGGCCTTCGGTTTAGGAAACCGACGCTCTATCCGACTGAGCTATGGGCGCGTTTGCGGCCACAATATAGCGCCCGCGCCCCGGCTTGTGGAATGGATTTTCCGAGTTTGTGAAAAAGTGACAGGATGGGGCGGTCCTGTCCCTTGGTTATTGAAGGGTTATTTTAAGGTCAGCGACTCAGGTTCGGTAACTCTGATCCAACCAATGTAAATAGCAAAGATCACTCCAGGACCAAACGGAATCCGAAGTCTAAAGCCCGGCCGTCGGGATAATAGGCGTGGCGCGACGCGCACCCGCACATATAGGAGCCCGAGGTGAGCCACGAGCCGCCCCGAAGAACACGTATTGTGCCGCTTGCCGGGCCTTTCGGATTGTCGTAGGGACTCGAGCTGTAATAGTTCGAATCGTACCAGTCGTTGCACCATTCCCACACGTTGCCGGTCATGTCGTAGAGGCCGTAGCCGTTCGCCATGTCCACGCCCGGCGGTATCTGGTTGCCGTCGTAGTAGCCCACCGGTGTGGTCCAGGGATGAGGTTCGGCCTCGTACGGATCGCCGGAAAACCAGTAATTGGCATTCGACCCGTCGATGCTGTCGCCCCAGGGATACCTGTAGTAGGGATTGTACTCAGCCCCGCGGGCCGCTTTCTCCCACTCCGCCTCGGTGGGAAGACGGTAGCCTCCCGCACCGAAAGCGCAGTCCCACGTGTCCAGATCGTAGCACGGCGTGAGCCCGTCCTGCGCGCTCCGCCAGTTGGCGTACGCCGCCGCGCCGTACCAGCTCACCTCCACCATGGGGTGGTCCTCCTTGTCGATCAGCACCCCAAAAGTGCTCCCGTCCCAGGTGATCCGGCTGTATGACGAAAAGGGGGTCAGGTTGCAGTACGGTTCGGTGTCTCCTTTTTTGTACACGCGGCCGCCGATCACCTCGATCAGGCCCTGGCCGTATGCCGAGTTGAGGTAGTCGCAGTACTGCCGGTTCGTCACCTCGAAAATGTCCATATAGAATTCGTCGATGAACACGGTGTGAACGGGCAGTGCATTCGGTATGGCGTCGTGTTGGTCTCCCATGTCGTACTCGCCCGCCGGGATGAGAGCCATGACGGGAGGCGCGCTCACGGTGAAATCGACGCTGTCCGATGTATAGATCCAGCCCGTGTCGAGAACACCATCAGCCAACGTGTCCAAGGCAATGTAAGCGATGTAGCCGCCGTCCGGAGGCGGTGCATCGAGGGCCGTGTCCGTCATGTCGGTGAGCGGGCCGGTGAAGTAAGCGTTGTTGAGGCCGCGGTTCCAGCCCGAATACGGTCCGAGCCCGTCATAGGTGAGGTAGCCCAGCGGTGTTTTCAGGATGATCCAGACATCGAAGGGATAGCCGCTCCCCGCGCCGGCCGTGACATCGAAGGTGATCAAGGCGTTCGATCCCGAGTCGATTGTGACGCCCGAATCGAGGCCGTTGCACTTGATGTCCACTGTCGGGCCCTGGGCCAAGCCGATGGCGGGGCAGAGAATAAATACGGCGAGAATAATGACGTAACGCATGGTGGTCCTCCTCGCTCAAATTATTAGCATGATCAGGCTAAATTCCTTGGCGGAGGATTATACATCAAAACAAAGTGATCAAAAAGGGGGTTTTAGCCCAAGTTCCGCAGTTGTCGACGTAACTCCTTATTTTTCAACGCAAGTATC
>CAZWHE010000082.1:0-17040 GCA_964633825.1 uncultured Phycisphaerales bacterium | reverse complement strand
TCAGAACACTCATTCTGAAAGAGTGATATTTCACTTCCGACATGCACTCCCCCCATTTATCCCCGAGGAGCGATCGAGATGCTGAACAATGATCTTCATGATGCCGTCACGTTTGACGATGTTCTCATCCTGCCCAACAAATCGGATGTCGTTCCTTCCGAAGCGGATACGGGCACTCTCTTTTCGCGGAATGTTAAGGTGAACATACCCTTCTCGAGTGCTGCCATGGATACGGTAACGGAATCGCAGATGGCTATTGCGATCGCACGCGAGGGCGGAATCGGGGTAATCCATAAGAATATGGCGATCGAGGACCAGGGACGAGAAGTCGACATGGTGAAGCGTTCGGCAAACGGGGTAATACTCGATCCGGTGACACTTCCGCCCGATGTGACGATCGGTCGGGCTCGCGAGTTGATGGCAGCTCACAGCATTTCGGGAATTCCTGTTGTCGAGAAGAAGAGAGTGATCGGCATCCTCACAAACAGGGATCTCCGATTCCAGTGGGAAGAGGAAACCCGTGTGGATCAGGTGATGACACGGGACCTGATTACGGCCTCCTTTGGGACAACCCTGGAAGAAGCAGAAAACATCCTCCACCGTCACAAGGTTGAGAAACTCATTCTCACCAATGAAGAGGGCGAGCTTCTCGGGCTAATCACAATGCGTGACATCAAAGGACTGAAGGAATATCCAATGGCCTGTCGCGATGAGAGGGGGCGTCTTCGCGTTGGAGCCGCAGTAGGAGTCCATGACCTGGAAAGGTGTGAGGAACTGATCAAGGGTGGCTGCGACGTACTCGTTGTCGATACGGCGCACGGCCATTCCAGGAACGTAATGAAGACGGTTCGCGAGATCAAAAGCCGTTTCGATATCGATGTGGTGGCCGGAAACATCGCCACTGCCGAAGCTGCGAAAGATCTCATAGATGCCGGCGCGGACGGACTCAAGGTCGGAATCGGCCCCGGATCGATTTGCACAACGCGTGTCGTGACCGGCGTTGGAGTGCCGCAGATCACGGCGATTGCCGATTGCAATTCCGTGGCACGGCCCCTTGGTATTCCCGTGATCGCTGATGGTGGAATCCGCCTGTCGGGTGATGTGGTGAAAGCCATCGTTGCCGGTGCCCATTGCGTCATGATCGGCAGTCTTTTCGCGGGAATGGATGAATCGCCGGGAGAGGTGGTTCTCTTTCAGGGGAGGAAGTATAAAACCATCCGGGGAATGGGTTCTCTCGGCGCCATGATGGAAGGGTCGGGGGATCGCTACCGGCAGGACAAGATCGTCCGGAGCGACAAATTTGTTCCCGAAGGAGTCGAGGGGCTTGTCCCCCATAAGGGCGCCCTTTCCGGCTTCTTGTACCAGTTCGTGGGTGGGGTGCGATCCGGAATGGGATATGCATCGGCCAGAACGCTGGAGGAGCTCTACGAGAAGGGACGTTTCATCAGAATCTCACCGGCGTCGCTTAAAGAGAATCATCCTCATGACATCAGGATTACAAAGGAATCGCCCAACTATTTCGTCGACCGGTAATTCTCGAATTAGTTTTTAGTATTGGAACAGGAGGGAGAATCACTTGGAACTCCAGACCGTCGTCGTTGTTGATTTTGGATCCCAGTATACCCAGCTTATTGCGAGAAGGGTCCGTGAGCTGGGTGTCTATAGCGTGATTTACCCGTGCGGAGCGAATCCCAGCGACATCGAGGCGGAAAAACCGATCGCCATGATCTTTTCCGGCGGCCCTGATTCTGTTTATGCAGAAGGTGCTCCGGAACTGAACCGCCGTCTCTTGGAATTGGGCAAGCCTATTCTGGGAATTTGTTACGGGATGCAGCAGGTTGTGCGTCTGCGTGGAGGCGAAGTTATTCCCGGGGATCGCGGCGGTGAATACGGCAGAACGAATGTCCGGCACAATATCAGCCAACCCATATTCAACGATCTTCCGGAGAGAGCCGTGGCTTGGATGAGCCACGACGACCAGGTCAAGGCTCTTCCGGAAGGCTATAAATCGGTCGCTTCTTCGGAAAATTGCCCCTGCGCCGCCATTGTCGGAGAAAAGGACCGCTTCGTTGGTCTTCAGTTCCATCCCGAGGTGACTCATACCGAATGTGGTATGCAAATCCTGCGTAATTTCCTGTATGGAATCTGCGGCGCCGGCGGGAACTGGAAAATGTCATCTTATATCGATATCGCCGTGGATCAGATTCGGAACCAAGTCGGGGGCGAAAGAGTTGTTCTCGGTCTTTCAGGGGGCGTTGACTCGTCGGTTTCGGCCCTTCTCCTGCACAAAGCTGTCGGCGATGACCTGGAGTGCATCTTTGTGGATAACTGTTTTCTCCGTAAAAACGAAGCGGAGCAGGTTATTTCCACTTTCCGCGATCATTTCCGGATCAAACTCCATCCCGTTGATGCGTCTGAGTTATTCCTGAGCGCCATTCACGATATCGTCGATCCCGAGGAAAAGAGGCGCCGTATCGGCCATACCTTTATTGAAGTTTTCAAAGATGTCGCCCGGAAAATGAAGGGTGTTCGTTATTTGGCCCAGGGTACGCTCTATCCCGACGTGATCGAATCCGTCTCGGCCCACGGCGGACCGACTGCAACGATAAAAACTCATCACAATGTGGGGGGGCTGCCGGGAGAGCTCGGCTTTGAGCTCGTCGAACCCCTGCGCAATCTCTTCAAAGACGAAGTGCGTGAAATCGGCAGGCTCCTCGGACTCCCGGCTTCGATCGTGGGCCGCCACCCTTTCCCGGGCCCCGGACTTGCGGTAAGAATTCCGGGCCGCGTAACCCGCGAAGACCTCGATATTCTGCGGGAAGCCGACGCAATACTACTCGAGGAGCTGCGCAACGCAGGGTATTATGACCGGACGTCCCAGGCTTTCGCCGTCCTTCTCCCCGTTTATTCGGTCGGTGTGATGGGTGATTCGCGTACCTACGCTCGTGTCGTTGCCGTCCGGGCTGTGGTGACCGATGATTTCATGACAGCCGACTGGTGCCGGCTCCCCAACGATTTACTGGCAATTATCTCCAACCGCATCATCAATGAAGTGTCGGGCGTCAATCGCGTTGTTTATGATGTATCGAGCAAGCCGCCCGCTACGATTGAATGGGAATGATTTCCGACTGAACCATCACTAGCCCGGTTATTTCACGCGTTTCTATTGCGGGGCTGCCAAGTGCGATGAATATTGCGTTGCTGCGTGTATCGGGAACAAGTTCCCGATACACGGAAACGAAAAGATCCTCAAGGTGTCAAAAACACCTCTACGGTCTTTTCGCTCACGCGCCTTGTCTCATCGCACTTGGCAGCCCCTCGTGACGAAACGCGTGAAATAACCGGGCTAGAGTTTCTCTTCGAATATCTCGTGAACCGTTTCGGGATCGGCCTTTCCTGATGTCGCCTTCATGACAAGACCGATGAGGGCGTTTAATGCGTTCTTCTTTCCATGGCGGTATTGTTCGACAATGCACTTGTTCTTTTCGATTACATCGTCCACGATTTTTCCGATCGTTCTTCGGTCCGAGACCTGTTCCAATTCCATTTCTCTGACAAGTTTTTCAGGGGATTTTCCTGTTTCCGCTATGATGCGAATCATTTTCTGAGCTGATTGTCGGGAGATTTTTCCGCTGTTTACGATTGAAATGAGTTCCGCCAAACGGGCTGGGGAAATATTGAGGCCGTCGATCGTGACACGGCGCTTTTTCATCTCCTTCATCAATGGTCCTTGGATCCAGTTGGCCGCATCCTTAGGTGCTCCGCATGCTGCAACGCAGTTTTCGAAAAAGTCCGCGGTCAAGCGGTCGGCTGTGAGAAACCGGGCGCCACGAGCGCTGAGATTGTACTCTGTAATAAAACGCTGTTTTTTTAAAAGCGGAGGCTCGGACAGAGAGGCTTGGATATTCTTGATGAATTTCCGCGGGATTTTAACGGGCAGAAGATCGGGATCCGGGAAGTAGCGGTAGTCATGAGTTTCTTCCTTGGAGCGCATGGTGACCGTAGTCTTTCTTGTTTCATTCCACATCCTTGTTTCAGGATCGACGCCTTCCCCTTTGTCCAAGATATTTTTCAAGCGCTCTTCTTCATGGGAGAGGGCTTTTTCCACATTCTTGAAAGAGTTGAGGTTTTTTATTTCAATCTTCTCTCCGAGTTTTTTCCGTCCCACGGGGAGAAGCGAGATGTTCACGTCACAGCGCAGGGATCCTTTTTCCATATCGCATTCCGATACGTCGATATACTGCATAAGCTGTTTGATTGCCATCAGGCATGAGCGGGCTTCCGCCGGCGATCTGATGTCGGGGTCACTGACGATCTCGAGAAGCGGAATGCCGGCTCGATTCAGGTCGATCAGGCTGATTGCCGGTCGGTCAAGGTGAATGGCCTTTCCGGCGTCTTCTTCGAGGTGAACGTGTGAAATTCCGATGCGTTTGCAGCGGCCGCTCTTCTTCTCGAATTCAATATAACCGTTTGTGCCAACGGGCACATCGAACTGAGAGATCTGGTATCCCTTGGGCAGGTCGGGATAGAAATAGTTTTTCCTGTCGAACCTGATCAGGGGCGAGATATGGCACCGCAGGGCCAGGCCGGCCGTAACGGTTTGATACAGAGCCTGGAGATTCAATACAGGAAGAGCACCCGGCTGTCCCGTGCAGACAGGGCACGTCAGCGTGTTCTGTTCTTTGCCGAATCCGGCTTTGCAGGAGCAGAAAAGCTTGGAAACCGTATTCAGCTGTACGTGAACTTCGAGTCCGATGACGGTTTTGAAATTCATGGATTGAGTCTCATCTCAACTCTTTCAGCCACAGGCGAGCGAAAGTGCTTTTCTTTTCTGTTTATTTCGAGAGCCCGTGCCGCTCTGAGAACGAGGGCGTCTCCGAGGGGCGGACCGAGGATCTGCATTCCCACGGGCAGTCCGTTTTCCGTAAGCCCGATAGGAACGGAGACACCGGGAATTCCTGACAGAGAAGCCGGTGTCGTCAAAACATCACAGAGGTACATTTTCAAAGGGTCGTTGATCTTGTCTCCCATGCCGAAAGCCTGTGCCGGTGTTGTAGGTCCTGCGATCAGATCCACTTTTTGAAAGGCTTTTTGAAAATCATCTCTGATGAGATTTCGGACCTTGAGTGCTTTTGTATAGTAGGCATCGTAATACCCCGCACTCAGTGCGAAGGTGCCGAGTATGATGCGTCTTTTGACCTCAGGGCCGAACAGGTTGTCACGAGTCGCTTTGAAGGAGGCTCTGAAGTCCTTTCCATCGATCCGGGGGCCGTACCGGACACCATCGTACCGGGCTAAATTCGACGAAGCTTCCGAGGTGGCCAAGAGGTAGTAAGCCGGGATGGCGTACTCCGAATGGGGGAGATCGATTTCAACAAGGAGGGCACCCAGGTTTTTGAGTATGTCGAGAGTTTTCAGGACTTCTTTCAGCACGGTGGGTTCGATTTTACCATCCATGTATTGTGAAGGGATGCCGACTCTGAGCCCCTCGATTCCGTTCTCGATGTCTGAAAGCACATCGGGTGCGGGGCCGGGAATCGACGTGGAGTCTCGATGATCATGACCGCTGATCGCCTGAAAGAGCATTGCCGTGTCGCGGACATTCGTTGAGAAAGGACCGATCTGGTCGAGTGATGAAGCAAAGGCGATCAGGCCGTAACGGGAAACCGTTCCGTATGTCGGCTTGAATCCCACAATCCCGCAGAAGGCGGCGGGCTGCCTGATCGATCCGCCCGTATCCGAGCCGAGAGCCAGGGGTACGGCATGAGCGGCAACAGCCGCGGCCGAGCCTCCCGATGAGCCGCCTGGAGTGAGGTCCTTCCCCCAAGGGTTGAGAGTCGGTTTAAAAGCGGAGTTTTCAGTGGACGACCCCATTGCGAACTCATCCATGTTCGTTTTCCCGACAACAACGGCGCCCCTGTTCATTATGCGCTCGATGACCGTGGCGTTGTAGACGGGCCGATACCCTTCGAGAATTCTTGAGCCGCATGTGGCCGGCATCTCTTTCACACAGATGTTGTCCTTGACGGCCACGGGAACGCCGAAGAGAAGATTTCTTTCTTCATCCGGTTTTCCAGGTGGTCCCTTTGCTTCGAGATGCCTTGCCTGTGCGAGGGCCCATTTCTTGTCAAGATGAAGGAAAGCGCCCACCGAGGATTCTGCTTCCTCGATCCGTTTGAAAGTCTCCTCAACGACTTGAATGGGGCTCAATTTCCCCTTGAGGCTGAGCTCGGCGATTTCGGCGGCGCTGAAAGGGATTTTCATTCGATGATCTTCCTGACTGAATAGAATCCATCTGATTCATGCTCGGTATTCGACATCATTTCATGCCTCGCATGTGACTCGGTCTCTGTGTCTTTACGGAGCGGACCCAGCAGATCCAGCGCGTGAACGGCCGGTTCGATCTCTTCGGTTTCCACGGAATCGATGCGAGAGAAATGTTCGAGGATCCTTCCCAGTTGTTGGGTGTATTGGATGATTTCATCTTCAGTGAGATCGAGATGAGCCAGCTCAGCCGCCTTGAGAATCCATTTTCTGTTGTTCATCTTCGGCCTCATAGAAACCCTAAGCTTATAAATGAAAAGGAATAAGGGAATATTGGATCAGATTGTGGTTGTCAAGTCCAGCCAGATCTGTATGATTCGTCGAGAGAACCGAGACGGCTTCCGCCGAAAGATTTTCTCGTCCTTTCCGGGGAGTACTGTGTGCTGTTCTGTATGGAAGACCGGGTCCGACAGAATCTGATTAAAGGGTGTGACAATGCTTGAAGCCCTCGACTGGCGTGTAGTCGGTTTGACCCTGAATATTGTGGGAGTGTTCTTCCTTGCCGGGAGTATTACCTTCAAGAGGACGAGGAGGGTTCTTCACGAATGTTTTGGCGTGGAGAAGACATACCCGCTCCGAAAAGTCAGGGAATATGTCCTCAACAAGGTTCAGGTCTATATCGGATTTACATTTCTCATTGCCGGATTCATCATCCAGGTTTGGGATATTCTGGCGAAGAACAAAGCGGGAGGCAGTTCCGATATTATCGAGCCCAACCTTCTTTCCATTGCCATCGTTCTCGTAATATCGACGGTCGTGCTTACGGTCATCTTGAAAATAGTCCAGTTGTGCTGGACCCGTGTCACCTTCAAACGCCTGATGATCGATTTCTTCCGTGAACACGAGTGGGAGCTTGTGAAGAATGCCGAAGTCGCCAAGGAGATCGGCGGGCTTCTCAAGATCCCCCGAAACAAAGATGACTCCATCGAAGACTATGTCCTGAAAATCAAAAAAGCTCTGCATATCGCCTCGGACAGCGAGAAATCAAAGGCTTCCCGCTCTGAACGTTCGGATTCGCTCAGGTCTCAGAAGCCGGGCTCCGCGGAAAATGTGCATCCGGCGACCCCTCCGCGAATCCGCTAGCCCCACCGATCTTCATTCAGCCGACACGTGTAACCGGGCCGGCCGCAATCCGTCTGAACCGGTATGATTTCCAAGAACATGTTTATTTCGTTCTCCGAAGAGGTGATGAACCTTTTTCTCCCCCGATCTTGTTTTGCCTGCGGTCGTTCACCCGTTGACAATGAAATCCCGGTGGCGGGCTTGTTGTGAAAGGAATGCCTTCGGACGGTCCGTCTCACCGGGGGAAATGTCTGCCAATGTTGCGGCGAGACACGCGGTGTTCGGCCGGATGGCGCCGCACGTTGCCGTCGCTGCCGGGGATTGGATCTCTCTCTTTACCGTTGCGCCGCCGGGGCGGCATACTCCGGTGCTGTCCGTGATCTCGTGTACCGTTTGAAGTTCTCACGGGATCGCGGGGCGGCTTATCCGCTCGGACGTCTGGCCCTTCTCGGTGCGCGGCAAGCGCTCTCCGGAAAACGCCCGGACATGATCACGGCAGTGCCGCTTCATCCCTGGCGGAGATTAATCCGTGGATACAACCAGGCCGAATTGATCGCCAGAAACGTCGCCGCTGAAATGAGAAGTCCTTTTCACGGCGGCCTTGTCAAGCGCGTGCGCTACACGGCCGCTCAGGGAAGGGTCGGGAGCGGGGCACGTCGCTCCAATCTGCTCGGCGCGTTCCGGCCGACAAGAAAACTGCGCCGCCGAGTTCTTTCACGAAGAGCCGAGGGGCTCCATATCCTTCTCGTGGATGATGTGGTATCGACGCTGTCAACCCTCGACCTGTGTGCTTCAGCGCTTCTTGACGGTGGCGCCTCCCGCGTGACGGGAGCAGCGGCCGCGACATGATCTTCTGCTCGGACATGCCGAAATTGTCATGGAATGAACAGAGATGTATGATATTCATATGCAGCGCCGACTTTACGAGCGGCGTTGCATATGGAGTTTGGAACTGGCGGCTGCCCGCTGCCGCTCAATCTCCGGTATGAATCTTCTCTTCGTGTAGTGTGCGAGGATTCGATGAAGAGATTTTTCTTCGGCGGCGGTAAAAGCGATGAGGAGAAGGTTCCCCCTCCTCCGGGTGCGGGAACGGTCTACCTGACCGGCGACGAACGTGTCGATGCCGCCAGGGTCCAGCTTCTTCTCGATACGATGGCCGAGGTCATTTCGAGCGTGGATCCCGACCTTCTGCTGGTCCAGATCGTAGATCGCTGTATCCGCCTCGTCGGGGCGGAACGGGGTATTTTGTTTTTGAAAGATTCAACAGGAGCCCCCGCGATCAAAGTGGCCAGGGACGCCGAGGGACGAGATATCGAGGGGTCGGTTCAATTCACCACGAAGTCCGTTAACGAAGTGTTCGAGAAGGGCAGGCCCGTTCTTCTGAAGGTCGGTTCAACCGAGAACGAAGATCTGTCCCAGTCGATCGTTGATCTCAAGATCAGGGCCGTGATGTGCGTGACCCTCTCGGTTAAGAGCGAGATCATCGGCGTGATCTATGTAGACAGCCGGGCCACTTCCCGCGAGTTCAGGCAATCGGACCTCAAGTTCTTCGATGCGCTTGCCAATGCCATGGCCATCACGATCGAGAACGCCCGCCTCGTCTCCGAGTATGTCAAGAAGGAGCGGCTCGAGGAATCCCTCGAAATCGCGCGCAGAATCCAGACGGACCTTCTTCCCGAGAATCCGGTCGGAATAAAAGGATTCGATATCGCCGGACGGGTTGAAGCTCTCGAGGAGACGGCCGGCGACTACTATGACTTCATTCCCATAGGCGAAGATCGTATCGGGCTCGTTGTGGGCGATGTCAAGGGCCACGGCGTCGGTCCGGCGATCCTCATGTCGAGTGTTCGGTCGCTGATTCGGGCACAGGTCTGCAGGGAGTTCACGATCGATTCGGTCCTCGCCTTTCTCAACAACCAGCTCGAGCAGGATACGGACGAAGACAACTTTGTCTCGCTCTTTGTCGGGATCCTCGATCTCAAACAGAACAAGCTCGTCTACGGCAACGCGGGACATTGTCCCCCTCTCCATTTCCGGCGAAGCACCGGTCGTTTCGAGGAACTGAAGAGGACGGGAATGGCGCTCGGGATCGTGTCCGATACCGAATACACACGGCCCGAAACAATCGACCTGGAGCCGGGTGATCTCCTTGCACTCTACACGGACGGCATTCTCGAAGCGAAGCGGCGATCAGGGGAGCTCTTCGGCTTGAGTCGATTCAAAAACCTTTTGAAAGAATGGGGAGATCTTTCCTCGGCGCAGCTTATCGAAAAGGTTTTCCGTTCCGTCAGGGAATATATCGGCAATGAAGGCGCGGGTGATGACCTGACCCTGTCCGTCGTCAAGGCAACCTGAAACGGTAATCCATGAAAGAGCTGACTCTGGTCAACCTGAATTTTCTCCGGGACGGGAATCTCGTTGATGGGAAGATACGCATCTGCGGCGGGATCATTGAACAGCTCGGCACATTTTCCGGAGCACCGGGCGGCGAGAAGGACTGCGGGGGGCTTATCGCTCTTCCAGCGCTCGTTGATAATCATGTCCATTTCCGTGAACCGGGGGCGGAAGAAAAAGAAGGCTTCGCCTCCGGCTCGGCGGCGGCTTCTCACGGAGGCGCCGGAACCGTCATCGAGATTCAGAACAGTCTCCCTCTCCTGACAACGCCCGAGCTCGTCCGCGCCAAAAAGAAGATCGTTGCACGCAAATCGAAAGTCAACGTGGGGTTCTACAGCAGCGCTGTTCCCGAAACGCTCCCGCATTTCGACGAAATGGCTTCCCTCACCGCGGGATTCAAGCTTTTCATGGCTCCCACCCATGCCGACAGCGGTGCGGAAGGGGATGACAGCCTGCGTCCCTATTTTCAACAGTGCGCCCGCTTGGGCTCTCTTTTAATCGTTCACGCAGAAGACGGACGGATTATTCGCGAAGCCTCGAAGGGCTTGAATCCGGACAAGCCGGTCGATTTCTGCAGGAGCCGGCCTCCCGCAGCCGAGATCAGCGCCGTCGAGCGCGCTCTGAGACTGGCCGAAGAATGCGGTACGCGGCTCCACATCTTTCATGTCACCACTGCCGGAGCCGTGGACCTGATCGACGATGCAAAGAAGAAGGGATTGGACGTCACGGCCAGCACCTGCCCGCACTACCTTTTCTTTACCGATGACGATGTCCGGGAAAGGGGGGCGCTGCTCAAGGTCTATCCGTCGATTAAGTCCGAACAAGACCAAAAGCGTCTTTTCGAAGCTCTGAAAAACGGAATCATCGAGATCGTGTCCACCGATCATGCCCCGCACAAACCCGAAGAAAAATCCCTTCCTTTCGGCCGGGTTCCGGCCGGGATATCGTCGTCCGACCTTTTTCTGCCTCTCATGACAACGCTTATGGCCCGCCGCCGGTTCACCCTTGAGGAAATCGTGGCGCTCTGTTCGCGCAATCCCGCCCGGATTCACGGCCTGTTGAACGCCGGCCGCCTGGAGAAGGGATGGGCCGCAGATATCGTGCTCGTCGATCCTGCCGCGGCCTGGACCGTCGAACAGGATGATTTCCTGTCGCGGGCGTTCCAGTCTCCCTATGTGGGCATGGAACTGCGGGGTCGCGTTGCCGCAACGATCGTGGGGGGAAAGCCTGTCTATGTCGACGGAACGGGGCCGCTGAAAGACGTGTTTCATTCGGTCTAGTGAGCGTCTCGCCAGTTCTCTCCAGTGCCGATGTCGACAACGAGGGGGAGATCGAGTTTGAGAGCGCCCCCCATCTTCGACGTCACCAGCTTTTTCATGATATCCAGCTCGTCCTTGTGAACGTCGAAAACGAGCTCATCGTGGACCTGGAGGATCATCATGGACTGCAACCCTTTTTCCGTCATCGATGCATGAACACCGACCATGGCCTTCTTGATCAGGTCGGCGGCCGTTCCCTGGATCGGGGTGTTCACGGCGATGTTTTCCGAGTTGGAGCGCACCATCTGGTTCGAGGAAAGGAGGTTTTCGACGCGGCGTTTCCGGCCGAGAAGGGTGGTCACAATGCCCGTCTCTCTAGCGCTGTCCAAGGTTTCGTCAATGTAATTTCTGACTCCCGGAAATGCATCGAAGTAAGCCTCGATGAATGACTTCGCTTCAGAGAAAGAGATGCCGGTCTCACGGGAGAGACGCTGGGGGCCCATGCCGTAAATGATCCCGAAATTGATCGTTTTCGCCTGTGAGCGCATTTCGGGTGTCACCTCTTCGGGCGGAATCCCGAAAACAAGAGACGCCGTGTCTTTATGGATGTCCTCTCCCTTCCGGAAGGCCTTGAGGAGATTTTCGTCTTTCGAGATATGGGCCAGAATGCGGAGCTCCACCTGGGAATAATCAGCCGAAAGGAGAAGCCATCCGTCCCGGCTGGGGACGAAAGCCTCACGAATGCGCCGTCCCTCGTTGGTGCGGATCGGGATGTTTTGAAGGTTCGGATCGGAGGAGGAGAGACGCCCCGTGGCCGCGACCGCTTGGTTGAAAGACGTGTGAATGCGGCCCGACGTCGTGTGAATCAGCTTGGGAAGAGCCTCGATGTAAGTGGAATTCAGTTTTTGGAGCCGCCGGTATTCGAGCAGGAGCTTTCCAATGGGGTGCGCCGAGATAGACTGGAGGACCGCAGCGTTGGTCGAGTATCCCGTTTTTGTTTTCGGGATGCGCTTGAGGCCGACCTTCTTCTGAATCTCGAGCTTGTCGAAAAGAATCGGGCCGAGCTGCTTGGGTGAGTTGATGTTGAATTCCACGCCGGCCAGGCTGTGAATCTCCCCGGTGAGCTCCTCGATGCGGTCGCGATATTCATCGGAGAGCTCCTTCAGAATCCCTTCGTCGATGCGGACTCCGTTCTCTTCCATGGCTTCGAGGACGAGGAGAAGCGGCATCTCCAGATCGTGGAAGAGCGTGTCCAGTCCCATCTCCTCGAGCTCGGGCTCGAAAATCTGTTTAAGCCGGAACGTCATGTCCGCGTCTTCGCAGGCGTATTCACTCACGCGCTCCACCGGGACTTCGGCCATGGTAATCTGCTTTTTCCCTTTACCGATCAGGTCGGACGTGGGGATTTTCGTCACATCCAGGTATTTGAGGCTGAGGAAATCGAGGCCGTGCTGCATTTCGCCGGGATGTAGGAGGTAGTGAGCCACCATCGTATCGAAGAGGCGCGCCTCCACGTTTGCGATGCCGGCTCTTCTCAGCACGGCGAGGTCGTACTTGATGTTCTGGCCGACCACGGTGTTGGACCCGTCGGCCAGAAGACGGATGAGATCCTTGAGAAAACGGTCCAGCATCGACTCCCTGGAGGACGGGAAAAGCCGTCCTCCCAAGTCGGCCGGGATGTAAAAGGCCTCGCCTTCCTCGACGGAAACGGAGATTCCGACGATTTGGGCGTCACGAGGATCGAGGGATGTCGTTTCCAGGTCGATGACGAATACGCCTTTTTTCTTTATTCGTTCGAGAAGTTTTTCGCAGGTTTTCCACTCCTCGACGAGCGTGTATCGCCGTTCGATTTCTTTTGCTCCGTCCTTTTTCCCCGCGTCCAGGTACTTGATGAAGCTGTTGAATTCGAGATCGAAGAATTTGGATTTCAGAGCGGCGCTGTCAGGCTCTGATCGTTGGAGATCATCGAGACCGACCCCGACGGGCGCATCGGGGCTGATGACGACCAGCTCCCGAGAGAGGAAGGCCATATCCTTGTTTGCTTCTAGCTTTGTCTTGAGAGATTTGCCTTTGACCTTGTCCAGATTATCGTAGACGCCTTCGATGCTTCCGAATTCCCGGATCAGCTTGACGGCTGTCTTGAGCCCGATGCCGGGAACACCGGGAACATTGTCCGACGAATCGCCCATCAAGCCGAGAACATCCACAACCCGGCCGGGATCGACGCCGAACTTCTCTCGAACAGCGTCCTTGTCCTGGATCGTTACATCGCCTCCGGACCTCTTCGGATTGTAAATCAGCACACTGTCCGACACGAGCTGCATGAAGTCCTTGTCGCCTGCCACGATGAAGACGTCCATGCCCGCTTTTTCACCTTCAATGGCGAGCGTACCGATCAGGTCATCGGCCTCCCAGCCCGCATGCTCCAAGATGGGGATGCCTATCTCATGCGTGATTTCTTTTATTTCAGGAAGCTGCTCGACGAGCTCGTCCGGCGTTTTTTCGCGGGTTGCCTTGTATTCTTCGTATTTCTCGTGCCGGAATGTGGGTTCGGGCCTGTCGAAAGCCACTGCGATCAGGTCGGGTGTCTCCTGTTCCAGGATGCGGAACAGGGTTCCCGTGTAGGCGAACAGGGTTCCCACATTCCGGCCTTGTGAGTTGGTGAGCGGTTTATTGGCAAAGGCGAAATGCGAGCGATAGACCAGCGCCGTTCCGTCGATGAGGAAGAGTTTTTTCTTAGTGACGCTCATTTTGACACCGGAATGATTTATTTCTGCTTCAAGACCATACGGCCCGACCGGTGGTCGATCGTGTAATCAAAATGCTTGAGAAAATCCAGCCCCAGAAGTCCGAATTCCGAATCGGGAGATGGAAGATCGATGACGAGAACGTATGTATTCTTAACGGTCAGCCCGGAAACGTCTATGGTATCGATTTTGAAGTAGGGAACTTCGCTCTCGCCGTTGGCCGTGGATATGCGAACCCGGCTGGTCACGTGCCTGAGGTTGATTCCGAGACGCTCGACTGCGGAGGCCGGAATCGATGAATAACTCGCCCCCGTGTCCACGATGAATCTCACATAAGCTCTCTCATTGATGAGACCCCTGCAGCGTATGGGGCCTTTCGGATCGAAGTCGAGGGTCACCGCGCCCGGTGCGCCGTTGAGCTCGGCACATCTCCGTATCAGGGAGATCAGCTTGTCGTACCTGTCGGGATCGATCCTGATCGCGTCCTGGAAAGCCGCAATAGCGCCGCTGTAGTCCCGGGATGCCATGAGAAGGTTTCCGAGCGTTTCGTGAAGAGGAGCGCTGTCCGGCCTATGGCCGATTCCCTCGCTAATGACGCCGAGCGCCGTACGGCGATCATCCCGGAGAAGGGCCTGTCCGCTCCATTCCAGATATAGAGAGACATGATCCTCTTTGAGGCTTTCGAAAAGAGTGGGGTCGATTTGTATCGCTCTGTTGAACCATCCCCTGGCGTCGCTAAAAGCTTTCATCGCAACAGCCGCGCGGAAAGCCCGAATCGGAATGCGGGCTGAAAGAGGGAAAAGCCCGGATTTCTTTCCGCACAATTCCAGGGCTTCCGAGAAACGCTTCGATTCGAGAAGGAGATCCGCCACTTTCAGAATGAGGTCGAGAACCTCCTCTTTCAGATCGTTATATCGATCGTAATCTTTGAGGCGGGCCTGGTCGAAGATTTCGAGCGCTTCTTCGAGGCGGTTTTGCGAAAAAGCGGACCGGGCTTTTCGGACAAGATCGTCAAAGCTTCCTTCGTAATAAAGGACATTGAAGTCCAGGAGCGAGAGGACGTTCGTACTGCCTGCCGGATCGAAGAAGGTTGAAGGAATGAAAGAGACCTGCCCGGTCTCTCTCATGGATTCGGCTTTGCCGAAACTCGGCTCGGACAGGCCGAGGCAGCGGCCCCTGTTGTCTACAACGATCGACCCTTCCGGGGGAAATGGGGGGCCTGAGAAGGCATAACGGATTCCGCCGGTCTCTTCGTCGTAAGTCCTGCCGCCGAGAGATCCGGGAATGATGCGAGCCCTGCTTTTTCCGGTCCGTCGATCGGAGTCGCCGGCCGCGCTCGGCGTGATCTGGTATATCCGTTCCCCTATTTCGAAATTCCCGGGATCGGATGTTTTCAAGCCCGATTCGATCTCGACAGGAGCGACACCGGCCTTGTCGAGTTCCAAGATCGCACATCCCCGGACATCGTCGAAGAAGAGAATTCTTTCGATTTCATAAGCTATGCGGTTGTTGTTTTCCGCCCAGGCTATGTACGAACCCAAGAGCGCCCGGTAGGGAACGGCCAATCCCCAGGGTGTTTCCACGGCCGCGCACCGGATCACGAGTTCGCCGTTTCGATCTCTGCTGCTGAAGAGATAAATACTGTCCCGTGTCATTTCGAGAAGAGCGTTGGGAGAGAGAGCCCTGTCAATAAGATCGGTTTCGGGTTGCCCGGCATCGGCAAAATCCTCCCCGGCGGCTTTCCGGCCGCCCGAGGCATTCTGATTCGCATCCTGATATTCCTGAGGAGGAAGAGGATCCATGTCCTGCCCCGTCGCCCCGGATGGTGCGACGATCTTGTAGAGTGCAATCCCCCCCCATAAGCCCGCCGCCAGGAAAACGGCAACAGCGATGAGGCGCGGGATCTTGTTTTTTACAGTCCTTTTCTTTTCCGGAGCTTCTTGAATCGGCGTGTTGTATCGCTCCATATCGAGCGGGTGGGCACACTGGGAACAGAACCTGGCGTCGGGATCGTTGTAGCTGAAACAGTTTTGACACCGGATTCTGGAGTTTGACTCCCGCTCCATGCAGGTGCTCCCTTTGACGCGGCTCGATTCACTTTAGACCGGATCATATACAACGTTTCGGCTTTTTTCTGTGTTTTTTTGCCGCTCACAGGATAAAAAGCGGGTCAAAATGTGAGTAAACTGTTTATTCCGGTCGCCTGGGAATTATTCCAGGGGTGCACGTTCGTGTTTCGTTGTGTTTGTGACCTGAAATCATCGGTCTGGAGGTCGGATGAAGCTTCGAACCATCATCATTCTCGTCGCAGCCGGTGTCATGCTGGCTGTTGCGGTGCTCCTTCTCTTTTCGAGTTATTACGATTCCGTGCAAAAGAGCGAGAAGGTTCGCGATCTCGTGAACGAAGGCTTTCTCGTTCTCAAGAACGATCCGGATGAGGCGGTTCGCCTTGCCCTGACAGCCAGGGATATCGCCCCGGAAAGCGTGGATGCCGTCTTCCTGCTGGGCCGCGCCAATGCCGTCAAAGAGAAGCACAAAAACGCCATCAAGATATTCGAGGAAGGAACGAACCTGGTGGACGATATGGGCCTGCTGAACGAGCTCTATTATCACATCGGTCTGGCATGGCTCAACCTCTACGAGGAGACGAACATCGACGACTGCCGGATCGAGGCTCTCAAACATCTCTCGGACGCCGCGAAGATGGGCAACCATCGCGCCGACGCCAACCTCGCGCTCGGAGGGCTTTACGGTATGGCCGGCTATGTGGACAAGGATAAAATCATCTTCTATTGGGAGAGAGCGTTCCGCATTGAGAGGGAAATGGCGGGTTACCCCGGTTCGGATGATGACGGAGCCTGTCCCAATTGCCGGATGGAGTTCATTAGAAAAGAACCGGACCTGATAGAACAGTACAAGATTCTTGCGGGAAATTCCTGAACCGGTTGATATGCCGTTGGTGAAACACCCGGGTCAACCGGCGCCGCCATTACCGGCCTTGGGCGAGACCGAGATGATCTTGATCGGTGTGGCGGGAAGGGCTTCGTGCCTGCCGAGGGTTTTAACGGGCGCATCCTTGATCGCGTCCACTGCCTCCATTCCATCGATTACCTTCCCGAAAACGGCATATCCGAAATGGTGTTCGCCCTTGTGGTCCAGGTTCGGGTTGTCCACAACGTTGATGTAAAACTGGCATGTTGCGCTGTGGACCCGCGGGAGACGGGCCATTGCCAGGGCTCCGCGGCGGTTCTTGA
>CAZWHE010000081.1:0-17124 GCA_964633825.1 uncultured Phycisphaerales bacterium | reverse complement strand
ATCCATGTATCCATAGTGCCTGTGGTTGGTGGGAAAGAGGGTCTGGAAACGCTCGGTATCAGTATCGGCCCGGGTGTCGTCGCCCGACGCATAGTCGATCTCGAAACCGACCCTCGGTTTGGCGCTGTGATCAAAAGTGTAGCCACCCTTCACGGCCCAGGCATAGGCGTCGAGGTCGAGGTTCTGCGCGCCCGCGACCATGGCCACTCCGGCCACATGTCCCCTCTGAATGGCAAATTCGCCCGTATAGTCGAAACGGTCTCGTTTGCCGAAAGCACGAACGCCGAGCGTGACGAAACGTTCTTCCACCGGATTCAGCGCGTTGACGAAGAAAAAGGGCGGAAAGGTCACGGCGCCTCCGGGACGCTCATGATTACGATAGAGGAGCGCATACCCCTCGAGCCCGAGATCGCCGATCGCATTCTTACTGCCGGCGTAAAGACCGTAGAAGTCCTCATCCTGCTGGTCGGTGTTCCCGAGGTCGTTGATGCGGGTGCCGAAAAAGTCGATAAAATAGTCATCAGGGGCGTAATGGAGGCGGAACCCGTCAAAAGTCCGGCCCTGATGCGCCCACTCGAGGTGTCCGATCAGCCTCTGATCGCCGTAAGCCATGACGAAACGTCCAGCTTCGAGTGTAAGCGGTTCCCCGAGAAGATTGTCAATGATGAACTCACTCCGTTTGATATCAACGCCCGCCGTATCGGCGACAGTGCCGTTTTCCGATCCCATGAGCCTCACGTCCTGAAGCTCGACGACGGCCGAGATATTCTTTTCTACTTGAATATCGAAACGCAGCCTTGTCCGCATGTTGGCGAAATCGAGAGTCTCCCTCGCTTCGGACATGTTCGATCCGAACGCGCCCGGCCGGTACCAGTGATTGAACCACTCTTCACGGATACGAATTTCACCCGAGACCTTGAGCCCGAGAGATCCGGGCATATCGATCTCGATCTTCTTGAATTCCTTTTCCGGGGTGGCCAATTCCCCAGCGGTCGCTGTCAGGCTGGCCGCAGCGAAAAAGGCCGATACAATCGACAACATGATGAGTTTCTTCATCATTGTCCCTCCAAAACAAGAACATGACTTAAGAGAAAGCAAGAATTTACCAATGGATTATCAACCACCACATTTGATGCGCCTGCCGAAATCTAAGCATTTTTAAAGGCATTGTTCGATTAATTTTATAAAAAAAATGCACCTATTTTAATTCTGCCTGATCTTCGATCTTCTGCGACGCCGCCATAACCACAACGCCGCCGCGAGAACGAGACGCCCGCTCGCGACTCCCCCCCCCACCTGACCCCAGGCCGATATGAGCAAGATTTTATGCAGCAAAGAACCATGTTCTTCGCTCGTATCGGGAAGAGCTCCCATAAACTGCGCCGCATGGTGGAGGAGACCGACTGCCAGGGATTCGTCCGGTATCTCTTCATGACAGGAGAGGCAGACCCCCTGCCGGTCGATGTGAGCTCGCTCCTGTTCGTTGAGGGGGCGGGAGAGCGAAATATGATGGCCCACTGGCTGGAGCTGGCGCCCCTCTTCCGTAATGAACCGGGACCAATCCCCTTCAAGTCCGGAAACCGCTTCGATTTGGGTGCGTGCACTTCGGGGCAGAACCTGGCCGGCGGCCGTCATCAAGTCGATGACAACGGGCTCGTTCCAGGCCCTTGTCGCTCTTCCCCCATCGATACCGTACCCGAGCGCTTTTTCGGAAAGATGGCAGGACTCGCAAGCTCTGCCCTTTCCCGTTGTATGGGGCTGGGCCGGGCTCATATCGATGCCGAGCTGCCCTTCCGGCCCGGCCCCTTCCTTGCCGGGAAGGGTCCGGAAGATGTGGTTTTTGAGTATGGTCTCCCCTTTACGGCCCACGATGGTGACCGAAACCTGGCATCCGGGCATGGCGGGCGATACCCGCCCCTCTCCGTTTACAACAAGCGGCGGATCTTCATATCGGAGATAGGAGCGCTGTTCTTCGACTTCGCCCGGGATCATTGTCCCGTATCCCGACTCCCCTTTCGGGATTTCAGCCGCACCTTCCGCCAGGGCTTCCTTGTGCGAATGTCCGGCCGCCACCCAGTCGAATGCTTTTTTCTCTCCCGAGTAATCGATCTTGACGTGGCAACCGTAACATTGGGGCGCCCATGTTGCGTGACAGGTGTAGCATTCCATCTTGGCGATATGTGAACCGATCTCCTTCATGGCCGTGCGGGGCGCCGGATCGAGTGCTTCTTCCTGACATAAAAGCTTCAGGGGCTTTAACTCGATATCGATCCCGCCCGCCGTGTGAACGATGACGAGCTTTCCCCTGCGAACCACCTCGGGATAAGGATTGCCCCGGGCCGTCAAAAGGTATCCGTCCTCAGCAGGATAGACCGTTCCCTTTTTCAGACCGGGAGGCAGTTCCCGCGCCACTCCCCTCGGCGGCCCGGCTTGATCGGTCGGACCGAATTCATCGCCAAAGCCGAGAGGGAGCTCCCAGGGATAGGATTCGGGCGTCCCGTGGCAGTCGGCACACTCGATCTGGACCTGGGCGAGATTCGATCCGCAGAGGAACCCGTCTCCATGAACGTCGATCGATGTGTGGCAGTCGAGGCACATCATCCCCTTCTGGTAGTGAATGTCTTCCTGCATGGCGATATAGTGCTTGGAATGGAGCGCATGCTGCGGTTCCCCTCCATCGGCAAACGGGGACTTGTACGCGCTCTCCATCAAGCCCTGAAAGGAGACGCCGATCCTCTTTCCCCGGTCATGGCAGGTCGTACACGTCTCAACGGGTATGCCCGAGTATGTGGTCTCGTGGATCGTGACCTTCGCCTCGCGTGTCGCCTGGATCGAGTGGACAAGGAGATGCCGCGGAGCATCCCGCGGTATAGACTCGTCCCCTCCTTCATAGAGTCCCTCGTTGCTGTAGGGAATGTGGCAGGCCGAACACCCCATTCCGCGATAATCCCCCCGTTTTTCCCGGCCCCGGACACCGAGATGGCATCTCTGGCACTCGCTCCGGATGTATGTGAACGCCGATTTTTCCGGATGGTCCGCTAAATCCGCAAGATCGACGGGCGCTTCAGGCACAGCCGTCATGGCTTCGGGATAGACTCCGGGCTCCTTGACCTTGAGAGCTTCCATATATTGTCTGTACTCTTTCGTCCCGCGCCTCTCTTCGGGATCAAGGGGATTGACAGCGTCATAATTCCCCCATTTATGCTCATAACCCTCGAGAGAGCCAAATGCCCAGGCCACTCCCTGGATTTTGCCGGCCTCGGTCATCATCAGACTGGTCCACTGGGCCTTGACGAGATCGGCGTGGCAGAGGCCGCACGTCCGGTCGTTGACCCAGGGGCTTCCGGGATCGGGAATGTAATTTTGCGGCCCCCCTGCTTCTTGAAGCGAAAAGGGAGACCCGGAATGGGCCGCTTCTTTCGTTGCTGCTTGGGGGTTCCCGCCGTGACAAACAACGCAGCCGGCGGAATCGCCCGCTCTCACACCGAGGCTCGAAATTTCGCGCATCATGGCCGAATCGGGACTACGGATATCCTCGATTCCCGAATGGCATGATGGGGCCGCACAACCGGAAAGAGGGTTTTCATCTCCCTCGATGGGAAGGCCGGTTTTTCCGGCCGAGCCGGACAGGGCAATTGGTATCAGGAAGACGGGGAGAAAGAGAACAACGGACAGCCTTTGTACGATCCTTAATCTGGCCACGGCAAAACCCCTCCGCACTGTCTGGCTTGGTAAAGGACCGGTTCGCCTGGAACGGCGCGGGTGCAGCCGGATCGCGTCCGACCGCACCCACAGATTCTTTTATATAGTAGCCAATATTAGCCGAGAATGGCTTTCAAATCTTCATCCGCCGTTCCGACGGGCATGATATTGAAGTTCTCGACGAGCACGTTGAGAACAGCCGGAGTCACGAATGCCGGGAGGCTCGGGCCGAGGCGGATGTTTTTGATGCCGAGGTGGAGCAGACTCAAAAGGATACAGACCGCCTTCTGCTCGAACCAGGAAAGGACGAGCGAAAGGGGAAGGCTGTTCACGTCCGTATCGAAGGCCTTCGCAAGGGCCAGGGCGATCTGAACCGCCGAGTAGGCGTCGTTGCACTGTCCGATATCCAAGAGGCGCGGGATGCCGCCGATGTCGCCGAACTCGAGTTTGTTGAAACGGTACTTGCCGCACGCCAGTGTGAGGATGACGCAGTCGTCGGGCACGGCTTCGGCCATTTCGGTGTAGTAGTTGCGGCCCGGCTTGGCGCCGTCGCAGCCGCCGATAAGGAAGAAATGCTTGATCGCGCCGCTCTTGACGGCATCGATCACCTTGTCGGCCACGCCGAGTACGGCGTTTCTGCCGAATCCGACCATGATTTTCTTCTCAGCTTCGTCCTCGCCGAAGCCGTCGGCGGCAAGAGCGGCTTCGATGAGAGGCGTGAAATCCCCGTCCCCAATATGGGCAACGCCGGGCCAGGCCACGAGCCCCGATGTGAAGATGCGGCCTGCGTAGCTCTCCTTCGGTTTCTGGATGCAGTTGGTCGTCATCAGAATCGCGCCGGGGAAAGCGTCAAAATCCTTCTGCTGATCCTGCCAGGCGCTGCCGTAGTTCCCGGCGAGATGCTTGTATTTTTTGAGCTCGGGATAACCGTGTGCAGGAAGCATCTCACAGTGAGTATAGACATTGATGCCCTTTCCTTCCGTTTGCTGCAGGAGGTATTCCAGGTCCTTGAGGTCGTGACCCGAGACCAGGATCGCCTTGCCCGCTATGGGTGTGGTGCGGACTTCAGTGGGTTCGGGATGTCCGTAAGCGCCGGTGTTGCCTGCATCGAGCAGTTCCATGGCCTTGATGTTCACTTCGCCGCACTTGAGGTTCATGGCGACCAGTTCGTCAAGCGTGGGGTTTTCCTTCGCGAGAAAATCGAGAGCTTCGTGAAAAAAGGCATAAACAGATTCGTCTTCCCGGCCGAGAATCAACGCGTGATCGGTATAGGCGGCCGTCCCCTTGAGGCCGTACGTCAAGAGCTCTTGAAGACCGGAGATATCTTCGCCGAGAGCTTCCTTTCTTTTTTCGATGCCGGTTTCATTGCCCTTGGCGACCAAGCCGTTCAGGTCGGCTGCCGGCGTCCAAGCAGCCGGACCGTTCAAGATCTCGGCCTCTTTGCCGGCCTTTTGGCATGCCGACTGGTAGAGCTCTTTCGCACGGCCCAGGAAGACCGACGCCTTGGCGATGAGGCCCTGCATGCGCTGGACATCGAAATTCACATTGGTCACTGTGCTGAAAAGCGCCTCGACGATGAAAACATCGATATCGCGATCGGATGCACCCATTGCGCGCGCCCTGTGACCGTACATGGAGATGCCCTTCGCCGCATGGTTCAGGAGATCCTGGAGGGCCGCGGTTTCCGGATCCTTTCCACAGACGCCACGAACAGTACAGCCCGTGCCTTTTGCTGTTTGCTCGCACTGAAAACAGAACATTTTCATTACCTCTCTCCTTTCTATCAGGTCCTATTCAATAGAATTTGAGTTCTTCTGCCTCCAACGAGCAAAGGCATTGATGCGGCTCGTTGACCGGACCTTTTAATAACCCGGCAGCAGAGCATATTCTTTGACTTGGATCAATTCCCGAACTTTTGAATATCACCCCTCCGGCCGGTCAGCGCCGACGAGGTGCAGTTCCTATCCGGCACAGTTCGACAAGATCACAGATTCGGGTTTTCGCCAGGTAATCTCTGACCTGCAAGTTCACACTCTCGATGAGCCCTCCAAGAAAACATTGTGCATTGTTGCAAACAGGCGCCCCTTGCAGGCAAACGGCAGGATCGAGCCGCCCTTCAATGGCCTCATAAACGTCGAGCAGAGTCAATTCGTCACCGGCAATTCTCATCTTGAACCCGCCCTTAGGCCCCCTTACGGACATAACGATCCCGGCCCTGGCCAGGCGCTGCAGTATTTTGGAAAGGTGGAATTCCGATCCGTGAAGGAGGGCTGCGATTTCCTTTGTCGGCATTTGTTTGCCGGGATTATTGGCCAAAACAACCATCGTATGCAGAGCAAGAGAAGCGGCTTCCGTGATTCTCAGGATGTTGGCCATGGCAGCGGACTCTCCGGAAAAATCGTGACATTCTTATAAATGAGCCAATTGGTACTAATTTACTATATTATTAAGGAAATGAGTAGGCGGCTTATCAATCTCTTGATTACTTTTTTTGCAGTTCCCTGACCCGGAAGCTATTGACTGCAAAGCCATGGGCCTTTGCGTGGGCAGCGTGCGATCCACAACGCCCAGCCATACAAAGGCCCATGGCCCCGCTTTAATCGCTGTTATTGATTACTCATCCAGAAACCGTGAAGATTGCAGTAGGCGCGGGCCGTAATCTTTTCGGCCGAAACACTGAATTCAGCCGCGGGTTTTTCATCGGGGTTCAGGAATTTTCGGTATGTTTTTCCATCGGCGATGATTTCGATCCATTCAATCCAATGGCCCGCATCCATGGGATGTTCCTTTTCACCGACCTTCACGGCAACCCCGTTCGAGGTCTTCTCGATCACGGGAACATGTTTTTCCAGGGCCGCGTCGGTTGTGTTCTCCTCGACACGAGTCATGGCATCATCACAGCAGGTGAGCGTGCCGCCCGCCTCGTGAAGAACCTCGACGATCATGCCGCAGTGTTCACATCTATAGACTTGTCTTTTTTGAGTCATCGTTTGAGTCATCGTCTTTCTCCATTTTTAAGATAGATTAGGGATACATTCCCTTTTTGATCAGATTGAGGCTGTCCAGTATTTTGTCATGCTTCTTCTCGTCATCCATGAGATATGAAAGCAAGTATTGCTGAATGACATTCTTCGTGCCCTTGAGGTCGTCCAGGCAGGCTTCGGCCAGATCGACGCTCTTTCTCTCCGCTTCGTTGTGCTTTTCGATAAGCTCCCATACTTTCTCGAGATCCTCCACCGGCAGATTCATCTGCTCCTTTTCCAAACTGTTGATGATGAACTGCTGAACACGGTAGTGCATATGGGAGTCGTACTGAATTATTTCCATGACCTGACGTATCAACGGGTTCTCCGTCTCTTCAATGATCTTGGAAGTGAGCGATAATGTGGCATCTTCTATTCTCTGCCATCTTTTCAGATTAGTGACCAGATTGACGGTCTTTTCCTCGGTTTTCATTTGAGCTCCTTTTTACATTCATTCCAGCCTTTTCACTGCAGGATTCGGCCGAAAAGGTCAGGGTCCCGATTCTTCTCCCTTCCACCCCTTTTAATCTCCAAATAGCACGGAATCAGCCGGTAACAAACAAATTCGAGGTCAATCTGATTTAGCGCCGCATCCTGTTGCCGCGAACGGCTTTATTAATAATTTCAAAGATTTCATGAGCCTTTCCCACCCCTTTTTACACATGGATTGATAGAAAACCGCATTGTCGAGACCGACATGAAGCGAATCGAAAGGAGAATGACATGAAACTCAACATGGCGATTTTCACTTTATTCTTTACTCTCTCTCTCGCGAGCGTTTTACCGGCTCAGAGCCTGGTGGGCGCAGACCCGGTTGCGGGTCAAAAAACGAAGACGATCACCCTGGGCAGTGGATCGCACAGCCCGAACGTGATCTGGGACAACTCGTCCGGCATCTGGGGTTGGTGGAGCGATATTTATACCGGTTACGCCCACCTGGACTGGGCGAGGATACCCCCCTCCCCCACAGGACTCAGCAGTGAGTTGATCGACGGTTTCACCTTCTCCTATGGAACAAACAACATGGCTCCAGAAGGAGAAACGTTTCTCGTACAATATTACGATGATACAACCGGTTGGGGCAGTATGTATTATTTACAAGCGCAGTTCTTATTCGACAGCCTGCCGAACGGATACGGCCTTCCCGCTCTCCCCCCCAACCACGGCTGGGTCTGGACGATCACCGTCGATCTCGAGGATTCGGGCTACGAATTCCCTCTCAACACACCTCTCAACACATACTTCGGCCAGGCTCTATCCCGGTGGAGCACTCCGACCATGGGGAGAACCGGGATGGCCATCGCCGGCCCGGGTTATGGCAGCGAGAACGCTTTCGACGTCTATTATCCTTCCGGCGTCTACAACGGCACATGGTGGTTCGGAAGCACGAACTGGGCTGACTGGCCGCAAACTCTCTACGGACCGCAGGCGCCGGCATCGGGCACCGCTTATTACGCCATGAACGCTCCCGGCAATGAGGCTACCCTCCATACTCTCGGTGACTGGGCTTCGACAGCGGGCGTCCACTTCATTCTGAAAAAAAATTGGTGGTCCGATATGAAAAGCTACCTCGTGGTTTCCAGAACGTGTTTCGATCCGCCGATATATATCCCATCCTATGACATAAGCAGGGCGATCGGTCTTCCCGCCGGCGGCTCCCCTTGGCTGATGACCGATGATCCGATCGGCGAATACAGTCACTATTACCTCACTGTTCCGCCTCAATACTACAACGCCACCGTTTATTTCCAGGGTGTCGTATCTTACGGTATGCCTCCTTATCCTCCCACGACCATGACCAACGGAGTCAAGAGCTGAGCGGCCGAGGACAGGACGGCATGTTCGCTTAATAAAAAAGCCGGGAGCGTTCACGCGCTCCCGGCTCCTTTCTTCCCTCCGATTGATAACGGATCGGTTTACCAGGTCCATCTCAGGGATTTAAACTTCGGATTATCGCGGATGCTGTCCAGGTCGCCGTCGCAATCCATGAGATCGAAATCACTGAAACCGGCTTGAACCGCCATCTCCAGGTATTGGATCGCCCTGTCCGGTTTATTCATGATCGCACAAGCGCAGGCCGTGCTGTAAAAGACATCGGGCTTGTAGTCATCATTCCTTTTAGCGACGTTTTTATAGTCGGTCACGGCCTCTTCGTAGCAACCGAGCTCGAAGAGGCAGTCCCCTCTGTTTTTCATGGCCCACGCCGCCAGGCCGTGATAGGGATTGTTGTATATCCATTCGGTAAAGAGCTGTTCCGCTTTCTCGTACTCTCCCTCCCGCATGAGACCGGAAGCCGTGGTGACCATGTCGAAGAAAATGCCGAACCTCGGGTCATCTTTCAGACACTCGAGATCGGCATCGATCTCGAACATCCTGTAACCCGCGATGATCGCCTCTTCGAGAAAGGGGATCGCCTTGTCGGTCTCGTTCATGAACGCATAGGCGCGGCAGATGTTGTAACACGCCCGGCCGCGGCTCTTCTTGTCCCTCTCCGCCACGATCAGGTAATCGTCCACTGCATCGGAATATTGCCCGAGATTCATGCGGCAGTCGCCCCGGTAGGTCAGAGCCAGGACATAAGACCAATCCTGATCCGAATGGGAATCGATCCATGCCGTCAGTCGTTTTTCCGCCAGGTCATGCTTCTGATCTTGAATGAGAAGGAAAACTTTGCCGAGCTCGGGATCATCTTGTCTCCGCACCTGAACCGTCTCCTCGGACGCAGCCTTCCTGGCCATCAAGCCGTGGACGAGGTCGTTCTGCACCAAATAATCGGCAATCGAAACAGCGGCCGAAACCAATGCGCTCAGCCCGAAGGGGCAGCGCTTGGACAAACAGATCCCGTCTTCATCAACGACCAAATAGCCCACATCGTTGGATAGGTGCTCGGTGATCGTCTCGGTCATGGGAAGAAGGCCCGCATCGAGAGGCAGCCCGCTCTCGGCCAGGATCCCGGGCAGGAACTGGGAACCCGATCCATAGGCTATTCCGACGGCCTTTTTCAGGTCGATATATGCCAAAGCCGAAGCTCCTTCGGGCACATCGGCAAGCGCGTCCTTGAAGGCCTCGGAGCCGCTCAAGCCGGGATCGCCTTTTTCGAGCCACTTCAGGTACTTCCTCATCGTCATGGTCGATGAAGCCGCGATCAGGCGTCCATCCGCCACGGTAAATGTCGGCGAAAACGGAACCTGCACGGGGAGCTTGATGTAGTGCAGGCTCCGCCCCCCGAATTCGGACGTGATAACCTGCACATTCCCCTGTTCCAGCATGGCCAGCAGTTTCTTTTGCACGCCCATGAAGCTTTCTTCATCGTCGAGGGACATGCTCATGATCACGTCGGGAAAAACAGCCAGGCCGCCTTGAGAGGGCATTTTCAAAAACAAAGAGAACTCCTTCCCCAAGGGGCCGAGGATATCGCGCTCCAGGTCGAAGCCCGTCTCCTTCCGGAACTGTGCCAGCCCTTTTTGGAACTCGCCGGAGAACTCAGGAAAAGCTTTCTTGATAAAGCCGTCCGCTTCGCTCAAGACCTGTTCGAAATCAACGACGAAATCGAGAAAGAGAAGGGTGTCGGGCCATGCACGGCTCATGTTCTCCCGGGAGACGGGGCAAGGAGAGAATGCCTTAAAAAGTCCCTTCTTTTCGCCGGGGGCATCGATAAAGATGCTGTCCCGGGAACCGCCCTTCTCAACGCTCGTACCGAGGCAGAGAGCATTGATCCGGTCCAGTCCCAGCAATTTGATCCACTGTTCGGCATCGTAAGGACAGAAGGGATGGAGCATTTTGCCGATTGAACGAATATTGAGAAAGGCCGCCATCCTGACATTATCCCCCCCCATCCGGGCCAGGCTCCGCATGAATGAAGGATCATCGGCCAAAAGAGGCTTTCCGTCGAGGTGTGTGTCGATGATGTCCTGAAGATAGTACCGGCTGAAAGTGATCACAAAGAGATTCTTTATGGTCGTATAATTGATCGTCCATCTTTTCAGGGGCAGGCCGAAGAAACCGATTTCCTGTCCGCGATACTCGAAGCTCCCTTTTTCGAGCTTCTTTGAGAGGACGATGATTTCTATCAGGCTTTTCACACTGCCGAGGAATGCTTCGTGATTGTCACCCATGTCGAGGGCGAGAGCCGTTGACGGAAAAGGGATGTTTCCGACTATTGTCGAACGGCTGGTGCAGGCCAGCGAGATCTCGCCCCGCAGGAGGCTCCACGCTTCGTTGCACGGGAATTTCGGCTCCCCCTTCATTCCGAGAGCATTGGGGATCATTTCCCTCGAATCGGCGATAAAAGCCTGGACCTCCGATTCAGCCCAGATCTTGAAGAGATCGAGTGTTTCACGGTCGGCCAGGAACTGATCAATGCCCGAAACCTTTGCAAAGAGGATCGTGTCAGCGGGAACGATCTCTTCAAATCGGAGGCGCTCTGATCGAGATTCCGCTGCAGAGGCCGGGGGGCAAAAGTCCAAGAAGCAACAGCCGACAAAGAAGAGTAACGCAAAAAGGGCAATCCCTTTCGGGATGCCCTTTGATTCTGCAGCGAAAAATGATCTGAATAGATTCGACGGAACTGACAAGTTTATCATGACTTTACCCCCATCTGAAACCTCACGAATTGCCACTCAACACACGCCGTTCCGAATATTTTACTCGCCTCATCCCGGTAGTGTTGGAAAGACGAATAAAAAATATTGAACATCCGGATCGGAAGGGGCGGCCAACACAAGCTCGAGCTTTGGAGTGTCTGATGAAACGTCCGACAGAGATTACTATAGACCGAGGGTGTGGAGATATTCTGTCAGAGCTTTTCCATCTCTCGAAACAGCAACGGCCGCCGGAATCCGGGGCAAGCTCCGCGAACACGGCCTGTGGTGTTTGAGGGGATGGTGGATTTCGCTTTTTCTACATAATACAATCTCCAGATCGACAACCTTCGAGGCGCTCGATACCTCATGGCTCTGGGAGATATCTTTTGAGCATCGGGAGACCGGCATCCGGATTCGTGTCGATTCTTATCGCCCTTTCATTAACCTCGCTGTCCCATCTCGCCTGCCGTCAAACGATTATTGCCACGATCACCGCGGACGCGGGAGAGCATACGCGCATCGATACACCTGTTTCCCTTTCTCTCGCCGGGATTCCCCTGAACAGCGCCATCCGCCTCGAAGAGGTACGCGGCGACGAGCGCTTCCCTGTCCGGTCGCAGATCGAGAGAGGCGCCTGTCCAAAGCTCTGCTGGGTCCTTTCGGGAACCACTCCGGCCGGAACCCGCCGTGTTTACCGTATCATCGAGGGTAAGGCCCGCACGACTCCTGCCGTCAAGGCGGTTTTGAACGACAGGTCTCTGGAGATCACGGCAGAGGGGGCAAAGGTCCTCCGCTACAACCACGCCCCCGTCCCACCGCCGGAAGGCGTGAACGATCGGTATATCCGCAGCGCATTCATCCATCCGCTCTGGTCTCCCTCCGGTGAAGAGCTCACGCGGATTCACCCGCCCGATCACGTCCATCACATGGGGCTCTGGAATCCCTGGACCAAGACAGAGTTCGAAGGCAGGAGCGTCGACTTCTGGAACCTCGGCAAGGGCGAAGGCACGGTGAGATTCGTCAAGTACCTCTCTACAACGAGCGGCCCGGTTTTCGGCGGTTTCCGCGCCCTGCAGGCGCACGTCGATCTCACGGCGCCGGGAGGCGAAAAAACCGCTCTCAACGAGATCTACGATGTGAGGGTCTGGAACCCGGGCAAAACCGGGGGCTGGATCTGCGATTTCACCACCACCCAGAGCTGCGCTTCCTCGAGCCCGCTGACAGTGCTGAAATATCGCTACGGCGGATTCGGATTCCGGGCGGCGGCATCGTGGAACAAGGGCGACTATCTGACCTCGGAGGGATTGAGCCGAGACGACGGCCACGGGACGCGCGCCCGCTGGTGCATCGTTCACGGACCAACCGCGCGCGGACCGGCCGGTGTGGTTTTCATGAGCCATCCCCGCAACCGCGACCACCCCGAACCGATGCGGATCTGGAACCAGCGCCCCGAGATTTTCTTCAACTTCTGCCCGGTCCAGAAGGAGGACTGGAAACTCGAACCGGGTGGTAAATATATTTTGAGATATCGACTCTACATCTACGACGGTACGGTAACCCAGGACGAAGCCGACCGTTTCTGGAACGACTATGCAAATCCGCCTGGAGTGACGCTGGAAATCGATCGATGACCGGACCGTGACTCGATGCAAAGAAATTTTTTCCGAAAGAAGGGAAAGAAAATGAAAACCGGAAAAAAGAAGGGCGCCAACAGCCTGACCCGCCGGGATTTTCTAAAGAGCTCGGCATGCGCCGCCGCGGGAGCCGCTTTTGCTGCCCCTGCGTGCGTTCCTTCATCGGTTTTCGGGACCAATGCCCCCGGCAACAGGATTACACTCGGGTGCATCGGCACGGGCCGGATCTCGCACACCGACATGAGAGAGATCATGGCTTTCGACGAAGCCCGGATCGTGTCTGTCTGCGATGTCGATTCCAACAGGATGAAAGACGCGAAGAGAATGGTGGACGAGTATTACGCCGAGAAGACAGGAAAGGGGGAGCTAGGCGGCTGCACCATGCACGGCGACTACAGGGAGCTGCTGGCGCGAAAGGATATCGACGCCGTCCTGATCTGCACCCCCGACCACTGGCACGCGCTCCCTGCCGTTGCAGCGGCCAAGTCGGGCAAGGACATCTTTCTGCAGAAGCCCCTCACCCTGACGATCGAGGAAGGCCGCATCCTGAGCGATACGGTCCGCCGCCACGGCCGGATCCTTCAGGTGGGAAGCCAGCAGAGGTCGGATCACAGGTTCCGGCAGGCCTGCGAGCTCGTCCGAAACGGCCGGATCGGCAGGCTCCACACGGTGAAGGTCGGCCTCCCCGGGGATCCGGGCTGCGGCGACGAGCCCGAGATGTCCGTGCCCGAGAACCTGGACTACGACATGTGGCTCGGCTCGACGCCCGTCGCCCCGTACACGGAAAAGCGCGTCCATCCCCGGAAGGGATATTCCCGGCCGGGGTGGCTCCGCATCCAGGCATACGGCGCCGGCATGATCACGGGGTGGGGATCGCACCACAACGACATCGCTCAATGGGGAATGGGAACGGAGCACACGGGCCCCGTGGAGATCGAGGGCACGGCCGACTTCCCCGAGAGCGGGCTCTGGGACGTGCACGGCGATTTCAAGATCGAATATACCTACGCCGACGGCGTCAAGCTGATCTGCGCCGACAACAAGCGCCTTCGCCAAGGGGTCCGGTTCGAGGGGACGGAAGGATGGATCTACGTGAAGCGCTGGTCGATCGAGGCGAGCCCTCAATCGATACTCACGTCTAAGACAGGACCCGACGAGATCCACCTCTACAAGAGCGACAACCACAAGAAGAACTTTCTCGACTGCATCCGCTCGCGGCAGCAGCCCGTGGCGCCCGTCGAGATCGGTCACAGATCGTGCACCGTCTGTCTCCTCGGATCCATTTCCATGAACCTCGGCCGGAAGCTGAAGTGGGATCCCGTGGACGAGCGCATCATCGGCGACGACGAAGCGAACAAGATGCTCTCCCGGCCGATGCGCAGCCCCTGGCGATTCTGATCCTGCACTGAAAGGAGACGCGATGCCATTGTGGAACCGATTCTCTTTCGTTCTTCTGGCCGCTGCTCTCTGCGGGGTGCTTCTCACGTCCTGCCAAACAGCCCCGCGGCCCGTCGTTCCGTCAACAATCCCTGTTAGCGGCGATGCCCCGACGCTTGGAGAGAAGGAGAAGATCCTGGCCGCCGCCCCGAGCGAGGCCTCCGTCGTGCCGAAGAAGAAACGCCGGCTCCTCGTCTTCTCCCATGCCTGGGGATACAGGCACAGCGCGATCCCCTACGGAAAGGCGGCGGCCTGGGTCATGGGCGAAAAGACAGGCGCCTTCGAGGCCGTGATCAGCGACGACACAGCCCTCTTCGAACCCGAAAACCTCGAGCGGTTCGACGCCGTTCTCTTCAACAACGCCAACAACGAGGTCTTCCTTCCCGAAAAGCCGGGGGAGCTCTCTCCTGAAGAACAACTGCAGGCCCGTGAGCGCGACGCGCGCCTGAAGCGGAGTCTCGTCGATTATCTCGCCAGGGGCGGAGGGCTCGCCGTGATCCATGCCGGTGTGGCCGCGTTCCGACAGTGGCCCGAGTACGGCAACATCGTGGGGGCGCGATTCGACAACCACCCCTGGAACGCGGGCTCAACGGTGACGCTCAAGGTCGAAGAGCCCGGCCACCCCCTCTCCCGGGCCTTCGATGACTCCTTCTTCGTGGTGACCGACGAGATCTATCAGCTCAAGGCCCCCTACTCGAGGGATAAACTCCGTGTTCTCCTCAGCATCGACACGGAGAAGACCGACATGAAAGTGAACGGGATTCACAGGAAAGACAACGACTTCGCCATCAGCTGGGTCAAGAGCTACGGCAAAGGGCGCGTCTTCTACTGCGCCCTCGGACACGAGCACGACATCTTCTGGAATCCCGTCGTCCTGCATCATCTCCTCGACGGCATCCAGTTCACCCTGGGCGACCTCGAGGCCGATGTCGCACCGAGTGCAAAAACCGCTGTTGAATTGATACGGCCCGGTCAGGATCACGTCCTACTGCCCAGAAGTAATGATTATCTCTTGACAAATCTGTATAATTCTACATGAACTGTCCAACTCAGGTGTCTCTGCGCTGCTAATCAGTGATGCATATAAACTTGGAGAATATCATGAAAAAGAGAACTTGGCTTCCGATCATCGCACTGCTTCCCCTTTTCTGCGGCTGTTTCACCAGTATTCAACTTGTGAAACCTGCTGCTATGGAAAAGATTTCTCTCCCCTCGGGAGACTGCCCCTATTTTTCATGGAAAACTTCCGGTTTCGGCATTGAAGATCCTCTCTACAGGTTGGATATCGCTAGTGACGAATATTTTAGAGATATCGTTTATGAAAAAGACAACATCAGCCAGACCAGTTACAGACCTGAGGTGGAAGATGTTTTTTTCAAGGGAGGTTCGAATTACTATTGGCGCGTTACCGGGTTTTGCTTCAACCAGGATGGAAGTAAGAGAGATGTTCTCCTCTGTAAAAAAGTCCGGTCCTTCTACATCGAGGAACGTCCTTCAGTCAGAATTCTTTTCAAAATCCCGGACTCAAACAAAGATGGCCGATTTCTCGTTAAAATCGGAGAAGAGGAATATGAGAAGGATTTTGGTTTTAATATGGAAGTAGGTGAATGGGTATGGCTGACCGCATCTCTAATAAAAAATACTACCGTTAAAAATGAAATCGGGGGAAAAATCAAAGTTCTGACCTCCAATGAAGCCACCAAATACGGAAATATCATTATAGACGCCTTGACGCACAATAAAATGAATGAATTCGCAAATGGTTCTGTAAGTTTCGGGACTTTCACATACGAACTTGGTGGGGATACGATCGCAAAAATGATATTGGGGGACAGGACCGAATAAATGCGTCTATCATTCGTTACTTTTCTCTCGATCCCATTGTTATCAATCCTCTCGTGTCAATCGAAGGATCTGCAACCTGATATTGCAACCTTTCCAGAGAAAGAAAGAAGCACCCCCCTCTTTCTCCCATATTCCTTAATTACAAATCCTGTTACTACGAGGTTGATATACGACAACGGACAGGAAACGGAAAAGATTAGTGAGAAAAGGATTATTATCTTCGAGAACAGGGGTGTTTTACAGTTCGGTTTCAGGAGCGTCGCAAAATATACGAGGATTAAATGTAACAAAGAAACATTTCTCACAAAGAGCGCTGGTCGGTTGGATGCCACCCGCACGATGGTCGATTATTCGAAACAGACTATGATAGAGACGAACCTGGAAATGGAGGCGAAAGAAGACACCATTTCAGGCGGTTCTTCAGAAACATCGCAGAGGACGATCTCTGAAGAAGACACAATAAAGGGAAGCTCTGATAAAACAACGGAGAAAATAGGCGTCAAGGAGGAATCCACGGCTGGAACCCTAGACGAAACGATGGTGAGTGCCAGCAAAAATGTGGAAACCACGAAGGGCAAATCCCGCATGACATCGCAAGCGGTTGGCAGTCAAGAAGAGACAGTAAAAGGAAGTTCCGATAAGACAGCGGAGAAAATCGGTGTCAAGGAGGAATCCACGGCTGGAAGTCGAGACGAGACCAAGATAATTGGTAGAAAAAAAGAAGAAGTGACAACGAGCCGTTCCGAAATGACGTCTCAAGCAGTGGGCAGTAAAGAAGATACTGTAATAGGAAGCTCCGATAAGACAACAGAGAAAATCAAAAAAGCGGAGGAGATCGCGACCGGAATTATTGATGAAATAACAGAAAGCGTCGGCAAAAAAGAAGAGGCCATAATAGGC
>CAZWHE010000080.1:0-17351 GCA_964633825.1 uncultured Phycisphaerales bacterium | reverse complement strand
AGGCTTGACTCCCGCCTACGACCTCTCGCCCTGGGAGCTCGTGGACGCCGATCCCATCGGTACGGCCCAGGGAGAAAGCCTCGTTCCGCTTCTGGACGGGGTCAAGACCGACACGGACACGGCCGCGTACTGCGAAACATTCATTCCCTTGAAAGAGTGGGATTACTTCCCGACCCGCGCGTACAGCAAGGGGGGATGGAAATACATCCACGCCCCCACGCCCGAGCTCTACAATTTGGCGGCCGATCCCGGGGAGCTCGAGAACCTCGCCGGCAAGCAGCCCGACAGGATGAGCTCCATGCGGGGAGAGCTCTTCGCGCTCCTGACCGGCTCGGAGACCCTGCCCGTTGTCGACGGTCCGGAACCGCTGCAGAGCCCGGACGGGGGATTCAACGAAGCGGCCTTTCTCCGGTACAAGGGCGAAGACGCCAAGGACCACATCACCGAGATCCAGCATTATGCATACGCCCAGATGTGGCTCACCGGCGGAATCATCGACAAAGGGCTGGAGCACCTTAAAAAGGTGATCGAGATCAATCCCAACCTGGGAAGGCCGATGCGATTGATCATCAAGTACATGATGATGCAGAAAAAGAACGACGAGCTCATTCCCTATCTCGAAGAATTTCTGGCCATGAGGCCCGACAGCCCGGATGTGCGGGCCGCCCTGGCGAAGCTGTTCGAGATGAACGGAGAAACGGACAAAGCGATCGCTCAGTACCGGATCGTGATCGAGAACAATCCCAAAGCGGAAGCCCTCAAGAATATCCTGGCCGAGCTTCTTCACAAGGAGAAGAGATACGACGAGGCCGAAGCCCTCTATCGAAAGGCTCTGGAAAAAGAACCGAACAACGCCATGATCCGCACCAAGCTGGCCCTTCTCTATACCGATGCGGGCGATCTCGACAAGGCGGCCGAGGAATTCAAGGTCCGGCTGCAGGCGCAAATGGAACCCGGCAAGGAGATCCCGGCCCCCGTGCTTCACCGGAAGGTGGCCAATGCCTTCAAGGAACAAAAGTACCTCGTCCAGGCCGCCGCCCATCTCAGAAAGGCCCTCGAGTACGAACCGGAATCCCTCCTCACGCTGCAGGCCCTGGCGATCACGCTTGCCGAGAACAAGGATTTCAAAGAAAGCGTGGCCGCGTTCAGGAAAGCGCAGGAGCTCGCGCCCAACAATTATCACATCACCTTCAATCTCGGTTACACCTTGAAAATGTGGCGGAGGTACGGCCAGGCCGTGGCCGCGCTCGAGAGAGCCCTCGAGATCAAGCCCGAAAGCGCCGACGCCATGAGCCTCCTTTCCTGGATCCTGGCCACCTGCCCCGTCGACGCGGTCCGGTCGGGCGACAAGGCGCTCGCGCTGGCGCGAAAAGCCTGCGAGCTCACGGGGAAACAGAACGCCCTCGCCCTCAAATCGCTGGCCGCGGCCTATGCCGAGAAGGGGCTTTTCAAGGAAGCAGAGGAAACGGCGGTCATGGCCGGCAAGTACGCGTCCGCCGCCGGCCAGAAGGACATCGCCCAAACGGTTCTGGTCTTGTGGGCCCAGTTCTTCAAGAGACAAATGCCCTTCCGCGAAGCGCCGACTCCGGAGGAGGGCAAGAAGAGCGGCACGTGAGATGCGATTGTTGCCGGCAAGGTAAATATTTTGTGTGATCGTAATGATTTAAAGACGTTCACATCAAAAGACAGAATTATATTCTGCACCATCATATTCAGCGCGCTCGCCATCCGTCTGATATATCTCTGGCAGTATCAATCCAATCCCCTCTTCGAACAGCCGACAATGGACGCCCTTTACAATGATCAATGGGCGCAGGCTTTCGCCCAGGGCCGTTCCTTTTCAGAAGGAGAGCCATACTTTCGAGCCCCCCTCTACCCCTGGTTCCTCGGAATCTGCTACAAGCTTCTGGGTGCGGGATACACCATGCCCCGTTTCTTACAAGCCCTGTTGGGGGCTTTGAGCTGCGGTCTCGTCTTTCTTATAGGACGCCATTACTTCGGAAGATGGACCGCCGCAGCGTCGGGCATTGTTGCGGCTACATTTTGGCTCTTTCTCTATTTTGAAGGCGAGCTTCTCATCGCCCCGCTCACGGTTTTCCTCGATCTGCTCTTCCTCTGGATTTTTATCAAGGCCTACGAATCCCGTTCCATCCCGCTTTATATTTCAAGCGGCATACTCCTGGGAATTTCGGCCATCGCACGTCCCAACATTCTTCTTTTCGGAATCTGCGCCTCTCTCTGGATATTGGCCGCTTCGCTGAAAGAATGGAAAAAAGGACTTGTTCATTCCTTCTTGTTCGGAACGGCGTGTCTTGTCCCCGTCATTCCCATCACAATAAGAAACTACACGGAGGGAGACGACTTCGTCCTCATTTCATCACAGGGGGGCGTTAATTTTTATATCGGAAACAATGAGCAGTCGGACGGTTCCAGCGCCCGGGTTCCCGGAGCCCGGGCGGATATAAGAGGCTGCTATTACGACACCGCCGCCATGGCCGAAAAGGATGAAGGGAGGAAACTCAAGTCCTCGGAAGTCTCGAGTTATTATTTTGGCAAAGCCCTGGAATTCATTCGGGACAAACCCTTGGAATGGATCGGACTCACCCTGAAAAAAATTCGCTATTTCTGGAACAGGGCGGAAATCTCCAACAATCAACCGATACGCTTCTTTGCCGAGCGCTATGCCCCGACAACCCGATATCTGCCCATCGGATTCGGAATCATCGCCCCGCTCTCGCTTCTGGGGCTCATTCTTTGCTTTGGGAACACACGCCGGTTTTTTCCGCTGATCGGCTTTGTCATCATCTATTCCCTGTCCGTGATCATGTTCTTTGTCTGCACCCGCTTTAAAATGCCCGTCATGCCGATGCTCATCATCCTGGCCTGCGGCGCCGTTCAATGGCTTGCCCGAGCATTCAAAAGCCGCCGCTGGATAAAGCTTTCTTTGGGAACAGCGGTTCTGGTCCCTCTCTTCTGGTGGGTCAACGATACGGCCGAAGGATTCGAAAGACAGGATCACTGGGGTTTCGAGATTTTGGGGAAATGCGAACTGGAAAAGGGCAATCCCGATGAAGCGATCATGCACTTCAAAGACGGACTCCAGAGCCAACCGATCTTTCCCGCCAGCCTCTATTTCAATCTCGGCTTTGCCTATCTTCAAAAAGAAGCGCTCGATGAAGCCGAGACAGAATTCCGCCGGGGCCTCGAGTCGAAAGCGAAACACAAAAGGGATTTCGCCCACGCCTTCTTCGGCCTGGCCTACATCGCCAAGACCCGGGGAGAGACCGACGAGGCCTTCGAGCTGTTCCGGCGCGCAATCCGTTACGACCCGCGCTTTGTCAAGCCGCACCTCGAGCTTGGAAAGCTCTTGGTCATTCAAAGGAAGATCGAAGACGGAATCACCGAGATAGAGATCGCCCTCAAGCTCGATCCCGACAATATCCATGCGTGGGTCTGTCTGGCCGATGCATCGACGAGACTCGGGCGACCCGCCGACGCTGTCCGGGCGTTGGAAGAAGCTCTCTCCAGAATGCGTCCTGATGATCTGAAAAGACCGATCTTAAAAGGAAAACTTCAGAAGATACGACGGAAACTCAAGGGCGAGTAGAAACCCGCAGTGTTTTCGCTCATCGATCCCGCCCGCGCTCGACCGGCCCGAAGCGGCGGATGAGCTCCGGGCTCATGCGCCCGCCGAGAAGGCTCGCTTTCTCGTAGTGTCGGCGGGCCAGATCCTCCCTTCCGCGGAGAAGATAGATCCTGGCCAGCGCCGTGTGGGCCGGAACGAGCCTGTCGTCGATCTTCAACGCCGCTTCGTGGCTCCGGATCGCTTCATCGAGATTTCCCGGCTTTCTCGTGGGCAATAGCCAAGTTCAAATAGAGCCTGGGCTCGGCAGGGTTGAGCTTCAGCGCTTTCTTGAAAAGATCGATCGCTTCGTCAACCCGGCCCATGCGCATGCGTACGGTGGCGAGGTTGGCCAGATATTCGTGATTGCCCGGTTCGAGGGAAAGGGCCTTGAGAAAGGCCTCCTCCGCTTGAGCGAGCCTGTTTTGGCGGGTGTAGCTGATACCGAGGTTTCTGTAGGCCTCGGCGAAATCGGGGCTGAGCTCGATCGCCTTCTTCACGGCGGCAAGCGCCTTGTCGGGCATCCCCTTCTTGTTATAGGCGTACCAGAGGTTCCGGTAAGGCGCCGGGTAGTCCGGGTCCTTGGCGATCGCTTTGCGGAGCTCGGCGATCGCTTCGTCGACGAGCCCCTTGTCGAGAAGGGCGCAGGCCAGCCCGTCGTGCGTGTAGGGATGGGGTTCCGATATCGCCATGGCCTCCCTGTACGTCCGGATCGCGTCGTCCGGCCTTCGTTCCGTTCTGTAAGCCTTGGAAGGTGTGAAGTGACTGCCGGAAGAATCCGGTTTATGCTTCCCACTCGGTCCGATGAGATCCTGACTGCGCTCACCGCTCCCCATTGCAGTCCACATGCCCGAAACGGCGGGGGTGTGCGGAGCTTGACGATATCAGGGGTCTGTGATAGCGTCGGTGAGATGAAGGCCACGTTCAAAATATCGGCTGTTTTATGCCTGCTTGCCGGCTTTGTGATCGCCGGCTGCCAACGCGCACCGGAGCATCCCCCGGTCATCTTGATCACGATCGACACCCTGCGGGCCGACCACGTCCATTGCTACGGCTACTTTCGACAGACCACGCCCGTGATCGACTCGATTGCCGCCGACGGGGTGCTCTTCGAAAAGGTGCTGACGCCCATGGCGACAACCCTCCCCGCCCATGTTTCGCTCATGACGGGGATTTCCCCTCAGTTGCACGGTATCAAGGGGAATTTTTACACTTTTAAAACTCCCATGGTGACTGGCGAGGGTCTTCAGAGCGCGGCCGAGATGTTCAAGAGCTTGGGCTACACAACAGCGGCCTTTGTCAGCGCGACGCCGGTCAGAAGTGCGACCGGCCTGGCAGCAGGGTTCGATTTCTTCGATGAGCCCCGGCGTGCGGAGCGCCCGGCCGGAATCACAACTCAACGGATCCTTGCCTGGCTCGATTCTTCCCCCAAGGAGCCCGTCTTTCTCTGGATCCACTACTTCGATCCCCACTACCCCTATCAGCCGCCTCCTGGATTCAAGAATCAATATCGTGCCGGGGATGGGCTGGTTAGTTTCCTGAGAGACCGTGGGTTCACCAATCCTGAAGAGCCTATTCTGGCCCAATGGAACAACGACTATGACGGTGAGGTGAGCTACGTCGATTCCGAGCTGGGTAAGGTCATCAACAAGCTCAAAGCCCTCGGTTGGTACGAAGAATGCGCCGTTGTGATCACGTCCGACCACGGAGAAGGCCTGGGACAGCACAAGTGGGTCGGTCACGGCCGAATCTACAACGAACAGCTTTTCGTACCCCTCATCATGAAATTCCCTTTCCAGATGAACCTGAAAGGACTGCGACGTCGCACCATGGCCACGCTCATGGATGTATTCCCGACTTTGGTCGTTGCGCTCGACTTTCCGATTGCCGAACGGTTTCTGTCGCAGTCCGGAGGACTCAATATCCTCAATGAGGAAAGCGGACATCCCTACGTGCTTGCCCAGCGGTGCCCTGACGAACCACGCCTTGGTCCAGGTAAGAAGTACGCTCTGCTCATGGGAAGCCGTTGGAAGTATTTCCTGATCACGGAAGGAGAAGACGAGCTCTACGATCTCCGAGCCGATCCGAATGAGAAGCAAAACGTCATCGCCGAGCACCCAGAAACAGCGCGTGAGATGAGGGAGCGAGTCCTGGCGATTCTAAAAGATGCTCAAGAGCGAACTCCACTCTTGCAGAAGAAGGAAGTGGTTGATCCCGAAATTCAAGAACAGCTGAAAGGTTTGGGGTACGGGCGGTGAAGGCTTTCTCATTGCAGATCAGTTAAAAAGATCTTGCCAATTATCAGCGTCAATAGACGGGCATGAGTATTCGAGCGCAAGAGATGAGCTTCACCGACCGCGCTCGACCGGCCCGAAGCGGCGGATGAGCTCCGGGCTCATGCGCCCGCCGAGGAGGCTCGCTTTCTCGTAGTGGCGGCGGGCCAGGTCCTCCCTTCCGCGGAGAAGATAGATCCTGGCCAGCGCCGTGTGGGCCGGAACAAGCCTGTCGTCGATCTTCAACGCCGCTTCGTAGCTCCCGATCGCTTTATCGAGATTCCCCGCTTTTTCGTAGGCGATGGCTAAGTTCAGATGGAGCATGGGCTCGGCCGGGTTGAGCTTCAGCGCTTTCTTGAAGAGACCGATCGCTTCGTCCACCCGGCCCATTCGCATGCGGACGGTGGCGAGGTTGGCCAGATATTCGTGATTGCCCGGTTCGAGTGATAAGGCCTTGAGAAAGGCCTCTTCCGCTTGGGCGAGCCTATTTTGGCGGGTGTAGCTGATGCCGAGGTTTCTGTAAGCCTCGGCAAACTCGGGGCTGAGCTCGATCGCCTTCTTCACGGCTGCAAGCGCCTTGTCGGGCATCCCCTTCTTGTTATAGGCGTACCACAGGTTCCGGTAAGGCGCCGGGTAGTCCGGGTCCTTGGCGATCGCCTTGCGGAGCTCGGCGATCGCTTCGTCGACGTGTCCCTTGTCGAGGAGAGCACATGCCAGCCCGTCGTGCGTGTAAGGGTGGGGCTCCGACATCGCCACGGCTTCCCTGTACGTCCGGATTGCGTCATCCAGCCTTCGCTCCGTTCTGTATGCCTTGGCCAGGTTCGAGTAGACAGTTTGGGAAACACCGGGATAGAGCTTCACCTGGTGTTCCCAGAGTGTGATCGAGTCGCGCCAGATCCCGATCTGTTTCACGCAAAGCGCGCCGATGACGACAAGCCCCGCCGCAAAAAGGACGAGAACCGGCCTCCCCGCCCGCCGGAAACCGCCCAAACGACCGGCGCGCTCCTGAAGAGCGAACACACCGGCTGCGAAAACGAGGCAGATGACGAGGCTCGGCAGATAGGTGTAGCGGTCGGCGGCGGCCTGGCGCCCCACCTGGAGGATCCCGAGAACCGGACCGAGGAGGACGATGTAGGAGAGACAGGCAGCGGCCGGCCAGAGCTTCCCCCGGAGCCAGGCGAAGAGGCAGGCCGCCGAGACGGCGAGAACGAGAAGAGCCGACAGAACATACCCGATCGAGAAGGCTTTCCCGCCGGGATCGACGATCGGGTAGAGGGGCGCGAGCCCCACGGGGACCACCATCTTCTCGATATAGAAGACGATCGAATGGAAAGCGTTCATGATGCGGAAGCCGGCCGGCACCCTTTCAAAAGTCATGACGCCCGTGTCCTGCGCCCAGATGGCGACAAGACCGAAAACGATGGAGACAACGAAAAAGGGCGCTTTCTCGAGAAGGATCCGACCGAGCGGCGACCGCAGCCTTTTCAGCGGCCAGAAATCGAGGAGAAGGAGCAGCACGGGAAGGGTTATCGCCATCGGCTTGAAGAGAAGAGAAAAGATGAAGAACACCATGCAGAGCGCTAGCAGGGAGAGCCTTCTTTTCCCGGCCGAATTTTTGGCCGAAGCGTAACGGAGATAGACGAGCAGGCTGAGCAGGAAAAAAAGAGCCGATCCCACATCCTTCCGCTCGGTCACCCAGGCCACGGACTCGACGTGAGCGGGGCTGATCCCCCAGAAGAGCGCCGCTGCTCCGGCAACGAGCACGGCCCTTCCCGCCCGGGCGATCCCGAGGATCTTCAGAAAAACAAAAAAAACGAGCAGCGTGTTCAGAGCGTGGAGGACGACGTTGGCCAGGTGATGAATCGCGGGATCGAGACCGGCCGCCTGGTAGACAAGGGCGTGGGAGAGCCAGTTGAAAGGGATCCAGTTTCCATTGTGTGGCGTGGTGAACATCCACTCGATCGTCGATGCGTCGATCGACCGGATCTGCCTGTTTTCGACAACAGCCACATTGTCGTCCCAGTTGACGAAATCGTTGGAGAGGGACGGAATGAAGACGAGAAACGCCACAACGGCAACGCCGAGAGCCGTGATCCACGGGTGTCGGGACGGAATCTCGTTCATTTCAGATGAGCCGGATATATGGACCTTCGTGCGGCAGGGAACGGCCGATCACGGCCGAGTCCTCGTCGCCTGCGTCGCGAAGCTTTTTCACCGTCTCGTCCGCTTTATCTTCGGCCACGGTGAAGAGGAGGCCGCCCGACGTCTGGGCGTCGAAGAGCACGTTCTGCATATGCTCGTCCACGTGGCCGGCGATCTCGTAATGCCCCTCGAGATAGTCCCTGTTCCTTCCCGAACCGCCCGGGAGGAATCCTCTTGCCGAGAAATGAAGCGCCTCTGTGAAGAGCGGAACCTTCTTCGCCTCCACCTCGAAAGAAACGTTGGAAGACTGGGCGACCTCGAAGAGGTGGCCCATGAACCCGAAGCCGGTCACGTCGGTGCAGGCCGATGCGCCCGCGGCGAGCATCACTTCGGACGCCTTTTCGTTGAGCCGCGACATCATGGCGACGAGGCGCTTCAGCACATCGCCGTCGAGCGCCTTTCTCTTGGCCGCCGTGGCCAGGATGCCCGAGCCGAGCGCCTTGGTGAGGATGAGGGCTTCGCCCGGCCGGGCCGTCGAGTTGCGCACGATCCCGGCGGGATCGGACACGGCCGTGACGGAGAGACCGTACATGATCTGTTCGTTCTCGATCGTGTGGCCTCCGATCAGGAGAGCGCCCGCCTCTTCGATCTTTTCGCCCGCTCCCTTGAGGATCTCGGCCAGGAGATCGATGCCGAGCTTCTTCGGCCAGGCGACGATGTTCATCACCGAGAGGGGTTTCGCCCCCATGGCGTAGATATCGCTCATCGAATTGGCCGCCGCGATGCGGCCGTAATCACGGGGATCATCCACAACGGGCGGAAAGAAATCGACGGTCTGGACGATGGCCGTACCGTCCCCGAGAAGGACGACGCCGGCGTCGTCCGATGTTTCAGGCCCGACGAGAATCCTTTCGTCATCGGTTTTGCCGAGCCGGCCCAGCAGTTCTGCCACCAGATCCGGTGGTATCTTTGCCGCTCACCCGGCACAGGCCGCATAGTCGGTGAGGCGAGTCTTGTCGTCCTGGCTCCAGGAACATGACTCTTCATTCATCGCCATGAGCTCCTTTCCAAGTCATCCGTCAAAAAGCGCGCAGAATTTTAACATAATACTCCGGGCCGCATAATATATCAATTTTTCTTGTATTTTCACCGTACCCATCCTGTCAGGAACCATGCCGAGAAGAGCCTCTCCTCTTCACCTCTTTTTCAGAACAACATAAATGATGATCACGACAAGAAGGATAACACCGCACAGAACGGCATTGAATCCAACGGACGGAATGGTGGACGGTTCTTCTTCAGCAGGAGGGGGCGGGACGATCTCGTAGGCCTGCAGCCAGTCGGCCGGGTTCAGGCGCCTGTAGAGCCGGGCTTCCGTCTCCATCGAGTCGGCTTCGTCATCCCTGCCGAGGGCCCGGTAGTTCACTGCGAGAAGGTGAACAACGAGATAGTGGCCGCGGAAATATTCGAGAAGGCCTTCGAGAACGCGGCACGACTCCTCGTACTCGCCCGCTCCCTGGAGAACACGGCCCAGGAGCACGAGGTCCTCGAGGTCGGCGTCCCTTTTGTCCCCCGTCAGGACCCGGGCCCGGCGGATCGCCTCGGCCGCGGCCTCGCCGGTCCCGGCGGTGTCGTTCATCCAGGTCCGCAGGACGATGGAGCGGAACATGGGCGCGAGAGAAGCGGTTTCGTCTTCGGCCTCCCACTGCTCGAAGACCTGAAGAGCCCTCTCATGATGGCCGAGCAGGAGGTAGCAGTTCGCCGTTCCCACGCAAAACCTCTCGTAAGCGGAGTTCATCTCGAACACGATCTCGTAGAGCTCCACCGCTTCGTCCACGCGATCGAGCGCAATGAGCAGATCCGCCTTGTCGCACAGGAAAGGGGGCTTGCCGCCCAGGTATATCTCGAGCCGGTCGCACTCTTCGAGAGCGTCCTCGAACATCCCCAGGTCACTATAGAGCTTGATGAGGGTTTCGCGCAGTTCCCTGTCGATGGGGCCGTGCTTTTCAGCATCGAACTCCCCGGAATCGATCATGGGATCGAAAACAGCGCCGGCGCGCTTCAGGATTTCGAGGGCCTTCTCTTTCTCGCCCAGCATGTAGCGACAGATACCGATCTCGGCGAGCGTCTCGGGATTCCCGGGATCGAGCTTTTCGACACGCGTGAGATCATTGACCGCGTCGTCGTAAAGCTCGAGCGCGCGGAGCGTGGAGCCCCGGGACCTCAGGGCTTCCACGTTGTCGGGATCCTTGTCCAGGACGGCGTTATACCCGGCAAGCGCCTGCAGGGAGGGATCGTGTGCGGACGCTCCGGAGACGAATGACAGGGCCAAAGCGACGGCCGCGGCAAACATGGCGGTGAGGTTTGAAAGGTTTTTCGCCATACGATTCAAACGGGTCCCGGCCGGATTCGTCTGTAATTGAAACGGCTTCCCACTACAATTAATGGTCACGACAAGAAACTATCGCAACCGGATGCGGAATGCAATGAAAGGGCGGACACTTTCTTTCCAGCGGCTAAGAGACGCCGGCCGGACTGTTTCGGCGGCGACGGCCGCATCGACGGCAATGGCCGTTCTCCTTTCCCTGGCCGGGATTTTCGTCTCGTCTCCTCTCTCCTGCGGCGGAGCCGCCTTCGACGAGGAGACCCTGATCAAGACGTTCAAGGAGATCCACAAGAACATCTATACGATCTACAAGCTCCGGGAAGGCGAAAAGATCTACGACACCCTCGCGCTCAGCTGCTCCGGCGCCGAACTGGAAAAGCAGGTCTTCGAATACATGAAGTGCCTCAGGATCCAGGACGATTTGAAAACATTCATCACCATCGTCGACGTGATCTACAACGACGTGCGGGTCCTGAAACAGACCGGAACCGAGGCCGAGGTCTACTGCAAGTGGTTCGTCATCGGCAAGGTCCGCCACCCCACCCACATCCACAGGAAAACCAACCTGAACGAAGCGCTCTACTACGTCTCCGCCGGCAGCGAAGGCCCGCGGATCAAGGGGTACGACCTTCTCACCAACCAGGCCGTGGAGGTGACCAAGCGATGATCCGGATCAAGGACCTCCGATTCCGGTATCCCGGCGGCGCCTTTGCGCTCGCCATCGACGACCTCGACCTCCCCGACGGGCAGAGGCTCTGCGTCACCGGGCCGAGCGGTTCGGGAAAAACAACGCTCGTCAACCTCATCTCGGGGATCCTCAAGCCCCGCTCCGGATCGATCGAGATCGCCGGGAGGGAGATCTCGAAACGCAACGACCGCGACAACCGCGCCTTCCGCCTCGACAACATCGGCTTCATCTTCCAGAACTTCGAGCTCCTCGAATACCTGACGGTGGAGCAGAACATCCTCCTTCCCTGGCTGATCGGGCGGAAGCCGAATCTCGGCGACGCCGTCCGCGGAAGGGTGCGGCTCGTCCTCGAAAAGATGGGGATCACGGAAAAGAGGAAGGCCTTCCCGAAAACGCTCTCTCACGGGGAGCGACAGAGAGCGGCCATCTGCCGCGCCGTGGCCAACGAGCCGGCCCTCATCATCGCCGACGAACCGACGGCCAACCTCGACAAGGAGAACAGCCGAAAAGTGATGGACCTGATCGAAGGCGTGCTCGAGGAGAGGGGCGCCACATTTCTTCTCGTCACCCACGACGAATCACTGGCCGACCGCTGCAACCGGCGCGTCCGCATGGCGGGAGGACGAAGCGATGCTTAAGCTCGCCCTCGCCCACCTCAAGTACAACAGGATCCTTTCGGCCATCCTCGTTCTCTGCCTGACGATCACGATCTTTCTCCCCCTCGTGACGTGGCTCGCCTCGGGCATGCTGAAAGAACAGATGACGGCCCGGTCGGACGAGACGCCCATTCTCATCGGAAGCAAGGGAAGCCCCTTCCTCCTGACGCTGAACTCGGTCTACTTCCAGACCGAGATCCGCGACACCATCACCCGGGGTACGCTGAACAAATACCGCGAGCGCTGCGCGGGCGAAGTGATCCCGCTCCACACGAAACACACGGCGCGGGATATTCCCGTCGTGGGGACTTCCTACGAGTACTTTAATTTCCGCGGGCTCGCTCCGGCCGAGGGGCGTCTCCCGGCCCTCCTCGGCGAGGCCGCGGCCGGCTCCGAGGCCGCGAGAAGGCGCGGGCTCAAGCCGGGGGGCTGGATCGTCTCGGACTCGGAGAGCGTCTACGACATCTCGGCCGAGTATCCCCTCAAGCTCAGGATCACGGGGGTCCTGAAAGAGACGGGAACGCCCGACGATTACGTGATCTTCACCGACGTGAAAACCGCCTGGGTCATGGACGGCATCTGCCACGGCCACGAAGACGCGATCCGGACCGCCGAGGACGCGGACGACACGGTCATCTTCATCGAGGCGAGCGAGGTGAAGTACAACAGCCGCCTCAAGAAGTACAACGAGATCACGCCCGAGAATGTCCACACCTTCCACTTTCACGGAGATACCGGCGACTATCCCCTGAGCGCTCTCGTCCTGGTCCCCGAGTCGGACAAGGAGCGTGTTCTCGTGAAGAGCGAGACAGATCTCGACGGAGAGGTCCAGGCGGTCACTCCCTCGAAGGTCATCGCCGACATCCTGGGCATCATCTTCGACGTGAAGAAGGTGCTCGACGGGTTTTCGGGGCTCGTCTTCCTCTCCACGGCGGCCTTTCTCTTTCTCGTCCTCTCTCTCCAGTTCCGGCTGCGCAAGGACGAGATGGAGATCATCTACCGGATCGGCGGATCGCGCCATTCCATGGAGATGCTTCTCGGATTAGAGACAATGATTCTTCTCGGGGTGAGCCTCGTTCTGGCGGCGGCGCTCTCCCTCATTCTTATAGAAGCCGCCCGGGCGGCCATGATGTTCTAGGAGGATTCGGTCATGAATCCATTGTTGCGAGTTTCCGTCCTTTTCGCAGCGGCGTGTTTCATTTCCGTCGTATTCTCTTGCAGCCGCGAAGAAGAAAAGGAAACACTTCGGAAGGATCCTCTCGAGGTCTGCACCACCTTCTACCCCACTCTTTACTTCGCCCAGTCGATCGGGGGCGGGCTGATCCGTGCGTCCTGCCCCATCCCGGCCGGCGAGGATCCGATCTTTTTCGAGCCCCCGCCCGAGACGGTCCTCGAGTACCAGAAGGCCGACCTCATCATTCTCAATGGGGCCGGTTACGCGAAATGGGTCTCGCGCGCCATGCTTCCCGAGGAGAAGATCGTCGATGCCGGGGCCTCATTCGAGGACGACCTCATCGTGATCGAGGAAGCCGTCCTCCACAGCCACGGCCAGAAGGGCGAGCACTCCCACACCGGGATCGACCCCCACACCTGGATGGACCCCGTTCTGGCCATGGAACAGTGCCGGGCCATCGCCGCGGCCCTCGAGGTGCGTGACCCGGAGCATGAAGCCGCTTACGACGAGGGATTGAAAAAAATCCTCGCCGGGCTCGCCGATCTGGACAGGCGATTCAAAGATCTGCAAAAGAGGAGGCAAACGGCGCCGATCCTGGCTTCGCACCCCGCCTACAACTATATCTGCCGGCGATACGGCTGGGAGTCGGAGTCTTTTGACTTCGATCCCGAATCGCCGCCCGACGCAGAATCGCTGAAAAGACTGAAATCCTATCTGAAGAAAGAGAGCGGCATCCAATGGATGGTCTGGGAGGAGATGCCGTCGACAGAGACAGCCGCGCTGTTCCGCGACCGGTTCGGTTTGGAGCCCCTTGTGTTCGCACCGGCCGAGACTCCGCCAGGAGGGGGGCTCGACTATCTCGGCCTCATGCGCAGGAATATCGATAATATGAGCGTTCTCTTTTCCAAAGAGTGACCAAACGTGAAGCATGCCCGCACCACGGCATCATTAAGCAAGGAGTCGAAAGATAAAAAACATTTTTTCTCCCCCTGTTTTGGGTGGGGGGGAGAAAAAATGATTGAGATATCCGGTCGATTGATCGTTCCAAATGTCCCATGTGGGACTGAGACAAAAAAAGCTATCCTGGCGTCTTCTGAGGTTTCTTCTTTTCGAGATCGATTCTTCGGACCAGGACCCAAGCGACCCACGTGGGGTTGAGACAAAAGCCCCGACGATTTTGTGGGGCCGAGTTATCGCGTTCGCACTGATCGACCGTCACACCCGCGCAGCAGCGATAGAGGCGGCGTACAAACGAAGAAAACTTTCGGGATGTTTCCAGTAAACGGACTTTGAACGCGATCCAGTGATGGGTGAATACATCTGCTCGGCTGGAGAGCGCCTTGTGCTGACCGGCACGAGCCCGTGGCGTGGTAAGACGAGAGTTCATTATGAAGGAACAGGATACGCCGCTTTCAATCGTGCAAAGCTTTCCAGGTGGCTGAGCGAGAAAAATCTTGTGCTCGGTCAATGAGTGGCGACGTAACGTCAGGGGAGAAGACTCTCACAGAAAAGAATAAACGAAGGCACACAGTCGAGGCACGCCCACGTGGAGCGATCTCCAGGAAAAGCCCCCCCGGTCCCCCGTGGGATTTTTCAAACAAGCAATCGTCCGGATAGCTTAATCATTTTTTCTCCCCCCACCCGAAACAGGGGGAGAAAAAATGATTATCAAACTTCACGTCAGGGTTTTGTCTCAGTCTCACGTGGGCCATCTATTTCAGTCGATATGCAGGCCCACGTGGGGCTGCCAGGCCGTTAATCCACAGCGCATGACCGGATTTTCGCCCGTGTTATCCTTGACCTGGCCGGCCGGCTGACTTTTCAAGCGGCTTGGTCATCTCCTGTCAAATGTGGGTGTCCATCGATGCTCGGGGGAAGAAGCACGTGGGTCGGTGGTGACGGCTTTTCGGTCGATCCGGCGGTCCCATTGATCTCCGGCAAATGATACAATTATCGAACTCCACCGCTCTCTGAAGACACAAAGGAAAACTTAATTTGAATCATCTCAAGAAGCTACTCCTGGCCCTCTCCTTATTCCTCTCCATCGGAACGGTTCTTCTTGCCCAGTCCCGGGAGGTCGTCGATCCCGAGATCACCCAGGAAGAGATCATGGAGCACATCAAGTTCCTGGCCTGCGACGAGCTCGAAGGCCGGGCGGCCGGTTCGGCCGGCGCCGTCGTGGCTTCCGAATACGTGGCCGAGTATTTCAAGAAGATCGGCCTGGAACCGCTCGGAGACGATGGGACCTATTACCAGAACTTCTCCCTTCCCCGGGGATTCGAAGCGCTCCCCACAACATCGGTCAAGACCGAGAAAGGGAAGAAGTCCCGCTCTTTCAAATTCGGCAAAGAGATCACCGTCATGCCGGGCTCCGCTCCGGGCCGGGCCAAGGGCATCGCCCTCTTCGCCGGGTTCGGCATCTCGGCTCCCATGTACGGGTACGACGACTACGAGGGCTTCGACGTGGAAGGCAAGATCGTGATCGTCCTGCGCGGCCTGCCCGACGACAGCAAGGGGCTCTTCAAAAGCCGGGAAGCCGTCCGCAACCACGGAACATTCACGGCCAAACAGGAGACGGCGGCCGGCCTCGGCGCCGCGGCTCTCATCCTGGTCAACGATCCGGCCCGGTTCGATTCGAAAAAGAAGGACGTGCTCGTCAAGAGCGGCAAAGACCCTCAGGGAGCGATCCCGTTCATCCACATGACCCGGAGGGGCGGGGTCGATCTCCTTTCCGGCACGGGGATCTCCCTCGGCAAGACCCAGTCGAGGATCGACAAGAAGCTCAAGCCCGCAACAAAGGTGATCGACGACCTCGTGATCGAGGTCCATGCCGGGATCGAACCGATCGAGCTCAAGGTGCGCAACGTGGTCGGCATCCTCAAAGCCGGTGCGGAGAACAAGAAGAACGAGAACATCGTTGTGGGCGGCCACTTCGACCATGTCGGTCTCGGCGAGTTCGGCTCCCGCGGCGGATCGAAGGCGAAAGGCAGGGTCCACAACGGCGCCGATGACAACGCTTCTGGCACGGCGGCCGTCATCGAGATCGCGGCCTATCTCGCTTCTGTGAAAAACGAGCTGGAGAGGAACATCATCTTCGCCGCCTTCACGGCCGAAGAGATGGGCCTCCACGGCTCGAAGCACTATGTGGAACATCCCCCGATTCCCCTGGCGAACACGGCCGCCATGATCAACCTCGACATGGTGGGACGGCTGAAAAGGGGTGACCTCTTCATCGGAGGCGTGGGCACCTCCCCGATCTTCGACAAGCTCTTGAAGGAGGCGAACCGGACAACGCGCTTGAAGCTCAAGTTCGGCAAGGGAGGGCGTGCGCCCACCGACTCGACCTCGTTCTACAGCAAGGAGCTCCCCGTTCTCTTCTTCTTCACGGGCCTCCATGCGGACTACCACCTCCCCTCGGACGACGTGAAGCTCATCGACAAGAGGGGATGCGAAAAAGTGGTCCGCCTCGCGGCCGAGGTGGCGTACGTCCTGGCCGGCCTCGATGAAAAGCCCCCCTTCTCCCGCGCCGACGCGGGGGGGTTCCGGTCCGGCCCCCATCTCGGCCTGACCGTTGTTCAAAAAGGGGACGGCGTCTATGTGAGCGCCGTCGAAAAGAAGAGCCCGGCCTCGAAGGCCCGCTTCCGGGAGAACGACAAGGTGCTCGAGTTCGAAGGAATGGTGATCCGCACATCGGCCGATTTCTACGGCGCCAAGGCGGGCTGCCCGGCGGGGAAAAAGGTGACCATCACGATCCGCCGTTCGGGCCGCGTCAAGAAGCTCAAGGTGAAGCTCGGGAAGTGAGAGCGCCCCCCCGGCCTCGCGGCCGAAGACGCCGGGTCCTCCCGGCGCACACGAGAACGACCGCGCCCGCTATCGCAAAGCCTGCCAGAACGTCCACGCCGTAGTGATAGCGGAGATAGACCGTTCCCGCGACAAGCCCCGCCACAACGGGAACGAGGAGAGGCCAACCCCGCACCCTGTGCCGCGCGGCGAGCCAGAGCCCGAGCAGGGCGATGATCGTGTGGCCGCTGGGGAAGATGTCGTGCACGCGCCCCTCGAGAGCGAAGAGAGCCAAAGCCACGGACTGCGTCGCGCCCGCCCCGGTGACGCTCTCGGGCGCCGGCACCTTTTCGGGAAAGTAGCCGGGCCCCAGCGCGGGAACGATGTAGTACCCGAGAAAGGAGACGAGCCAGCCCAGAACGAGGGCGAAAACGGCTTCGCGAAAGGGGCCGCGGTCGGGCCGGCGGTAGAGGGGCAGAGCGACGACAAAGGGGATCACGAAATAGGAGAGCCAGCAGGCTCTCATGACCTCGGTGACGAGCGGGGAGGCGATCGCGTCGAACCATTCGCCGGGATGGCGCCCGAAAAGCTCAACATCCCAGGCGAGGAGAGCGTCGTCGAAAGTCCGGG
>CAZWHE010000079.1:0-17564 GCA_964633825.1 uncultured Phycisphaerales bacterium | reverse complement strand
ATTGAGAGGCATGAGGTCCGTGTCGACCATGGCTGTTTCACTGACAGCGCCGGCCACATTTTCCTGCGCCGTGCGCACCGTATCGAGGTCTGCCTGTGAGATGCCATAGGGGGACAAATAGATCTGAGAGTTCAACCGGCCAAAGGTGAAGGGGAGATCTGGATCACCGAAATCATTGCGAACCTGTTGGACAAGTGCCGTCAGGTTGCCCTCGTAAGCGGCCGCATCGCCGGCGTTCAGCGCATCCCACTCGCCCTGCATCCAGAAGAAGCCGGCGATCCGCCCCGTGTGCCCCATGTTGGCGAGTTCCGTCATCGCCGTGCCCACAATGGCGTTCATTTCGGTATAAAGCGGTCCCGGAGCCAGGGCATTCCAGTCATGAGCCAGACTCGTGGCATTGATGGCAAATTTGATGACGGCCACATCGTCCAAGATCGTGTCGGCCAGAACCCGACCCAGTTTGATCTCGGGGCCGAAACCGTCGACAGGTCCTCCGAAGGTGCCGAAGTTCGGATCGCTCTGGTATTGAAGTGCAATCCAGCCGTTTGAACGAATGCGGAGGGCGGGATTGGTCACCGAATTCCAGGGGCCCTCTTCGAACCAGAAGAGCACGTCCGTTTGCGGCGATTGAAGGTCAGGAGGAAGATCGCTTGCATTGGAGCCATACCCGACGGCATTGGACTGACCGGCCAAAATAAACACTTCCACGTCCGATGCTGAGACAGAAGCACAGAATAAAGACGCCATGACGAAAGCGGCGCCGGCAGAAACAGTGATTCGTATCATGACATTCCTCTGAGGGCTCCGTGGCATTTGGATATTTATCTGATCAAAATATTAACATAAAAACATGGGGGACGAAAGGCCGGGGCCCGGCATGAAAAAAGCATGTCCAAATATAAGCCGGATTTCTATCCGGGAATTGACATTTCCTGTCGCTCTCAAGGTATTTTTATTTAGGCTTTTTTGATATTTCGTGCTAATCTTTATCAAGTTGACCCTATTCAAATGCCATCCGGATGTAAGCTGTTTTTATCTGTAAGTGCAATTATAGAGTGGGGAAGGAAATGATGTACAAGGGAGGAATCTTCGGTGTAATCTACTTGTTTTTCACTATTTACACTGCAACCGCCGCAACTGTTTACGTCCCCGACAACTACAACTCCATTCAAGACGCAATCGATGCCGCTGTTCCTGGCGACACAATTATCGTTCGGCCAGGCACTTATACCGAAAATATCGATTTTCTCGGCAAAGCGATCACTGTTCAGAGTGAACAAGGAGCCGGCATCACCATAATCGACGGAAATCAAGCCGGAAGCGTTGTCACTTTCAGCAACAATGAAGGATCGGGATCGCTTTTGCAGGGTTTTACCATCACGAACGGAACGGGAACATTCGATCCGGTCTGGGTGCTTTATTTCGGCGGCGGGATCTACTGCTCCGGCTCTTCTCCAACGATATCGGAGTGCACGGTCACAGGGAACTCGGCAGACAGCGGAGGCGGAATCTTTTGCACCGCCGCTTCATCGCCCGGCATAGATAACAACACGATCTCGGACAACACGGTCACCGGCGATGGCGGAGGGATCTTCTGCGACCAGTCCTCCCACGCCGCTGTAACGAACAATGTCATCACCGGCAACCAAGCCACCGATTTGATCTACTCGTCCAACGGCGGTGGAATATACTGCTTCGAATCGGATATGACGATTTCGGGCAATACGATCTCCGATAATTCTGCACGCTCAAACGGGGGCGGCATCTATTGCGCTTTTCATTCATCCACCCTGATTGAGCGGAATACTATCTCGGGCAATGTCTCCACAAATACGAACGGCGGCGGCGGCGGAGTTTATTGCACCTCTTCCTCGCCGCTCATATCAAAAAACGGAATCATCGAAAATTCGGCCATTTACGGCGGCGGCGTTTTCGTCTCATATCAATCGTATCCAACAATCATCGACAACGTCTTGTCGGAAAATATCTCTTACTATGACGGCGGGGGGATCAAATGCCACTTCAAGGCTTCCATGGCTGTTATCAACAACATCCTTGCCGATAACTCATCCGGCGGTTTCGGCGGGGGGATCAGTATTTCGGACCACTGCACTTCGGCTGTCGTTTTGAATAACACCGTAACAGGCAACACGGCAAGCGAGGGGGGCGGTATAAGCATCCGAGACAACTCTTCCGCGACGGTGACCAACACGATCTCATGGACCAACTGCGCCCAAACAGGGCCGGAGATTTACGTCGGATCGAGCCCGGCTTTAATGAATATCAGTTATTCCGACGTCGAGGGAGGACAGGCCTCGGCACATGTCGAAGCGGGCTGCACGCTCGTCTGGGGAATGGGCATGATCGATGCCGATCCTCTTTTTGTCGCTCCCGGTTTGCCGAACAGCCGGGATTATCATTTGACCTATCTCTCTCCTTGCAAGGATGGGGGGGATGAATCGGCCGCAGGCATGCCTTCCGAAGACAACGAGGGCGATCCCCGTGTTGTCGAGGGCGATGTTGACATGGGCGCCGACGAATTCAGCGTTCATCTTTACTGCACCGGCAATTTGACGCCGGGCGGACAGGTAGAAATCATGATCGTCGGGATTCCGTCGACATCGCCTGCTGTCATGGCTCTGGGGTCCGGCGTCCTCGATCCGCCCCAATATATTCCGCCATACGGTGATCTCTACCTGGCGCCGCCGTGCCAGAAATACTGGCTTGGATCGATACCGGCGAACGGAGTCCTCGTCGCTGCGGGCAGGATCCCCGTACAGTGGAACGCCGGAGAAGAATATCCTGTTCAGGCTCTTGTCGGACTGGAGCTGACCAACTTGATGATCATGAAAATCGAATGAAGATCGATGTGACCCGGCCGCCCCGCGGTACTATTTGCGTGCTCCGGGGTTTGCCGGGATCCTGTTCCTTGTTCTCGGGAGATCGGTTATGAAAAGGATCGCAGTCCTTCTCTGCCTTATATGCTCGTTTCTTGTCGCCGGTTTTATCGGTTCTTTCGATTCCGGAAAAGAGACCGAACCGAAAAGAGCTGCAAAACTTCCTTTTCAAACGGGCACCGGCTTCGATCCCGCTCCGGCCGGGGCGTTTCTCGGAAAGAAGGCGTCTTCGGGCTCTCCTGAAAAAGGTCGAGCCATCGAGAACGTCTTTCTCATTCTCATAGACGGCCTGAGATACAGCGAATTCTTTGACGATCCCGAGCACCGTTACACGCCGCATCTCTGGAACGACATCAGACCCCTTGGGACAATGTTCACGAAATTCTCGATCATCTCGAGCACGATGACAACCGCTTCGCATGCCACGATGGTCTCGGGCGTTATTCAGGATATGCCGCTCTATGGGCCGATAAAAATTGTTCAAGACGAGCCCAGTGTCTTTCAGTATTACCGATCGCAGCTCGGAATCCCGAAGGACAAGACGTGGATCATCAACGGCAAGGGCAACATCCGCAAGGTCGGCGTCTGCCTGAATCCCCTCTTTTCCATTGATCAGAACGAGCCTCACATCTACAACGATTCAACCCCTCAGGTCGTCAAAAGCGACGAAGATGTGGTGGGTGAAGTCCAGAGAGTGATCGACACGTACCATCCGTCTCTTGCGCTCATAAACCTGGCGAAAACAGACAGCTACGGCCACAGCGGTGATTGGGATATGTACACTTACGCTCTGAAGAAGGCCGATTCCTACTTGTACGACATCTGTCAGATGATTTGGCAGGATCCCTATTATCAAGATAACACGGCCATCCTCATTACAACGGATCATGGGAGACATCTCGACCACATCAATATCGGATTTGCCAGCCACGGCGATTCCTGCTCCGGCTGCCGCCACGTCCCCTTTTTGGTCATCGGTCCCGGCATCAAGGAAAACAATATAGTTGACACGCGGTGTTACAACGTCGATCTCGCCTCTACGATCGCGGCCATGCTCGGGTTCAGTCCGACGTTCAGCCAGGGACGGGTTCTCAAGGAAATGTTCACCACGCCGCCGCAGGATCCCCGGCTCTATTTCCAGCCTGCCGCCGCCGCCTCCAATGGGAGGATTCACATGGCCTGCCGGATGCGGGCGGGAGTGGACTCGAAAATCATCTACACCTGCAGCCAGGACAATGGATCGACGTGGAACAACGCCGCCGTCCTCAGTGACGAAGCTTTCAATCGCACCCCCAGTCTTGCGGCGGAGGGAGATCTCGTGGCAGCGGCCTGGAGCTGCCTGAAAGAGGACGGCTCTTTTCAAATCGCAATCCGCGAAAGCCGGGATAACGGGAATACTTGGTCCAACACGATCTATTTTCCCGGACAAACCACTTATAGCGCGCACTTAAGGCCGTCTGCATGTTACTCACAGGGAATTCTCCAGGTTTGTTGGGTCGAACCGAAGACGAGCACCCTGATCCACATGGTCCGGCTGGATAACGGAACCGTCGTCGATTCCAGTACTTTGAGCCTGGGACACCGGGGGGGAAGGATTCGGTGCGCCCAGTCGGCAAACGGCACCCATGTGGTTTACGAATACGTTGTAACTGAAGATGGGACCACGGACATTTATTACACCCGGTTCGACGGAAGCCAGTGGCTGACGCCCGTTCAAATCTCCGATACGCCCGACCCTTCGGTTCATCCCGATATCGCTTTCGATGAGTCGGGGATTCACATCATCTGGACAGAAAGCTACAGCAATATTTTCAAAGTCGTGGTCCGGAACTCGGCCGATGGAACGACATGGGATGATGTGACCGTAATCGATGAACCGACAAACGGCGCCTGGCATCCGCGAATCATTTCCAGCGATGCGGGCCTTGTGGCTGTCTGGGAGGATTACCAAGGCGCGGGTCCGGCGATCCGCTGCGGCACGAGCCAGGACGGCGGAAGCACCTGGTGCACCGCCTCTCATGGCGCGATAACGGGAACACAGCCGGCCTTGGCCATAGACGGGCAGGATCTCCTTCACCTTTTCTGGGTCAAGTATGCCTGGCCCATGCGGCTTGATTACAAAAATCACCAGCTCTAAAAAAGAGCAGGTCCCCCTGCCTGATCAACAGGATCTGAAAGGACGGCAAGCCGCTTATACCGTGCAGAATTGCCTGTTTCAGCCACAATCCGCTCAATGTTTCGCTTAAAGATCCCCTTTGTAACAACCGCGGAAACACCATGATAGGGGTTGACAATTCAACGGCAATTGATATATTAAAAGCAATACATAAGATCAGTCTCATTTTTCGCCGGATATGCAGCACCTCTATTTCCGAGACCCAAGATGAACATATTTTCAAAAACCCGCCGCCTATTACGTCTCATCGTTGTCCTGATCCCCGTGTCGGTCCTTTGTTCATTCGATGGTCTCGCCCAGAAGGACGGGCGCTTCCAATCGCACCAGCCCGATGTGGGACTCGAAAAAGCACGCTCCGGAGAAATACCGGGTGTGAATCCGGTTCCCAAAGAAAACCGGAAAGTCTTCATCATCGTCATCGACGGTATCAGGGACAGCGAGGGGTTCGAAGATCCGACTCACCAGTATATCCCGCACCTCTGGAACGATCTGAAGCCCATGGGAACGCTCTTCACGAACTTCCTGATTCATTCGATTACACTGACGACTGCGGTGCACGCCACATTCACCTCAGGAACCATCCAGGATCTTCCCCTTTACGGGCTGCCCATAAAGGCTGTTCAAACGGAACCCAGCATTTTTCAGTACTATCGTTCGCAACTCGGCTTTTCGAAAACCAAGACATGCATCATCAATGGGAAGGGCTGTATCGTCAAAGTGGGTGAAAGCCTGAATCCCTTCTTTTCCATCGATGCCTTTGAGCCTTATGTCGCTTTCGACGGGGTGAACGGGCCGCAGGGACCCGACGACGCCATGGTTCATGACAGGACGCTGAGCATCATCGATGAATACCATCCTTCCCTAGTAATGATTAATTTCAAGGACGTGGACCAGAAGGGTCACACCGGTGTCTGGGGCGACTATACGAGCGCGATCCAGACCGTCGATTCCCTTGTCTACAGCATCTGCCAAAAGATATTGCAGGATCCGTTTTATCAAGACGAGACGACCATCTTCATCACGACCGATCATGGAAGACATCTGGACGGCATTGCCAACGGATTCGTCGGTCACGGCGACTCCTGCCTGGGATGCCGCAATATATTTCTTCTCGTTATCGGCCCGAACGTGAAGAAGGACGCCGTTGTCGAAAAGCAGTGCTACAACATGGACATCGCCCCGACCGTTGCCGCGCTCTTGGGATTCCAAGCCGATTTCCACTCCGGCAGAATTCTCCACGAGATGTTCGAAACGCCTATAGGAGCGGAGATTCCTCTTTACCGGAATCCGTCGATAGCCTGCGAGGAGGACAAGCTGTATCTGGTTTTCAGCAGACGCGAGGATGCCGATTCAGAGATTTTCTACCAGAGCAGCGAAGACAACGGCGCGACCTGGACGAGCGCGGTCAGCCTCAGCCCGCCGTCCTTTCACTGTACCCCGGGCATCGTTGCAAGCGGCACTCATGTCGCCGCGATCTGGAAGAGTTATCAGCCCAGCGGTACGTGGACGATCGATATGCGGGAAAGCAGCGACAGGGGATTGACCTGGTCGAACGAAATCAGCTTCAACATTACCAGCACGGTAATCGACTACGCCGCATGCTACTCGCAGGGATCTCTCAACCTCATTCTTTGTGAGAACGGCGAGACAACCGCTTTCCATATCATGGTTATACAGGACGGCAACGTTATTAAAACCGAAACCCTCAGCCTCAATTCCATGGCAGGGGCTCTCCGGTGTGCTCCCGCAGCGGACGGAGTTCATGTGGTGTTTCAAATGCTCACAATGCAGGACATTACGACCGACATATTTTATTGCCGGTTCGACGGCAATCAGTGGCTGTCTACCAAGAATATTTCCGAAACACCTGCTTGGTCCCTTCAGCCCGATATTGCCGTTGACGATAAAGGCATCCATGCCGTCTGGGTCGAGGACTTCGATGGGACCTTCAAGGTCGTTGTCCGCAATTCCGATGACGGGATCAACTGGACGTCCACGCAGGTCATCGAAGAACCCGTTTTAGGCGGCTGGCATCCGAATATCGCATCGGGAGACCTCCGTCTCACCGTTGTCTGGGAGGATTACAAGCATACGGGGCTTTCTCTCCACACCGCCATGAGCCGGAACGGAGGCGCGAGTTGGTCATCCCTCGAGATGGGAGCGATCGACGGGATGCTTCCGGTTTCGATCATCGATGGCCTGAACCGCTTCCACCTTTCCTGGGTTCAATACAACGAGCCGTCGGAAATCAAATACAAGAACATTCTGTTGTATGAAGGCGCTCGTCCGCCACAGGACAGCTCGACATGGGCGGCATCAGGGCTCCCAATCACCGCAGCGGTTGTGGTAAAATCGATCATCTGCGCAACACAGAATGAGGAATTAAAATCATGACGCGTCCCATGTTCGTCCTATTCTTTCTGTTTTTCCTGGCTTGTCCGAATGCGATACCGCAGCCGCAGGAGGAAAACGGCCTCTTTCCTTTAAGCGAGAACTATACAAAGGGATATCTCGAAGTCGACGAGATCCACAAGATCTTCTACGATCAGCGCGGAGCGGGACAGTCGACGCCTCACGGCGAGCTGCGCGGGAACACAACCCCGAACCTCGTTGAAGATATCGAGAGGCTGCGCAAGCATCTGGATCTCGGCAAGATCATCGTCTCCGGGGGATCGTGGGGCTCCACGCTCGGTCTGGCTTATGCCGAGAAGCACCCCGAGAACGTGCGCGGCATGATCCTGCGCGGCGTCTTTCTCGGCACGGAGATCGAGATCGAGTATCATTATCTCTACGAATTGATCCGGGGCGATGACAAGAAGCTCGGGAATAAAGTTCTCGACGCATTGCACCGATATGAGATCAAGTTCATGAAGCTGAACATGCCCGACGAATTGATTTCGAGCATTTTGGGAAGCTTTCCAAAAGAGATCGGATATCGCATGACCTGCATCGATCTTCACTACGTGACCAACCGGTATTTCATGGAAGAAGGCCAGCTCCTGAATAACATCGGCGCGATCAAGGAGATCACGGCCGAACTGATCAAGGCGGCGGCGGAATTCGAATCTTTGTAAACGAGCATATTGACCATGAGAGAGCAAAAAGACATCACAAACCTTCTGGCCGATGTTGCGGCAGGCAAAGAGGGGGCGGAAGCGGCACTGATGCCGCTCGTATACAGCGAGCTTCTCGCTCTCGCCAAGGGACACATGCGCCATGAGCGCTCGGATCACACGCTGCAGGCCACGGCGCTTGTTCACGAGGCCTATCTCCGTTTGGGAGGAATGAAAGAAGCGTCGTGGGAGGATCGCGCCCACTATTTCCGTATCGCTTCACAAGCCATGCGGCGCGTGCTCATCGACTACGCCCGCCGCAAAAGGGCGAACAAGCACGGGGGGGGATGGAACCGGAATTCCCTCGACGAAGAGGCCGTGTTCGTCGGGGAGCCTTCGGTCGATCTTCTCGCCCTGGACAGCGCCCTGACCAAGCTCTTCGAAATCGATCCCCGCATGGCAGGGCTTGTGGAACTGCGCTTCTTCGGAGGCCTGACTGTCGACGATACGGCCAGGATGTTGAGCATATCTCCGCGCACGGCCCGCAACGACTGGAGGATCGCCCGGGCGTGGCTGAAGACCAAAATGGGCTGATCCCGGCTCGTCTTCAGGAACTCGTGCTCAGAAACTGTATATCCCCTGTATTATCATTCCGTTACACACTTCAACGGAAACGGTTCGAAGTATATCCCTCCCATCATTCCATTCCCCTTGCTCGAAATATCAATAAATAATTGATACTTCCTTGCCGCCCGGACGGCCTGTTTGCGCCTTATTTCATAGGCGATCCAACTTTCTCGAGCTTGTGAGAACAACGACACAATTGTTTTGCAGATTTTTTCAACATCGGAACACGGGAGTCAGAAAATGAACAGGTTTCTATTATCAATGATCATTGTGGCTGCTTTGTCGGCCGGATCGGACGGTCTCATTGCCGCCGACATTCCCCAAGCGGAATGGTCCGAATATTACGGAGGCGGAAGCACGGAATACGGTTTTTCCGGGCAGCAGACGGTGGATGGAGGATACATCTTCGCCGGAACAACGAGATCGATCGGCGCCGGTAGTTATGATTTTTATCTCGTCAAGACAGACGGTCTCGGCAACCGGGACTGGTTCGGCACATTCGGCGGTTCGAGCTCGGACGAGGCGCGTTCCGTCCAGCAGACGAGCGACGGCGGCTATATCCTTGCCGGCTGGACCGAATCGTTCGGATCGGGCAACAAGGATTTCTATCTCGTCAAAACGAACGACATCGGCATCGAAGAATGGTCGAATGCATTCGGCGGCACGAGTCTCGATGAAGCCCATTCCGTCCGGCAAACGGCGGACGGAGGTTACATCGTCGCTGGAAGGACAAGCTCCTTCGGCGCGGGATCGTATGATTTCTACCTGATCAAGACGGATTCGAGCGGCAACGAAATCTGGTCCCAAACAATCGGCGATGCAGAATCGAATAAAGCCTATTCGGTCAGGCAGACTGCGGACGGAGGTTACATCATCGTTGGAGAATCGGGCACGTTTGCGGGCACGATCGATGTTTATCTCGTAAAGACCGACGGCTTCGGCGTGGTGGAATGGTCCCAAACCTACGACGCCGGCGGATGGATCGAGAGAGGATATGCCGTTGAACAGACAGAGGACGGAGGGTTCATCGTGACCGGTGTGAATTATTCAACCGGCGCGGGCGGGGGAGACGTCTATCTGATCAAAACGGACGGCAATGGAGTCGCCTCCTGGAGGCGTAGCTATGGCGGCACGGATGAAGATATCGGCTACTCGGTCAAGGAAACGGAGCACGGCGGTTTCATCATCGCCGGAGCGACGTGGTCCTTCGGCGCCGGCGCAAGCGACATCTATCTTCTCCAGGTCGACAGCAGCGGTTATGAGGATTGGTCCCAGACTTTCGGCGGCACCGCGGCGGAAGAGGCCTGGTCAATCGAAAAAACGTCGGACAATGGATATATCCTCGCCGGATCGACTCTATCCTACGGTTACGGCCATTACGACATGTATATGATCAAGATCGCCGGAGACGATCTCAAAGAATGGTCGCAGATCTATGAAGGCTACGGTAATTATTGGGGGTTTTCGCTGCAGCAGACAGCGCCCGATAACGGCTATATCGTGGCCGGCGTGGCAACCGATATGTTTGGTACGGGAAACGACGTCAATCTCATTAAAACCGACAGCGACGGTGTGGAGGAATGGAGACAGTTCTTCGGCGGCGCGGACGATGACTGGGGTCATTCGGTCATTCAGACGCCGTCGGACAACGGCTATCTCATCGCCGGACGGACGGCGTCATACGGAGCGGGATTGTACGACGTCTACCTGATCAAGACCGACTCGGGCGGCAGCGAGATCTGGAGCCAAACTTATGGGGGAACGGATGATGACGGAGCCCGATCGGTGCAGCAAACATCGGATGGAGGGTTCATAATGGCCGGGTATACAGGGCACTTTCCGGTTACACCTTTGTACGACGTCTATCTGATCAAGACCGATTCCGGCGGGACCGTGGAGTGGTCGCAAACATACGGGGAGGCGGATGACGATTACGCCTATTCGGTGCGGCAGACGATGCCCGACAACGGCTACATCATCGCTGGCGCCACCAATTCCTCGGGCGCGGGCGGCTATGATGTCTACCTGATCAAAACGGACAGCTTCGGCAACGAGCTCTGGTCGCAAACATACGGGGGCGCGGGCAATGATTTCGGGTTTTCTGTGCTGCAGATCGGCGGCGGGGATTATGTCATCGCCGGGTGTACCGGATCTTTCGGTTCCGGTTCCTATGAAGCTTATCTCATCAAGACGGACTCGAGCGGCAACGAGATCTGGTCCCGAACATTTGGGGGTGCGGGAGGTGATTTCGGGTATTCGCTGAAACAGACGACGGACGGTGGTTTCATCATTACAGGCGAAACAGAATCTTTTGGCGCCGGTGACGTCGACGTTTATCTGATAAAGACGGACAGCGGCGGCATCGAGGAATGGTCGGACAACTTCGGCGGTTTTGACAGCGATGTGGGTCAGGCCGTCGTGCAGGCAGTGGACGGCGACTATGTTGTTGCCGGATACACTTACTCGTACGGCGCCGGCGGTGGCGCCGCATACCTTCTCAAAATCAACGGCTCCCTATCGGCCGATCCCGTGCCCGATATCAAGGCGAACGGTCTGGACGGGCCTTTGTCCATACCGGTGGGAACGAATCTGAACGTGACGATCGCTCTCGATGCCGGAATGCAGTCGGGCGCGGACGCCGATTGGTGGGTCATTCTCGATTCACCTTTCGGATATTATTATCATGAATTCTTCAACAACATGTGGTTTTCGGGTATCGGGACGGCCGACCAGACCCCTCTGTACAATATGAGCTCCTTCGAGGTGCTTGATTTTTCGGGCATCCCGATCGGCGCCTATAGATTCTACTTCGCCGTCGACATGGTGATGAACGGGACGATCGATATGGGGCAGATCTATTATGACAGTGTTGACGTGACTGTGACACCCTAGCCCGGGCTCGAGCAGGAAGGTCAGGCATGAGTCAAAGCGGCAAGACCGCGTTTGTTCCGCTCCGGGCGGCCGGCAAACGCGGTCTTGCTGCTTCCAACCGGGGTTAATCGAGATCGAGACGGACAAGCCACTCCATGTTGTACTTTAACTCGTGAACGCGGACCATCAGGCTCCGGCCGTCGGGACCCCAGCAGAGGTCCCCCGGAATCGCGCCGTCAGGGATGTAGTGCGGCGACCCCGGTTCGTTGAAGAAAGTGACCCGCCGCTTGTGCGACCCGTTCGCATTCATCACCCAGACGTCGGTTTTCACCTGAAACGGAAGGATGAGCTGCGGGATGTCCCGGCTCGATATCCACGCGATCTTTCTGCCTTTGGGCGAGAAGTGTGCGTGTTCGTCCCATCCGAAATAGGAAAGGGTCAGGCGGCCCAGCTCCCGGCCTTTCCGGTCGAGAGTGCAGATGTCCATTCCCGTGGCGGGCTGTCCGGCCTTGGGAACACCCGTGAAGATGATGCCCTTGTCGTTGGGCGTGAAGCCGTGGGCTTCGTACCACGGTTTTCCCTCACAGGGATCGAGGGTCCGTTCATTGACAAGCACCGGCCCGCTGCTCAGAAAGGCCAGCTCGGCGACCTTGATCACCCAGGTGCCGTACGCGCTGCCCCCGTCGCTGAGACGCTCGACCCAGACGATCATTGTCCCGTCATGCGAGAAATGCGGGTGAAGCACGCCGCCGCGATACCCGACACGGGTGAGCTGCCAGAAGCGCGATCCGTCCGCCCTGGCGAGCCAGAGGTTGTTGTGTACGCCGGCGCCCGGGCTGGCCTGGTAGGCTTCGGCCTCCGGACTCGAGAACGGCAGGGAAGGATCCTGGACCTGAAAGACGATAAACCCGCCTGCAGGGTGCCAAGCCGGATTGCCGATGTGCTTCTGAGGGATTGAAGCCCCTGTAGTCAGGTTTACGGGATTGGAGCCGTCCGGATCCATGGTGACCAGGTCGTAGTAGCCGTCGTTCCCCTTGATGTCACAGGCGATGCGGTTGATGCCGGAATGAGACCAGTCCACGCGCCCGCCCCTTTCGGCCACAACCACATGAATGGTGAACGACGGCCTTCCTTCATCGTCCATTGCCGGGAGGGATGCAGCCCCCCCGAAAACCGTTGCGACGAAAAAGAGAGCCCGCAAAGGACGGATTCCTCCAAAGATACTGATCATTCTCATTTCTCCTGATATGCACCGTTTCAGTTGTTCCACCTCCCTTCTTGACTTGAAAGAAGGGAACTCATCTCTGACATTAAGGTGCGTGCTTGTACCGACGCGGTTACAAAAAACTGATAATTTCTGATAACGAACAGAACGGGCGTCATTACTGGGTGGCCCTCATGTGCTTAGTTTTTTAAACGCTTCTCACACAGGAATCCCACTCCGCGCATTCTCCTGCGTATCACATTTATAGAGAGACAAATACCGTGACGAATCCCGTTCTCGAGCATTAAGAACATGGAGCTTGGAACGGCGGAACAACGCGGGAATGAGAGATCAATGGCGCTCTCCGAAGAGAAAGCCCTGGCCGCCCGTATGAAAAAAGATCCCCAGGTGTTCGGAGAGGTCTTCGACGCGCATTTCGATGCGATTTTTCACTATGTGCTGCATCGCACGGCTCGTGTCGATTTAGCCGAGGAAATCACGGCCCAAACGTTTTTCAACGCCATGAAGGGTCTTTGGAGATTCAGGTGGAGCGGCGTTCCTCTTTCGGCCTGGCTCTACAGGATCGCCACGAACGAAGTCAACATGTACATGCGGCGGAAAGAAAAACACCCTTTCGAGCGGGTCGATTCTTTGGAAAACATCCCGGCCGGCCGCGGCTGCGAGCCCGATGCGGAGCTCCGGGCCGCAGAAGAAAGCGTGGAGCGCCACAAACAGTTCCGGCTCCTCCATTCTTTCATAAGAGAACTGAAACCCGGCGATCAAGCCCTGATCGTTCTGCGCTACTTCGAAAACAAACCCTATTCCGAGATATCGCCCATCCTCAAAAAGCGGGAAGGGAGCCTGCGCATGCAGGCCAAGAGGGCGCTGGAAAAACTGAGGTCCCGGCTTAACAACAGGGGGATCAATGATGAAGAAATTGGAAGAAACCTTGTCCCGATTGTCCACACCGAAGGTGAAGGTTGCCTCTTTTCGGCGAAACCTGCGGAGAAGTCTTCTTGACGCGCATCCGGGCGGGGAGAGCATCTCCATCGGATACAAGAGAGCCTTCGCCTGTTCCACTGCGCTTTCCGTGGTGTTGGCCGGAATAATGACTCTGCTGGTGATCAACCCGTCATACGCGGCCCGCATTCACTCGGCCATCGCGCCCGGTTCCGGCCCCCTTGAAGCGGTTGAAACAATTGCGGGGCCGCGCACGGTGCAGCAGCCGAATCTGCTGGACAGGGATAGGGACATGGTCCGGTCCTGGGCAAAACAGGAGTTCGAGGCAAAACCGGTCAAGATCGAACCGGTCGACAACAGCGGCACATACTCGGTCAGCTGGTTCAAGCTCGATAACGGAAATATTGTTCAGGTCCATACCTGGGAGCCTGAAAGCAAATGGGAACAAAAAACAAGCAATTGATGCCCCTTCGTGCGCATCAAAACTAAACGAACAATGGAGGGCTTGATATGAAACCGTTCATGACAACAACGTTTCTCGTTCTGTGCGCCGCATTCGCGTGGCCGTGCTTTGCCTCGGCCGAAGACGACGACGCTCTGCTCGGCGTCTACCTCGAAAATCTGACGGATGATCTGCGTGGAAAATACTCTTTTGAAGGCGAAGGCGTCTATGTGAACGACGTCGTCGAAGATTCGGGCGCGGGCAAGGCCGGGATCAAGGTCGGAGATATCATCGTTCGATTCAACGGCGAGGACGTTGCTTCCTACAAGCAGCTCGTCAACGGAATCGAAAAGACATCTCCGGGCGAAGAGGTGGAGGTCGTCGTGTTTTCCGGCGGAAGCGAGAAAAAACTGACTGTTATCATGGGGAAAAATCAAGGCTGGAAGAAGAGCGTCCCCTTACCGCCATCGACCAAGAAGTGGATGACCGTCTACGAGCCCAGACCCTACCTGGGCATCAACATGCAGAACATCTCCCCCCAGTTGGCCGAGTATTTCACTGTCGATGCCGGTGTCCTGATCACCGAGGTCAAGGAGGGGAGCCCGGCCGGCGAGGCCGGCCTGAAAGCCGGAGACGTCATTACAGCCTGGAAGGGTGGCGACATCGAGGAAATGAGCGACATCTATGTTGCGCTGGAAGACGAAGAGCCCGGAAAGAAAGTGCTCCTCGCCATTGTTCGAAAGGGCGAGGAAATGGAAGTGAAAGTCACCCTCGGAAAACGAGAGGAAATCGGGTTTGGATCGGGACTGCCCGGAATCAAGGGAGATTTGACTTTCAAATTCGATGATCTCTGGAAAATACAAAATTATTATTGGCCCAATACATACAAGGCGCCCAAGATCGTCGTACCCGATCTGAAGAAGAGGCTCGACTCGTATGAGCAGGAACTGGAAAAACTGCGCACCCAGGTCGAGGAGTTGCGGAAAATACTGAACGATTTGAAGGAGTGAATGGCGGGTTATCGGCGGGTTTTAGATAGCACGAAAGCTATCGTGAAAGAGGCGGCGGATATGCCGCCTCTTTCATATCCGGCGTGTCATAGATTGAATTGTGCCGGCAGGAAGTTTAAATTCAGCAAGAGACGGCGCGGTTGTCAACAGACCCGGGTCCGGCCGGCCCGGAGAAATGGAACGATCGATGGCCAAAGGCGGAAGAAGCTGGATAAAGCTCGGATGCTTCGGCTTTCTGGCTCTCGTCCTGCTCTTGATCCTCGTGGCAGCCGGACTGGCTGTCACCGCCTGGAACCAGGTCCACTCCGAACAGATCGAGAAACGTGTTTTCGCCCACGAAATTCCGGCGGCGCCGCGGCCCGGCGCACGACCCGGTCAAGTGGTACTCGATCTTTCCCAAGGAGCCTTCACGGTTGAACCGGCACGGCGGGGTGATCCTCTTTACGTGGTGGCGCATTACGACACGAATTCCTACGAACTTGCGGAAATATTCGACAAGGATGAGAAAGGGTGCTGGAACTATCGGCTTGATTTCCACCAGACGAGTGCACAGATACTGACGCCTTTCACGGTGTTCATGGGCGGAAGCCGGCCCGAAATACGCATTCTCCTTCCGCCCGATGTTCTGCTGAATCTCACTGCCGACCTGCGAGAGGGCTGCACCCGCATCGAGCTCGGGGGTCTCCGACTGGCGTCAACCGACATCACCTTCAGGAAGGGCGACATCGATTTGACCATCGGAAAACCGCTTCACAGTCCCATGGAACGCTTCACCATCCGTTGCGCCATGGGCTCGTTCCGTGTCTCCGGGCTCGGAAACGCAAGCCCGCGCTCTCTCGAAGCCGATTTCAGCATGGGCGGAATCGAGCTCGATCTGCGGGGTCGATGGGTTCGGGACGCCGACATCGAGATAACGACGAGCATGGCAGGAGGCGAGGTGCGACTTCCGCGCAATGTGGTGATCGAAGGGCTCGACTTCGCAAAATACAGCATCCGATCGGACGATCTCCCGGCCGGCCTTCCAAAGGGGGGACCCGCCTTGAAAATTCTGCTTTCGAGCCGGATGGGTGATCTGCAGCTCAAGTATTGATATAGTGGCAGGAGCTCGAACCAGACACGGTCCAGGTGGAACATGAAGCCAAGCGTAATCGGCGATTTCAAGATTCTGCGAGAGATCGGCGCCGGTGGTATGGGGACGGTCTACGAAGCGGAACAAATCTCGCTCAGCAGGAATGTGGCCCTCAAGGTCCTGCCTTCCCATCTTTGCTATTCCGATGACGCTGTTCTCAAGTTCAAGCGGGAGGCCGAGGCCGGCGGGCGTCAGAGCCACCCCGGCATCGTGGCGATCCATGCGGTCGGCGAGCACGAGGGCGTCCATTACATCGCCCAGGAACTGGTTGCCGGGGGCCGTTCCCTTGCCGATCGGCTGGAGGAGTTTTGCGAGAAGGACGACCTTCCCATCGGTTACTTTCGAGAGGCCGCGGAGCTCATCGCCAATGTGGCCGAAGCTCTGCAGCATGCCCACTCATCCGGTGTGATTCACAGGGATGTCAAACCTTCGAACATTCTTCTCACACCGGAGGGCCGGCCCAAGGTGACCGATTTCGGCCTGGCCAAGGTGGAAGACGCACTCGCCCTTTCCCGCACGGGTGATTTCGCGGGCACGCCCTTCTACATGTCTCCCGAACAGGCGATGAGCCGCAGGATAGGCATCGATCACAGAACCGATATCTTTTCCCTCGGCGTGACCCTGTACGAAATCCTGACTTTGAAACGCCCCTTCGAGGGCGAAACCTCCCATGAAGTGCTGAAAAAGATCGTTCTCTACGAACCGTGCGATCCGCGGCGCCTGAATCCCCGGGTCCCGCGAGATCTGGCCGTTATCTGCATGAAAGCGATCGAAAAGAAACCGGATTCGCGGTACGGGACCATAGAAGACTTCGCCGCTGATCTGGAACGTTTTCTCCAGGGAGAGGTGATTTTGGCGAAGCCCGCCGGACCGGCGACTCGGATCTGGAAGCGCGTCAAGCGCAATCCCGCAATCAGCGCGGCCGGTGGGGTGATCTTTCTGGTGACTGCCGCCCTGGTCATTTACGTTCTCTGGTCCTATCCGCAGATTCTGGAACAAAAAGAGAACGCGGAGAAGGAAGCCGGCAAACGGAAGGCGGTCGGCGAATTCCTTCAGACAATGCTCTCCTCTCCCGACCCCTGGAGTGACGGCCGCGAGATCAAGATCGTCGATGTTCTCGACAAGGCGGCGGACAAAATCGAGACGGACTTCCGCGATCAGCCCAAGATCGAAGCCTCGCTACACGACACCCTGG
>CAZWHE010000078.1:0-17722 GCA_964633825.1 uncultured Phycisphaerales bacterium | reverse complement strand
CACTTGTCCATGGAATGATGGTCTCCGCTAAAAACTTCTGTCCATTCCAGTCTCCAGTTTTAGGATGAAAAAGACACAAGAAGTAACCTTTGTATATATGCGGTGGATCTTGGTCATCTCTCTGTTCAAGAGGTGGATCGACCACCTTCATTCGTGGGCTCTTTGTCAGTTTGTATGTCAATCGAACTTTATAAACATTGCTTAGTGGAGTCGGTTTTAGGCCACCCTCCCAAGCTAACTCACTCTTTCTGATTCGACAATCCGAGTCTGGGAAATCTCTGCATAGTACTGCTGCTTGTTTAGCTAGATTAATGTGCTTACTTTTGAGGATCATCGCCAAAGTTTGTATGTTGAGGTACAGTCTTCAAGCCAGTGGATCCGAGGATTCCGGTACCCGTCGCCATTTTTAGATTGTTGCTCTTTCGCTGTTCGTAAATTTTGTCACCATACAGGCTAGCAGCCTTCGACACTACGGATGCGCCAAACACAGGCGATAGGCTTTCCACGATCTTGTGAATTCCACCTGTTTGACTAAGTGTGTTTCCTATGTCTCTCTTTACCTGCACCAACCACTCTTTGAATTGAACCGCCCGTTGTGGTTCATCTTTCCATTTGTCCGCGTAGTTCTCCCCAGGGTTGATTGGATTTGGTACCCAAAGCTCCCCTCCTATGACCTTAATTCCATCCTGCATTGCTGGAACAATCTCCATGAGTGCATCAAGAACATTTGCCTGACCGCTATATTCCTGAGCGGCTAGCGTTGTTATGATTATGGATGTCGGCTTGTCTTTAGTATTGCCCTGGAATCGTATATCTCGATGACGCTTTAAAATCTGCACTACTCGCCTAAGCGGGGTAGGCACGAGTTCCGTGGGAATCTCCTCGACGTCGATATGAGCGGCCTTTGCCATCTCTTCGCGCCGTTCCAGCAGCAGCATTTTCTGCTGATCGTCAAACCAGTTTGCGTATCCCTTGGGATTGCTGTGTAGCCACTCGTGAAGCTCTGCATCTGTGATGACGATCGCATCATCGAGATCCCGAAGGTTATATTGAGCAGCTTCCTCATCTGGGAGAGCCGGCAAAATGTCCATGTGGAACTGTCCTTTAAAGTCGAGGGTCCAGCATCGTTGGCCTTCATGAAGTTTGGGTGCTTCTTCACCAGCATGGCGGAGGTGCTCAACATAGCAATGTAACTGATTGCCTAATTCCTTCTTGAGCGTCTTTTTAGATGTGCTCTGTTTTCGAATATCGCGACGGTAGACCAGATCCACATCAAAGTCATCCTCAGGATTAATGGGGTGAACAAACGTACCAAGCAGGATTGAGCCTTGTGGATATATTCCAGCATCTGACTGAAACCTCTCGATATGGTCAGCTTTTAGCCATACATTCAAGTCCGTATATCTTCTCCGTGCTTGCTGGAAGATTTTATTAGGAATATTAAGAACTTTTGCGACATGGTTTAAAATTTCGGCCAATTGTAAATTTCTTTGCCGGTCAATGAGCATCGTCTAATCTCCAACCAACGCTATTCTTGTTAATTGACATTTTCTTTGGATAATAAGGCATATATGGTGTTGCAGTATGAGCCATGAAATGCTCTTCAATTTTCGGCATTATAATACGGCTTTCGTGTGCCGCTTTGGCCATGAGGTCCTGTTTACACCCAGCTCGATCAAGGGGAAATAAACCATCAGGCACCTTTGGATCCAATCGCGTCACCTTTTCATTTCCAAGAAGATGAAGAGCTTGCTTGTACACTCCCAAACTTTGGCCTCGCATTACTAATCCAACTGCGTGATTGGCCCATGCTAGCTTGCCGCCGTTGTCGAGAGACTTTGGACGATTTACAACGTCGTCAGAGGTTCCTAGACTCAGGACGTGAATCTGATCCAAAGAAACTCCCAGCACGCTGACCGCTTCAATAATTCCCACCATGGTAGGATTGTTTGCCCATATACCGCCATCAATGTGTCTGACGTGATCGACATAATGACTTGTCTTGAAATAGGTAGGAGCTGCACTTGTTGCGAGTGCCACTTGCCAGGCTGGAACCTTCCAATCCCGCTTCAGACGCTCGTGATGGGGTGTCTTGAATAAGTAAACGTCATCTTCCCCAAGATTGTATGATGGGATAACCAGACGTTTTTTGCTGTCACCGAGCTTTTTATCTCCAAAAACCTCCTGGCTTTGCAGTGCTTCGCGCAAAGCTGTTTGAGGGAACTTCCGACGTACCCAATGTAGCAATGATTTGACTCTCATGGGATTTCTGAAAACTTCAGGACCCTTTTCTTTATAAAAGGCGACAAGTTCCTTTGGTTGCAGCCCCAAACCCAACCCTAAAGCAACGATTCCTCCTGTCGACGTTCCGACAATAAGATCGAAATATTCTGTTACGTTAACATTAAGATCGTCTTCGATTGCAGCGAGCACAGCGGCGGAAAACAGCCCTTTGATGCCTCCGCCATCGAGTGAAAGAATTTGGAACCGCTCGCTCATTCCTCAACCTCGCTAGTATCAATATTTAAATCATTCGCCCTTATCTTGCCTGTCATCAGCTTATTCAACGTTGTTTTGAAAAGGTCCTGAAGGCAGGATTTCTTTAATTCATGCATCCGTACCTTGCCATCAACTTCTTTAAAAATCCCAGCTACTTCAGTTTGTTCGTCTAAGTTCGATGGCAAGGGCATTTCAAATGTTTTTAGCTTGCTGGCGCTGATATTCGACTGGCTTACCCCGCGCGACGCCAATGTCTTTATCCTGGCCTGAGTATCATTCCTGTTGAAGTAATAATTCACGAAATCAGGATCCGCATGTAGTTGGTCAAGCCTCAAGCGGATGAGATATGACGCAAAAACAGCCTCATGATCCGAATGGTAAACAGCCATTCGGCCAACAAGGTCATGGCTGTTCGTTCGATTAAAGAGCAGGTCGCCGTCCATTAGGCGAAACTTCTCAAACATCTTTGCGTCAAGATCTACAAATTGCAGGTCATCAAATACGACCATACCGTCAATCTGGCAGTTCATTCTGAGTATTGGATAATTACCTTTTATTTGACCCCGTATTGACAATCCATAGATTGACTCCTTTAGAAAATCTTCTATCTTTTTCACCTCCCAACTCTCAGGAATCTCCCCTATCTCAGTCATCTTGGTTTTCTCGCCGCGGAGGCCGTATGTGAAGAGTTGCTGCATGGTCGACTTCTTGAGGTCGCTCAGCGACTGGATGATATTCTCTTGTGTCTCGATCGCTTGCTGAATCTTCAGTAGCACTACTGAGATCTTCTTTTGTTCGGGAGGAGAAGGCAGGGAAAGAGTTAAGCCTGAAAGGACAGTTGCATTTACGCCACCTTTGAGGTTCTTGTCCTTGTTCATACGAACCTGAGACCAGTAATCATCCGTATGAAGAAAGTAGAACAAGAAATCGGGACAAATATCCGGGTGTGCTTTGAATCTTATCAGATAAGACGCGAAAACAGCCAGCGGTGGACACTTCACAATGAAACTCTTCCCCGTCGTTGCACCGATTCGTGCAACAAGGATGTCATTGTGCTCAAGACGATAGGAGGCTATGGAGGCTGTAGGACACTGACAGTGTGGTACTGTATCCCAATTAACTCCCAACTCTGTGATGTCAGTGATGCGCAGGAACTTAGGGCCATCTGGGATGTTTTCCGCGGATGCAGTGAATCCGTACTGTGGCTTATTGCAGATCTCTCCTAACCTTACATCACGCCATTCCTTGGCCATTACTCACTTCCTTTTTGAGTTTTTCTTTCCTGATTTTTCCACCCCAAACCCGATCCTCTTCCGCGGTGGATTGGGGGGCGGAAGCAGCAACGGGCGGATCTTCTCAAACAGGTCCTTCAACTGCGAATTGTGGACGAGGAGGATCTTCTCGATCTTGTCGAGGCGCTTCTCGAGATCGCTGCGGGATGTGAGTTCCCGGCGCATCCGGATGAAGGCGCGGACAACGTAGATGCTCATGGCGACGGCTGTTTCACTTTTCAGGATGTTGGCGGCCATCAGTGCTCCGTGCTCGGTGAATGCGTAGGGCACGGTCCGTCGCCCGCCACGGCCAGGCTTTAAGGTCGCATTTTGCGACCTTAAAACTTGCTGCTCCTCTTTCGAAATCTGGAACATGAAGTCCTCGGGAAAGCGCTCGCGATTGCGCTTCACCGCCTCGTTCAGACGATATGTCTGAATGCCGTAGATCTTCGCCAGCTCATAATCCAGAATGACCTTCTGCCCGCGGACCGTCCGGATTACGGGTTCGACCGGCATCGGCGTCAATAATATGTCCTTTTTGTTCATTGTTAAATCGACCAAGCTCTTCTTTGACATCGCATTTTGCGATGTCAAAAACCTAACTCTTTGGTAAATAATCTATTACATGACAGCTTGATATCTCATTCCTTCTTCATCCACCAAACCCTAGCTGCTTGAAGATCTTGCGCAGATCGGCATCGATCTTCTTTGCCTTCTTCTCCAGGCCGTCGGGTCCCCAGAGCTCGCCCAGAATCTCGGGGATGGGGCGGTATACCTCTTTTTCGCTTGTGTCCACGTACCGCGAGGGCGAAAGGTTGTAGTCGTTCCCGGCGGCCTCTTCGTTGGTGATGACCTTGACGAACCGCTCCTCGTCCCGGCCCTTGATGAAAGTCTGGGAGATCCTGCGGATGCCCTCGGCCGGGATGTAGTTTTTGGGACGGCCTTTCTGTAACTCCCGGCTCGCGTTGACAAGCACGATCCGGCCCTTGCGTTTGGGAAGCTTTTGCCGATTCAGCAGGATGATGATCCCGGCAGCAGTGGTGTTGTAGAACAAGTTATCCGGCAGAAGGATGACGCCCTCGACGAGGTCGTTGTCCACGAACCACTTGCGGATGGTCTTTTCCTTGTCCTCGTTCCGGCTCCCGCTGCCGCGCGTCACAGCGCCAGTGTCGAGAACGATTGCCGCGCGCCCCGTGGGTTTGATCGTGGATACCGTATGCTGCAGCCAGGCCCAGTCGGCCTTTCCCGACGTGATGCCGCCATGCTCCTCGAAACGGCCGAAGTCATCCTTCTCGTAGGTCGAAACGTCGAAAGGTTGATTCCACATTGGATTGGCGACTACAATGTCGAACATCCTCAGGCTGGAATCCTTATTGCGGAACTTGGGATTAGTCATTGAATTGCCGCGGACGATTTCGCCTTCCATGTCGTGAATGACCATGTTCATCCGGGCGATGGCGTAACTGGAACCGGTCAGTTCCTGGCCGTAGAGTTTGAGAGGCCGGCTGACCTTGACTTCGCGTTCCTGGAGAGTCAGCTCGCACTTGACTAGAAGTCCCGCCGACCCGCAGGCGTAGTCATAGACCTCCTCTCCCTGGGCCGGACGCACCATGGAGGCCATGAGCCATCCGACCTCGGTGGGTGTGAAGAACTCCCCGGCGCTCTGCCCCTGTCCCTCGGCGAACTTCCTCAGCAGGTATTCGTAGCAGCGGCCGAGGAAATCGGGCTCTACATCGTAGAGCCCCAGCCGGTGGCGGGGGTCGGACAGGGTCTCGATCACGCCGGTTAGGGCGGCGTCGCTGATCTCGCGCTCGCCGCTGCGCGTCTCGTTGAAGTCCACGATGTCGATGACGCCGCTCAGGTCTTTGCGGCGGTCGCCGGCATTGGCCTTGACGATCGTCCGCATTGTGAGGGTGAGCTGTTCGCCGAGTGTCTTGGGTTTCCGGTCCCCGGGCCATTTGAACGGCTCTCTGCCGCTGACGACCGGCCACCGGGCTTCGGGCGGAATATAGAACCGGACGAGGCTCTTGTCCGCCTCGATGATGGAAAGCGCCGTCTCCGCATCGCCGTAGGTTTCGGCAAGGCGCTCGACCTCATCCTCGAAGACGTCCGAAAGCCGTTTGATGAACACGAGAGGCAGGATGTAGTCCTTGAACTTGGGTGCGTCTTTTTCACCCCTGATGGAACAGGCCGCGTTCCAGAGCATCTGCTCCATCACCTTCGTGGTCAGTACGTCTTCCCTAGCTGTTTTTCGGAGCCGGCGCTTTTTCGTTCCGGGGCCCGATTCGGTTTCGACCTGACCGATTTCGGTAATGAGCTCACTAATGGCTTGCTTGGCATTGCCTCGCGGTGTACTCTTTCCATTTTCCCAACGATTCAGAGTTGAGAACGCAACACCCAGTTTTGCGGCAAGTTCTTCCTGGCTCAAACTCAACTTGGATCTGATCTGTTTAAGAATGTCAGGAATCTCTCTGTCATCCATATCATTTCTCCATTTCAATGATATAATATGCTATAGTATTTATAGTGGTTTTCAAATAAATTTCGATTTTTTGGCAAAATTTAGTAAAAAAGGAGCACAACCATTTTTTCCCGACCCCTCGTCCAGGGCCGGTACGTCTCCCGGCCGAACCGGTTCTGCCTCGTCTGCGAAGCGGACGGCAAGATGCGAAAAGCCTACCTCCCCAACCCGGGACGACTCTGGGAGCTCCTTTTCCCCGGGGTGCGGGTTTGGCTCGAGAGGAGCGATGCGCCCGGTCGGAAGTTCGAGTGGACGGCCGTGGCCGTCGAGGGACGGACGGGTAAGCCCGTCGTGCTCCATACGCACAGGATGAACGACGTGGCCGCCCGCCTCATCGACGAGGGTCGCGTCCCCGGGCTCGAGGGGTGGACGATCGCCGGCCGGGAGGTGGTTGCCGGTCCGGCCGGGGAAGGGCCGCGCTGCGGGAGGACGAAAAGCAGGTCCCGGTTCGACTTCCTCTTGAGAAAGGGGAGGGCCGAGATGCTCGTCGAGGTGAAGTCGTGCACGCTCTTCAGCGAGCGAGTGGCCATGTTCCCCGATGCTGTCACGGCGCGCGGAAAGAGGCACATCGAGGAGCTCGCCGCCCTGGCGAAGGGGCGGAGAGAAAGCGCCGTTCTCTTTCTCGTCAACTCGCCCAGGATGGAGTCTTTCCTGCCCGAGTTCCACACCGATCTCGCCTTTGCAAAAGCGCTCTGCGCCGTGCGCAGAAAGATCCGTGTCATCCCCCTCTCGATCGGGTGGAGGGATGACCTGACACTCATGAACGAGGTCCGTCTCCTCCCCGTGCCCTGGAAGATGGTGGAACGCGAAGCCCGGGACCGGGGGAGCTATTTCGTGGTTCTCAGGCTTCCGCGAAAACGCGTGATCGACGTGGGCCGCCTCGGAAAGATCCGCTTCGAGCCCGGTTATTACGTCTATGTCGGCTCCGCCATGAAGAGCCTGTCGAAGCGCGTCGACCGCCACCGCAGGCTCCGCAAGAAACCGCACTGGCACATCGATGCGCTCCGCGCCGCGGCTGAGTGGTACGCCGCTCTCCCGATCCTGACGGCCGATGATCTCGAATGCGACCTCGCCCGTGCGATGCGGAATTTCAGCGTGGAGGAGATCCCGGGTTTCGGGTCGTCCGACTGCAACTGTCCGTCCCACCTCTTTCGCGCGGGTGATGATCCGCTCCAGTCGAGGCGCTTTCACCGCCTTCTCCAGCACTACAGGATGGAGCGCGTCGTTGATATTTCCTGATCGGGCGTTATAAGAGGTGGTGTCGATAGAGAGTCTTTTTTGCGGGGAGCTTTCAGGATGTATTCCCACTCCCGGATCAGCGCTTTCGAGCAGTGCCCGCTCAAGTACCGGTACGCTTACGTGGACAGGATCAGAACCGGGATCACGCCGGTCGAGTTCTTCCTCGGGTCGCGCGCCCACGATGCCCTCGAACACCTCTACAAATGCAGGCTCCACGGCAAGCTCCTCACCGAAGAGGAGACGCTCGCCTTTTTCGAGAAGAAGTGGGAGGGAGAGTGGAACGACAACATCGTGATCCGCAAAAAGGAATTCAGTGCCGAGGACTACCGGAACGTGGCACGGGAGGGGGTGCGCGACTACTACCGCCGCTACCGCCCCTTCGACGAGGGGAAGGTGATGGGCATCGAGAAGAGGATCGTCGTTGATCTCGACCCCGGCGGGGAGGGCCGGTACAAGCTCCAGGGATATATCGACCGTCTCGACAGGAAGGAGGGCGGCCTTTTCGAGATCCACGACTACAAGACGAGCGCGTCGTTGCCGACCCAGGCCGAGGCGGACCGGGACCGCCAGCTCGCTCTCTACGAGATCGGCCTGCGCGACATGTTCAGCGGCGTGGAAGAGGTGAAGCTCGTCTGGCACTACCTCCGCTTCGATGCCGAGATCCGGTCGGGTCGCACACCGTCACAGCTCAGAAAGCTCTGCAAAGGCGTGGTGGGCCGCATCGACGAGATCGAAGACGCCGTGGAGAAGGGAAGCTTCCCGGCCAGGGAGTCGGCTCTCTGCGGGTGGTGCGAGTTCCAGGAGATCTGCCCCCAGTGGCGCCACCTCTTCGAGACAAAGAAACTCGAGCCCGAGGCGAGAGATGTCGAGGACGGGACCGCCCTGGTCAACAGCCTCGCCGGGATCAGGGAGGAGCTCAGGAAGTGCTCGGCCCTGGAGAAGGAGCTGAGGGCCGAGAAGAAGAGGCTCGAGGAGGCGCTCCAAAGGTTCGCCCGGGAAAAGGGCGTGGACCGCGTCTTCGGGGACGAGTTCGAAGCGGCTGTGAGGGAAAAGACCGCTTTGAAGGTGCCCACGAAAACGCACGAACCGGAAGAGTACGCGGAGCTCGTTGAGCTCGTCAGGGAATCGGAGTACTGGTCCCGGATCTCCGACCTGTCGCGCAGGAAGCTCGAGAAGTTCCTACAAACGGACGAGGCGGGCCGGCTCCCCGGCCGGGTGCGCGATCTCGTAAAGGAAGAGACGAAGACCACCGTCTCGCTACGGAAGCGGCGGGACCAAGGAGAGGGCGGCAATGCCTGAAAAGAAAGCGCGGAGTCACCGTTCGCCAAGCAACCGAAAAGGGAATCGCCCGACGGGGAAAACCGCGCAGCCTCGCTTCGTGGTCCACGAGCATCACGCGCGCACTCTCCACTTCGATCTCCGCCTCGAGAAGGAAGGCGTTCTCAAGAGCTGGGCCGTTCCCAAGGGCGTTCCTCTCGAGCCCGGGGTGCGGCGTCTCGCCATCCAAGTCGACGACCACGATCTCGAGTACGGCGATTTCGAGGGCGCCATCCCCGAGGGAGAGTACGGCGCCGGCAAAGTTATCATCTGGGACAGGGGAGAGCTCCACATCGACGAATGGACCGAGGACCGGATCACCTTCACCCTCCGGGGCGGCCGTCTCGAGGGGACGTGGAACATGATCCGCTTCCCCAAGGGCGGAGACGACAGCTGGCTCCTCTTCAAGAGTAAAGAACGGACGTGATCGCCGGCTCACCGCCCAAACCCTTTGACATTCGCCTTTTCCTGTTTTAACCTCAACTATGCAAAAAACATCGGTCCAGACCGGTGAACCTCGCGCCATAGCACGGCACCTGGGGTCAAATATCGTTTTTTTTGAACCTCACGTATTGTTAAATACGCTACGGCCCAGAAAAAACGCTCTTCGGCCCCATCTGCCGCACTCTGACGCGCCTGTGCTCGATGTTTTTTGCATAGTTGAGGTTAACCTCCACTCCTGGCTTTTTTTTAAGGGAAGAGGCGCCGATGGCTGATTCGTCCTTTGCGAAGAGGCTCGCCGCGGAACGGGCCGAGAAAGCGGTCCCGCCCGGCGAGCGGCCCTGGACCGAGACCGAGGCCCTGGCCGAGGCGGCCCGGTGTCTCTATTGCCACGACGCACCCTGTGCGAAGGGGTGTCCGGCGTCCGTCGATGTGGCCGAGTTCATCCGCTCGATCCGCACGGGCGCCTTCAAGGCCGCCGCCCGGCTCGTCCTTTCGGCCAACATTCTCGGTGAAACGTGCGGCTGCGTCTGTCCCACCAATGTCCTCTGCATGGGCGAATGTGTTCTCGCCCGGATCGACGGCCAGGAGCCGATCTCCATCAACCGGCTGCAGCGCTACGTCGTCAACAGGGTGCGAAGCCGCGGGGAGAACATCTTCGAGCGTGCGCCGGCCACGGGGAGGAAGGTCGCCCTCGTGGGCGCCGGGCCGGCCGCCATCGCCTGCGGCCACGAGCTCGCCCTCCTCGGCCACGAGGCCGTCCTCTTCGAGGCGCGCTCCCTCCCGGGCGGGCTCAACACCCTCGCCATCGCGCCGCACAAGATGCACGCCGACCTTCCCCTGGCCGAGCTCGACTGGCTCCTCGAAGCCGGCGTCGAGATCCAGACCGATGTGCGCGTCGGCGTCGATGTGGGCTTCGACGAGATCGAGAAGGAGTTCGACGCTCTCTTCATCGGCGCCGGCCTCGGCCCGGACAGGAGGCTCGGGATCCCGGGCGAGGACGCGGCCGGCGTGATCGGCGCCATCGAGCTCCTCGAGAAGCTCAAGACAGAAACCATGGATCAGCCCCTCCCCTGGAAGCGCGTCCTCTGCGTGGGCGGCGGGAACTCGGCCATCGACGCGGCCCGCACCCTTCTCGAGCTCGGCGTACCCGAGGTGGTGCTCGTCTACCGCCGCGCCGAGGAGAGGATGAAAGGTTATTTCCACGAGTGGGAGGCGGCCAAGCTTCTTGGAGTGGAAGGGCGTTTCATGACCCTTCCCATAGAAATCATTCTGAAGGACGGGAAAGTGGCCGGCCTCAGGTGCATCACGATGGAGGCGGGCGAGATCGACGATAGCGGCCGCCCCGCGCCCGTTCCCGTACCCGATTCCGAGCACGAGATCGCGGGCGACGCCGTGGTAATGGCCCTCGGACAGGCCGGCCCGAAGGAGACCCTTCCCGGCCTGCCCGGCGACATCGCCTTTGACGGGAACAGGATCGCCGTCGCACCGGAGAGCGGCGCCGCGAGCCGACCCGGCTGGTTCGCCGGCGGCGACTGCGCCAACGGGGGGCGGGAGGTGGTCAACGCCGCCGCGGAAGGGCTCCGGGCGGCGCGCGCCATCGACCGCTATCTCGCTTCTTCGGAGAAAGGGGGCCGGCCATGACAGACCTCTCCGTCGATTTTGCCGGCGTCCAATCGCCCAACCCCTTCTGGCTCGCGTCCGCTCCGCCGAGCAACACGGGCTGGCAGGTGGAGCGCGCCTTCGATCTCGGGTGGGGGGGTGCGGTCTGGAAGACCCTGGGCCACGAGGATGATGTGGTCGTCAATGTCTCATCCCGCCTGGGCGGCATCCGAAACCGGAGCGGCCGGATCGTGGGAATCAACAACCTCGAGCTCATCTCCGATCGTCCCCTGAGGGACAACCTCTCGGAGATCGAGGCGCTCAAGAAGAAATGGCCCAATCACGCCGTGATCGCGTCGATCATGACGGGCGAACGAAAGCAGTGGGAAGAGCTCGTCCGTTGGTGCGAGTCAGCCGGCGCGGACGGTTTCGAGCTCAACTTCGGGTGCCCCCACGGGATGTGCGAGCGCGGCATGGGATCGGCCGTGGGCCAGGACCTGAAAGCGATCGACGCGATCACCAAGTGGGTCAAGGCCGTTGCGAAAAAGCCCGTCTTCGTCAAGCTCACGCCCAACATCACCGACATCAACGAACCGGGGAGGGCCGCCGTAAAGGCCGGCGCCGACGGGCTCGCGCTGATCAACACGCTGAAGAGCATCGCCGGCGTCGACATCGACCGCTTCGTGCCCCTTCCCGTTGTGGACGGCCGCTCGAGCCACGGCGGGTTCGCGGGCGCGGCGGTCCGGCCCGTGGCCCTTCACATGGTGGCGTCCCTCGCCCGGGACCAAGAGGTGAACGTGCCCATCTCGGGCATCGGCGGGATCGGTTCCTGGCGCGACGCCGTCGAGTTCATGCTCCTCGGCGCCGCGACGGTTCAGGTCTGCACCGAGGTGATGCTCAAGGGCTTTCGCATAGTGCGCGACATGATCGACGGCCTCGGCGACTGGATGGACGGCAAGGGATTCAAAAGGTGCGACGACTTCATCGGCCGGGCGATCGGGAGCTTCGTCGACTGGAACGACCTCAACCTCAACTACAAGGTCAAGGCCTCCATCGATCCGGAGAAGTGCATCGGCTGCCAGGTCTGCTTCCCGGCCTGCCGCGACGGAGGGCACCAGGCGATCGTGCTTCCCGAAAACCTCGATCCCGAGCCCCTTGTCCGCGTCTCCGGGACGGAGCACAGGATCCCGTGGGTCGACGAGGAGCGGTGCGTGGGGTGCAATCTCTGCTCCCTCGTCTGTCCCGTGGCCGGGTGCATCACCAAGAAGGAGAAAGAGACCGGGCTCCCGCCCGAGACGTGGGGGGAGCGGATGGCGCGTCAGAGCGAGTGACCGGACGATCATCGAGCGACTGCAAAAGGAGAATAGAGATGTCGAGACCCGTCAAATGCGGAATCATCCAGGCCGGCCTTCCCGTCCAGGCGGAAGAGGCCCCTATCCCCGAGATCGTCGAGGCCATGATCGTCAAGCACGAGAAGATGATCGAAGACGCCGGCAGGCAGGGCGTCCGGATCCTCTGTCTCCAGGAGATCTTTTCCACGCCCTACTTTCCCCCATCGCAGGACGCCAAGTGGTACGCCACGGCCGAGCCGATCCCGGGGCCCACTGTGGAGCGGATGCAGGAGCAAGCAAAGAGGCACGAGATGGTCCTCGTCGTTCCGATCTATGAAAAGGTCGCGCCCGGCGTCTACTACAACACGGCCGCCGTCATCGACGCGGACGGCTCCCTCGCCGGCACGTACCGGAAAAACCACATCCCCCACGTGGCCGGGTTCTGGGAGAAGTTCTTCTTCAAGCCCGGGAACACGGGCTATCCCGTGTTCGAAACGCGCTACGGCACGGTGGGGGTCTACATTTGCTACGACCGCCACTTCCCCGAGGGGGCGCGCCTCCTCGGCCTCGCCGGCGCGGAGATCGTTTTCAACCCCTCGGCCACGGTGGCCGGCCTCTCCCAGTATCTCTGGAAGCTCGAACAGCCCGCCCACGCCGTGGCGAACGGCTATTTCATGGGGTGCATCAACCGCGTCGGCATGGAGAAGCCCTGGGAGATCGGGAAGTTCTACGGAACCTCCTACTTCGTCGATCCGAGGGGCCAGGTCGTGGCCGAGGCCTGTGAGGATGGGGACGAGCTTCTTACGGCCGAGCTCGACTTCGACGTGATCAACGAGGTGCGCGACCTCTGGCAGTTCTACCGGGACCGCCGTCCCGAGACTTACGAGGACATGGTCCGGCTTCTGCCGTAAATCTGTCAAAGAAACGTCGCGCTCCGCAGTGAACCATACGGGAGGAAATTGATGAACACGCTCATTCAAGGCGGCACCGTCATCACGGCGAAGGAGACCTACCCCGCCGACGTGCGGATCAGGGAGGGCGTCATCACCGAGATCGCGAGGACGCTCGAGTCCGCCCCGGGAGAGGACGTGATCGACGCCCGGGACCGGTTCGTCATGCCGGGCGGCGTGGACGTGCACACCCACCTCGACATGCCCTTCATGGGAACGGTCACGTCCGATGATTTCGAGACAGGGACCAGGGCGGCCGCCGTGGGCGGCACGACGACGATCATCGACTTCGCCATTCCCGCACACGGTCAGCCCCTCGCCGAGGCCCTCGATGTCTGGCAGGGGAAGGCGCGCGGAAAAGCCGTCGTCGACTACGGCTTCCACATGGCCCTCGTCGAGTTCAACGACGATGTGGCGGCCGGAATGGCCGACATGGTTTCCAGGGGGGTGGTGAGCTTCAAGTGCTTCCTCGCCTACAAGGGCGCGCTCATGGTGGAGGACGGCGAGTTCCTGACCGCCCTCGACACGGCGCGCGACCTGGGCGCCCTCATCCAGGTTCACGCCGAGAACGGCGACATGCTCGTCTGGCTCACCGACAGGCTCCGCGCCGAAGGCAAGCTCGAGGCGCGCTATCACGAGGAAGCGCACCCCGCCATAGCCGAGGGGGAATCGGCGGCGCGCGCCATCGCACTCGCCCGCGTGGCCGGCCAGCCCCTCTACATCGTTCACCTGAGCAGCGGCGACGCCCTCGACTCGATCCGACTGGCGCGCGCCCTCGGGCAGGAAGTCTTCTGCGAGACCTGCCCACAGTACCTGGTTCTCGACTCGACGAAATACCACGAGGGCGGTTTCGAGGCGGCCAAGTGGGTCATGTCGCCGCCCCTGCGCGAGGCCGGCAACAGGGAGGAGCTCTGGGCCGGGCTGGCCGACGGTTCGATCCAGGTCGTGGCCACCGACCACTGCTCCTTCAATTTCAAGGAACAGAAGGAGATGGGCCGCCATGACTTCACCAAGATCCCGAACGGCGCGCCCGGCGTGGGGGACCGGCTCAACGTCCTCTGGACAGCGGGCGTGCACGGGGACCGGATCTCGCCGAACCGCTTCGTCGAGCTGACGGCCGCCAACCCGGCGAGCCTCTTCGGCCTCGCCCCGAAAAAGGGCGCAATCGTAGTGGGCGCCGACGGGGACGTGATCGTCTTCGATCCCGCGAAGGAGGGGGTGGTTTCGGTCAAAACATCGAAGCATCGCTGCGACTATTCGGCCTTCGAGGGTTTCGAGCTCAAGGGGATGCCCGAGGTCGTCCTCTCCCGCGGCGACGTGATCGCCCGGGACGGTGATTATGTGGGAAAGCCGGGACGGGGAGAGTTCATTCCGAGAACGCCCTTTGCCGCAAGAGAAAGGATCTGACCATGACGCGAAGAGATAAGCAGCCGGCGGAAGCCTACCCGCCTCCCTTCGAAGCGCGGAGCTACGGGTTCACAGAGTATGTGCCGGTCAAGAACTGGATCGGCGGCGCCTGGTGCGACGGGTCGGCGGGAAGCCTCCCCGTGATCAACCCGCGCCACGGAAAAGAGATGGGCTCGGTCACGCTCTCTTCGGCCGAGGACGCGGCCGCAGCGGTCGAGGCGGCGAAGGCGGCGTTCCCGGCGTGGCGGGAGACCCCGCTGAAGGAGCGGGTGCAGGTCCTCTACCGCCTGAAACAGTACATGGAGCGCGATCAGGAGGAGCTCGTCTGGCTCGTCTCCCACGAGAACGGCAAGGTGCGCGAGCAGGGCGAGGGGAGCGTGCTCAAGGCGATCGAGTGCGTCGAGATGGGGTGCTCCCTTCCCAACATGGCGCCGGGCGGCCAGATCGACGTGAGCCGCGGCATCAACTGCTCAGTGACCTACGAGCCGCTCGGCGTCTGCATGGGTGTGACGCCCTTCAACTTTCCGACCATGGTGCCGCTCTGGATGCTTCCCCAGGCCCTCGTGGCCGGAAACAGCTTTGTGCTCAAGCCATCGGAGCAGGTCCCCTTCGGGGCGATGAAGCTCGCGGCCCTTCTCGACGAGGCCGGCCTTCCGGCGGGCGTGTTCAACGTGGTCAACGGTGTGAGGGAGGCGGTCGAGGCCCTCGTGGACCACGAGGACGTGAAGGCCGTCGGCTTCGTCGGCTCGACCCGCGTGGCGCGCGCTGTTTACGGCCGTGCCGCCGCGGCCGGCAAGCGCGCCCTCTGTCTCGGGTCGGCCAAGAACCACCTCATCGTCGTCCCCGACGCCGACGTGGAGCTGACGGCCGACACCATGGCGGCTTCCTTCACCGGGTGCTCGGGCCAGCGCTGCATGGCGGCCGCCGTCATGGTCGCCGTGGGCGACGTGGGGCGCATCATCGACCGCATTTCCGATTGCGTACGCGCGATCAAGCTCGGCGAGGAGATGGGATCGATCGTCAGCGAGGCCGCCATGGAGCGGATCACGGGCTACATCGACTCGGCCGAGAAGATGGGGGCCACGGTGATCGTCGACGGCCGGGGCGCCAGGGTGGAGGGATGTCCCGGGTACTGGATCGGTCCGACCATCATCGACGACGTAACAATCGACATGCCCGCCTACAAGGACGAGATCTTCGGCCCCGTCCTCTGCATCGTCCATGCCGACACGATCGACGACGCGATCGCCCTGGAGAACGCGAATCCTTACGGCAACGCGGCGGCCGTCTTCACCACGCGGGGCGGCGTGGCGCGTTACGCCATCGAGCGCTTCGAGGCCGGCATGTGCGGCGTGAACATCGGCGTTCCCGTGCCGCGCGAGCCCTTCTCCTTCGGCGGGTGGAACGCCTCGAAGTTCGGCCACGGCGATCTCACTGGATACGACGGGTTCCGGTTCTGGACGCGGCCGCGCAAGGTGACGGCCAAGTGGGCGACCCATGAAGACGAGACGTGGATGTCATAAGCGGCCCTTTGTGCGGGGCAGCGGCCCTTTGCGGAACAAGGTGGAGTTGAAAAATGAACTCTCGAGAGATGATCGACCTCTGCAAGAAGCACACCCTCTACTGCTGGTCCATGGGGGAGGCGGTGAAGCCTCTTCCCGTGGCGCGCGCCGAGGGGGTCTGGCTCTACACCCCGGAAGGGGAGCGCATTCTCGACTTCAACAGCCAGCTCATGTGCGTCAACATCGGCCACGGCCACCCGAAGGTGCGCGAGGCGATGAAGAAGCAGATCGACTCGCTCAACTTCGTCTTTCCCGGCACGGCGACCGAGGTCCGGGCCCGCGTGGGGAAGCTCCTCGCCGATGTGGTGCCCGGCGACATCAACACCTTCTTCTTCACCAACGCCGGCGCCGAGGCGGTGGAGAACGCCGTCAAGATCGCGCGCCTCTACTCGGGGCGGTTCAAGATTTTAAGCCGCTACAGGAGCTACCACGGCGCGACCCACGTGGGCATGCAGCTCACGGGCGACCCGCGGCGCTGGCCGACCGAGCCGGGCGCGCCCGGCTTCATCCGCGTTCTCGATCCCGAGCCGTACGGCTACTCTTTCGGCGCGACCGACGCCGAGAAGACGGCCAACAACCTCCGCTACCTCGAGGAGACGATCATGTACGAGGGGCCGCAGAACATCGCGGCCCTGTTCATCGAGACCGTGACCGGCACGAACGGGATCCTGCCCCCGCCCGACGGCTATCTTAAGGGGCTGCGCGAGCTCCTCGACCGTCACGGCATCCTCCTCGTCTGCGATGAGGTGATGTGCGGCTTCGGCCGGACGGGGAAGATGTTCGCCTTCGAGTACGGCGGCATCACGCCCGACATTCTCACCATGGCGAAGGGGCTGACGAGCTCGTACGCGCCCCTCGGCGCGGTCGGCGTGACCGACGCCATTGCCGAGCACTTCGAAAAGAACGTCTTCTGGGGCGGGCTCACCTACAACTCGCACCCCCTCGGCCTGGCCGCGGCCGAGGCCGCCGTGCGGGTTCTCATCGACGAGGGGATCGTCGAGAACGCGGCCCGCATGGGGAAGGTGATGCGCGCCGAGATGGACCGCCTGAAGGAGAAGCACCCCTCCGTCCGCGAGGGGCGCTGCATCGGCCTCTTCGGCATGATCGACGTGCGGAAGAACGCTTCCGGCGAGCCCTTTGCGCCCTACAACGGCTCGAGCCCGGTGATGAACGAGCTCGGCGCCTTCTTCCGCGACAACGGTCTTTTCACCTTCATCCGGTGGGGGAGCTTCATGTGCAACCCGCCCCTCTGCATCACCGAGGAGGAGCTTCGCGGGGGGTTCTCCATCATCGACCGCGGCCTCGATATCACGGACAAGGCTTTCGAGGGGTGAGGGGGGGAGTGCGAAATACTCAATTTATCTAAATATTATTTTTAGAATGACGTAAGTCATTAAGAATTATCAGATAATACATAAACACCTTCGGCGCCAACAAATTTGTTGTAATAAACTTGACCTTCCAATCAGTTAGGGTATGCTTTTATCAATGTTGCCAACAAAAGTGTTGGCAACAGATGTGTTGTTAATTTAAGCGGTCGAAGACAGAATTCCACGGGTTGACCCGTGGATGAATGAGCCCT
>CAZWHE010000077.1:6354-17803 GCA_964633825.1 uncultured Phycisphaerales bacterium | reverse complement strand
CTGATTGAAAAAATCGGCTCTCTGGCCCAGGTGACGGGCATCCATTGCAAGCAAGCCCTCCATTCGGGAGACACTGATTCCGTAATCCTGACCCTGGGGGCATTAAGTGATTTGCCCGACATCAATTACGCTTGCATTTATGATAAAGAGGGTTATCTCGTTGCCGAATACGGCCGGCCGAAACATGGTCAGGCTTTGGTAGCATCCGAGCTGAGGCATGAAAGAGAGGAGATCAAGAACAACACATTAACTCTATCTCGTAAGATATTCCGGGATAACATGGCAATCGGAACGATTGCCCTTCAAGTCGATTCAAAAAGTATACAGCGCAGCACAATCCAGTATATTTTGATCTTTTGTATCGGCTTTCCTTTGCTCGTTTGCTTGGCATACTTTCTTTCATCCCGGTTTCTCCGGTCGATCACGGAGAAAATATGCGCTCTTTCGAATATAACGCGATCCGTTTCAGGCGTAAAAGAAATCGATATTTCCGAAAAGACCCAAGATGTCGGAAAAAGGGATGAACTCGACATGATCAGGGAGGGATTAATAGACCTGCTCGCGCGGATCGAAAGCAAAGAAAGACATCTCGAAAAAACCCGCGCCGAGCTGGATCAAGCCGTGCTCGACAGGACTAAGGACCTGGAAGATGCGCGCGACGAAGCGCTTGCCGCCATGACGGCCAACACGAAAATCGTGACCGATCTCTCCCACGAAATACGCACTTCCTTGACCGGCATCATCGGGATGACCGATCTCGTTATTGACACCGATCTCACCAAAAAACAGAGAGAGTCGCTCAGAATGGCGAAGATGTCGGCCGACTCGCTCATGACGGTGGTCAATAACATCCAGATGTTTTCCGATATGGAGGGGCTTTAGCGCCCCCCCACACATCTCTATTTGAAACCCTTCGGAAGCCTGTCAAAAAACAGGCAGAACCGGTCCGCCCGGTTCCTTCGTGATGGCGTCCACCGCCAGTTTCGCCGCGGCCTTCTCCTCATCCGTTCCCTCGGCCATCAGCTTGACGAGAACGGGCAGTGTCGAGGGATCGGCCAGCTTACCCAGCGACTTGATCGCAGCGAGCCGGACAGCCTGGTCCTCGTGTTTCAGCATCTTGATCAGGCCGACGGCGGGCGACGCCGCCTCTCCTTCGAAGCCTTCCCCGCCGAGGAGGGCCTGCCACGCCCTCTTCTGCTCCTCGTACCGCCGCATCCGGCCGAGGATCGCCTCGGCCTCCTGACTCACCTGCTTGCTCGGGTCCTTGAGGCACTCGAGGAGGTACGGGACCGTGTCATGGTTCAGGAAATGTCCCATGCACTTCACGGCCGATGCCCGATAGGGTGGATAGGAGTTGCTCACGGCAACCTTGCAGACCCGGGGAAGGAGGGTGTCCACGTGATAATCGCCGATAATCTCGAGGGACGTCTCGATGAGTCCGGAGAACTCCTTCGAACCTTCTTCCAGGCTCTCGGCCAACAGCTCGACCGCCTTCTCGGGAATCGAACGATCCCCTTCCGCACCGGACGGGGTCTGGTCGATGGGACTGCAATCGCGGAGGATGTAGCAGAGCGCCTCGCGGAAGAGCCGCGATCGGGTGATGCGGCCGAGATCCTTGACATCGGCACGAAGGACGGCCCGCAAATCGGAATCGCTCTTGACAGTCAGATCACCTGCCGCCATCTCTTTCAACCCGAGATAATTATCGGACATGTTGAGAAGCCCCAGGCAGAGCTTCTGCCTCGCTTCAGGCCGGAACCGGTTGAAATGCCAGGGGCCGTAGTGCCTGATTTTTGTATTTAGAGTTTCGAAAAGATCATCTGCCCAATCCATGATATGGGGAGGAGTACTTACTTCATTGCCGGCCCCGCCATTCCCTTGGAAGGTCCGAACCCTGAGATATTCGCGAACATGACCGACAGCATCGTCCACACCGGAAAGAAAAAGTATGGCGAAGACGAGGTGCTTCCGGCCCGCATCGAGATGAGGATCTTGGAGCCGGGAGATGAGAAAAGGGACACAGTACTTTTGAGGGTTTCTGTCGTATTCCCAGGGTTCCTTTTTGAATTTACCTGAGAAAGTGCTCCCCTCAGATCTTGCCAGGTGTTCGACATAACCGGCCAGATTGATCAGGATCGTGTCGCGCGTCTCCGCGTCGATCGAGGCCCAGGCTTCCTGGAGCTTCTTGTCCAGATCGAATGAGACCAGGCGGTCGGGCGCATCGATCCCGCCCTCGAAAAGGGCTTGGACCGCTTCTTGTTTCATCTCCCGTAAGCCGGGCTCGGAGAGCCAGGAGATCACTCTTTCCAGGTGATCGGGAGAAGCGAAGGGGACCTTGTCGGATAAGGGATTGTTTCCCGGTTTTTTGAACATCTTGGGATTGAGTCTTTCGAAGAGAAGAGGGATCAATTCCGTGACCGGCAGCGAATGGGGGGCGAAGTTCCTGACCAGCCTTATGATCTCGACGCAGGCATTTGGCTCCTGGGCCTCCGTTCTCTCGAAGAACTGGATGGTCACCTTTCTCACGAGCTCCGACAAGGAGGGATCGCGAAGATCGTAAAGAGCGGTGATGAGGCGCCGAAAATTCCTGCTCTGCCAGTTCGGATCAGGGTCCCATTCCCGGAGCATGTCGATGAGCCACATCGGTTTGGTGGCCGAGAGCTGCGTTCCCAATGATATGGACAGGGCTTTGAAAAGCGACTCCCTCGCTTCCGGCCCCACACGGGTCCAGAAGGCGGGGATGAAATCGTGCCCGCTTTCGATAAGGTCTTTTCTCGTGTGCTTGTTGGCGATTACGGCATCGAGAAAGCGCGGCGTCTTCTGATCGACGACCCATTTCCAGACGGATCGCGGATCTTTCGAATGAATAGATTTGTGTATCACCGCATAGAGCAGGGCATCGATATACTTGGGCCAAATATAAGCCAGGTCCGACTCCATGTTCCATCTGATCTTGATCGGCTCGTCGATCGCGCCGAGCATGCAGCCCATAACCTGGAGCGCGCCTTCAGGTCCGGAATCGATCTTTTTGTCGTCGAGCAGGTTGCTGATCAAATAGATAAGGCTTTTCCTTGTCGCTCTGTCGGGATAGACCGCCCATCGGCGGATCACGTCGAAGCAGGCGGGATCATGGGGAGAGGGACAGTCTTCGATAAGATATAGCGCTTCCTTTCTCGATTCGGCCGAGGTGTTCTCGAGGATCGATTCCACGAGGGCCGCCCAGAGGGACGGGGATGTCTTTTCCGATAAAACGATCCTCTTCAGGGCGTTCTCGTTCGTTGTTTTTATTTTCCTGAATTTCCCTCCCGCCTTGGACAGCGCCCTGAAAAAAGCAACAAACTGCTTCTCGGAAAGCTTGTCATGGATCTCGTGAAGGCATGTCGACGTGACCGCTTCGAGAGAGGATTTGTCCCCCCTCACAATGATTTTGCCCATGATCCTCTTCATGGCCGCCGGTCCGAGAAGAGGGAGCACATTAAGGGCGGTCTTTCTCACGTTGTTTCTGCTGGTGATGTTGTAATCGATTCTCCAGAAACGGGCCGCTGTCTCGAGAAGCTCTTTCCGGCCGCACTCCGTCCCCAGGGCCACGGCCATTTCCAGTGCGGGATAAAGAGTTTGAGCCTGGTCCTGTGTGACAGAGACGGAATCGATGTAATCGTTCAATACATTCTTTGTGAGAACAGCCAGCTCGGACGAGGGGAGAACTTGAACGCACTTATTGTGCCTGGCGATTTGCACGATCCGAGAGGCCACGCTCAGCGATTGCTTCCGAATCTCTTTGTTTTTCGAGGCGTAAAGGTCAACGAATCTCTGAGCGATCTCCTTCCTCGTTTCCGGTGAGAGCTCGGAAAAACTCCCGACAATGCTCCTCAGACATTCGAGACCGCCGAGCTGGAGGATCTCCTCGTCGGCCCGGAGGAACCGCATCGCCACGGGAACGAGCTCCTTGGAAAGACCGCTTCTTTTCAAGCCCTCGAGGCAGCGCTTGCGCAGAGCCGTGTTCGGGGCCACGGCGCATCCGTCGAGAAAAAGAATAACATCGTGATCGCCGCTCTCGGCCAGGATCTCGAAAGCCGTCACCGACCTGAAGTAGGTCTTGTCGCGCGCCGCTTCCTTCAGCACGGGCAGGGCGAGGGCCCCCATCTTGCTGATCTCATTTTTTGCGCTCTTGTCATCCATGAGAGCGGCGTCGAGAAGCTGGCTCACCAGGTCGTCCACCGAGCCGGTCGATCGGAGAGCGGAGTCGAGGGCGCGGACCCTTTTGCACGACGCGAGAAGGTCTTCCGCCTCCTTCCGGGTTTCGTCGGCCAGGCCGTCGGTCTGCAGCAATTGCCGAAGCCCTTTCATCGCCTCGTCGTAATGCCCGGTTATGAGCAGACAGCGCGCGGCGCCCAGCTCGGCTCCCTCGAGAACGATCGGATCGGGACTCTTGTCGATCAGGGCCCGGTAGGCTTCGAGCGCTTCCGCGTACCTTCTGTCCACCTTTTCGATGATGCGGGCATTTTCCAGCGCCACCTCGTCCCCCTGCTCTTCATCGCTCTGGGGAACGGGTACGATCACGTCGACGGGAGTTGCAGCCGAAGACGCTCCTCCCGCGACGAAGAGAATGAGAAAGAGGATCAAAGCGTTTTTGTGATGGGATGCAGTCATTGTTCAACCTCCGTTTGTGACCTTTCTGTCGGACCAAGACAATCGATTCGAATCATCTTCTTGACTCCAACAGTGTCGGTTTTTCTTCCCGAAAGGTTGTCAAAGGGGGGTCAAGAGTTTGTCAACAAGTTGTAAAAGGGGAAATCCGGCCCGAAAGCGCCGATCAGGGCATGAACTTGTACCCCACCCCGTGAACGGTGATGATGTGGCGGGGATTTTCGGGGTCGAGCTCGATCTTCTGGCGCAGCTTGAGGACGTGCATGTCCACCGTGCGCGTCGTGGGGTAGGACTGGTATCCCCAGACGCTCTCGAGAAAGCGCTGCCGCGAGATCACTTCTCCCGGATTCTCGATAAAGAGGCGGAGCATGTCGGCCTCCCTGCGCGAAAGCCCGGTCTCGTCCTTCCCCCTGCGGATCTGGTAGCCCCTGAAGTCGACGACCATGTCGCCCACGCGGGCCTCCCCCTTGAGGGGGCCGCTCTCAGCGGCCCGGCGGAGAACGGCCGAAACGCGGAGGAGGAGCTCGCGGACGCTGAAAGGCTTGACAACGTAGTCGTCGGCGCCGTACTCGAACCCCATGATGCGGTCCTCCTCCCGGCCCCGTGCGGTGAGAACGACCACGGGTGTTTCGAGGCGGTCGGCGCGGATCCGCTTCAGGATCTCGAACCCGTCCATCTTGGGGAGCATGAGATCGAGGATGATCAGGTCGGCCCCGCAGGTGAGGGCCTGCCGGAGACCCTCCTCCCCGTCTGCGGCGCAGATCGTCTCGTACCCCTCGGAGAGGAAACCCTGCTCCAGGCCGAGCCGGAGCGACGCGTCGTCCTCGATGACCAGGATCTTGCTCATCCTTCCCCCCCGTCTTCCACAGGTTCCGATTCGAGAGCGGGCAGGAAGATGGAAAAAACAGCGCCCCGGCCCTCCCCGCTTTCGAGCTCGAGCCGGCCGCTGCAGGCCTCCACCGCTTCGCGCGCCAGGCTCAGCCCGAGCCCCACTCCGGAAACGGCCCGGTCCCGAGAGCCGCGGTTGAAGCGCTCGAAGACCTTTTCCCTCTCCTCGTCCGCGATGCCGGGCCCGCTGTCGCTGATCGTAATGAGCGCGCCCCCCGCCTTCTTGACGGCTTTCACCTCGATCCGCTTCTCCTCGCCCGAGTACTTCCGTGCATTGTCGCAGATGTTGAAAACAGCGCGCGCCAGGGCCGTGGGATCAGCGCGCACATCGGGCACGTCGCCGGCGATGGCGACTTCCACGGCGAACCCGTCCTCCCCGGCCGCTGCGCTGATGTCGCGAAAGAGATCGTCGAGAAGGCTTTTCAGGTCGACCTCCTCGACGTGGAAGCGCAAAAGTCCCTGCTCGGAACGGCTCAGGTCGAGCACGTTCTCCACCATGGCCGTGAGACGGCGGCAGTTGCTGAGGATGAGGCGCAGGAAACGCTGTTTCTTTCCCTCCTCGGCGACGCGGCCTTCTTCGAGCAGCTCGGTGAACGTCCTGATCGAGGCGAGGGGAGTGCGGAGCTCGTGGGAAACGCTGGCCATGAAATCGGAGCGCGCTTTTGCAGCTTCCACTTCGCGGCGCACCGCCCGGAAGGTGGCGAAACCGAGAACGATGAGAGCGAGAAAGAGAAGAACGCCGGCGCCCACGACGAAGACGCGCCGCGACCGGGCGCTCTCCTCGAATACGGTCCGGTCTGCGAGCACGATCTTGAGAACCGCGCCGTCGATCCCGGCCGGTGAAGGAAGGAAGCGGATGACCTCGCCCTCTTCGCCGCCCGAGCCTGATTCATCGACCACGAGAAAGGCCTCGAGGCCGCTTCCGGCCCGGGCGCCGGCCCCGGCCGGAAACTCCGCCTCGAGGAGGGCGGCCAATCCCTCTTCGGCCGGACAGGCAACACCGCGAACAATTCCCTGAGACGTGTCGCCCAGCCAGAGCTTATTCCGTGTCACGAGGGCAAAGCCCTCGGCGCCGCGCATCTTCTCCCTTGTCTCGGACATCCCTTCGAGAGCCTCGATCACGTCGAGGGCGCGGACGCGCCGGAGAAGCGCATCCCGCTCTTCATCAGACACCGTCTTGAGCCGCTCCGTGACGGCGCGCAGCTCGGCCGCTTTCAAAGGGGTCGAACCGCCGGTCATGACTCCGACCGCCGCCGCCCGGGCTGGTTCGATCGAGTGCCCGCCCGCGTTCTCGTCGAGAAGGAGAAAGGCCGAGACGACAAAAGGAAGCTCGCCCGGCCCCGGCGCAGCAGCGGGATCCGTTTCGCTGATCACTTCGACTAGTTCCGTTACGGCCTCACCGTTTCGGCCCTGGTGAACGAGGAAAGCGGCCCGGGCCAGCTTCGTTCTCACCCGATAGGCGGGCTCGGTGAAGTTTTTGGCCATCACATCGAAAATTTCTTCAGCGCGTGTAATATCCTTCCGGATGATCTCGCACTCCTCGGCCTCACGGGAGAAGGTTTCGTACGTTTTTCTCCTCATCTCGTCGCCGGGAAGCGCCCAGACCTGCTTGGCCGCAGAGGGGGGCGGTTCCGTCACGAGGGGCCGGCCCTCCTCGTCGATGCCGAAGGCGAAGGGGAGGCTGTCTCGAAACATGCCGGCCGGTCCGGCCGAAGGATCGAGAGGCCGCCCGCCCGCCCATCGGGCCGCATCGGCTTTTGTCAGATCGAGTCCTTCCCTGACAAGCACTTCGAGCGATCTCGCCGCCCGCATGATCTCTGTCTGGGCCGAAAGGGGCTCGCTCGTCTGTGACCAGATGATGAGATAGACAAGGGCCGCCGCGGGAAGAAGAAACCCCGCCAGGGTCCAGACGGAAAGCCTGATCCTCGCCGAACCCGAGGGCTTTCCCTTGCCGCGGATGGTTTTGACCGTCTTGTTCATAACCAGGGTGATTATATGAAGACCGGACGGGCAAGGTAAACAAGAAGAAGCGGCCCGAAGTCATGCCATGTCTTTTCCTTAATTTATTGTCATTTTTGTATATAATAGATGTTCAGTCCAAGGAGGATTCCCATGTCGAAGAAAACCATGAAATTCCTGCCGGCAGCCTGGGCGTTTTTCGCCTTTCTCGGAACCGCCCCCCTTTCGGCCGACCAGACGGTCTCGGGCGATGTTTCCGGAACCTGGTATTCGGGAGAAACGATCACCGTCGTGGGCGACATCAGAGTGCCCTCCGGCCTGTCGCTCGTCATCGAGCCCGGCGTGAACGTCCTCTTCACGGGGCGGTTCAAGTTCACGGTCAACGGGCTTCTCGACGCCGTGGGAACGCCCGGCGATTGGATCACGCTGACGCGCGCCTATCCGACGCACCAGTCGAAGTGGCGCGGGTTCCGCTTCGACGGGGCGGATGATCTCTCCCTTCTCGACTACTGCCATGTGGAGCACGCATACGGCGACGGCGCCTACCCCGACGTGCGCGGCGGCGCGGTCTGGGTCAGCGACTGCTCCCCCACTTTCCGCCGCTGCCTGTTCAACGACAACTACTCGCACAACAGCAACTACAACGGAACGGGCGGAGCGATCAGCCTGGACAGCAACAGCTCGAGCCTTATCGAACACAACCGGATCTCACTGAACGAGGCGGACTCGGGCGGAGGGATCTGCGTGGGCGCGGGATGCGACGCGACGATCCGCTTCAATGTCATCGATGGGAACGAGGCTTTCAACGGCGGCGGCGGGATCTACGTGTCCGCGAACGCCCGATCGACCATTCACGGCAACGTCATCCGAAACAACACGTCCGGCGGCTGGGGCGGAGGCGGGATCAACCTCTGGAGCGCGACCTGGCTCTACGGCACGTACTCCCATGTCCACAACAACCTCATCATCGACAACAGTGCGACGAGCTCGGGCGCGGCCAAGGGAGGGGGCGGCATCTACAGCCGCTACGACACATCCCGGATCTGCAACAACACCCTCTCGGGCAATCACGCCTACGCCGGCGGCGGGATCTACGTGCTCACCTTCTACGACCTGCCGCCCCTGGTGACCAACTGCATCGTCCGCGACAACACCGCTTCCGCGTCGGGCGCCGAGATCTATCCCGATCCGACGACCGGCAGCACGGTCATCGTCACCTACAGCAACGTGAAAGGGGGATGGCCCGGTACAGGCAACATCGACGCCGATCCCCTCTTCGTCGAACCCGGCGACTATCACCTGACCTATTCTTCTCCCTGCAAAGATGCGGGCGATAACACGGCGCCCGGAATTCCGACCGAAGATTTCGAGGGCGATCCCCGCATCGCCGACGGAATTGCCGACATGGGGATCGACGAGTTCCACCTCCACCTCTATCAGACGGGAACGGTCACGCCGGGCGGAACGATCAAGGTCAAGGTCGCGGGCGCGCCGGGAACGTCCCCGGTGACGCTCGTCCTCGGCTCGGGCATCCAGGACCCGCCGCAAACGACGCAGTACGGCGATCTCTATCTCGTGCCGCCCTACCAGAGATTCGGCCTCGGCGCGATCCCGGCGAGCGGAGTGCTCTCTGTCTCGGGAACCGTGCCCGGCTCGTGGCTGCCCGGCGAGCAGTACCCCTTCCAGGCGCTGGCGGGACCGGCGGGCAATCCGGCCTCGGAGCTCACGAACCTGACGGTGATGGATGTGGAATAAAAGGTTTCTCCTAACCATATCCCCCGCGCATGAGCCTGATCCCGGGGCAGCCGCTCTCATTGCCATGATCCATCTCTGTTGCTTGCGCATCCAACTCACCTGAAGCGGTCGAATGCGTTGCCCCCACGCGGGGCTGAGACAAAACCCCGGCATCAAGCTTGATCAACATTTTTTCTCCCCCTGATTCGGGTGGGGGGAGAAAAAATGATTACGATATCCGGTCGATTGCTCGTTTGAATTGTCCCACGGGGGACCGGGGGGCTATTCCTGGAGACCGCCCCACGTGGACCATCTATTGCAGTAGATATGTCCCCACGTGGGCGTGCCTCGACTGCGTGTCTTCGTCTGTTTCTTTTCTGTGAGAGTCTTCTCCCCTGACGTCACGTTGTCACTCATTGACCGAGCACAAGATTTTTCTCGTTCAGCCGCCTGGGAAGCTTTGCATGATTGAATGCGCTGCAAAGAAGCCTGAATTCGCTTCGGCAGGCCCGTAAGCCGCGGCGCATGAAGCGGCGCATGAAGCGGCGCATGAAGCGGCGCCATCCCAGGTTGTGTTTCATGTGGCCGAAGCGGCCGTCGACCATTACCTTTCGCCGCCCTCCCAAACCATCTCGGTGGCGGTCATGGGTACTCCGCTCGGACATGACGGTCGATCAGTTCCTCGGGCATCCCCAAAGAGCCGTCTGAATCGTCACCCTCGTCTTCTGCCGCGTCAAGTCAAGCCGCTCCACTAATCCACTACAACGTGAACGCGATGACTCGGCCCCACAAAATCGTTGGGATTTTTGTCTCAGCTCCACGAGATACCGGCCTCTCCTCCAGCCGGACAACGTCGGCGCTGCGCGGCCGCTCGCCGAGCGCCGACATGCGGTCGAATTCCCGAATCCGTGCGATGAGTTGTTTTTCGGCAAGACCTTTAGCCCGGACATTTCATGCGATTTTGTGACGAGGAGCCGCAGTAGAAAGCGCGTGAAATGTTCGGGTTATTGAAAAATTATATTCCCTACCTCGAATTGTCCTACGAGTTGTCCGTCAATCAGGAATCGATCTGCAGCACGGCCGCCATGACGAGGGGCCACCAGTCGTTTTCGGTCTGGTTGAGCCCCCCCACGAAGGTCACGTCATACTTGGGCCAGTGGTACATCCAGGAGTTGCCGTAACCGTCGTGGCCCCAGATCTTGCCCAGCCCGCCGCCGAGGCCGACGCGGAAGAGGCCGAGGCCGTACTCGATGTCGGGCGTTCCCGTGGCGATCCAGTCCGTCATCTCGGTGATCGTGCCCGGGTTGGTGAAGAGCTCGTCATGAGCCAGGGCATCGATGAAACGCTCCAGATCGCGCATGCTGCTCACCAGCCCGCCGCCGGCCCAGTCGGCGCTGTTGTGCCGTTTGGGGTACATGTTCCACTTGTCCTCGTAGCGGTGGGACTCGGGAAGGGGGCTGACGGGCGGCTCGCGCCAGTGGAGCCACGTGTCGTTGAGACCGAGAGGAGTGAAGATCCGCTCGCGGTAGACGACGTGCAGCTCCTTCCCCGTGATCTCCTCGATGATGAGGCCGGCGAGAACGTAGCCCGTATCGGAGTAGTGCCACCCCGTGCCGGGCACGAAGATCGGATCGAGCCCGGGAACGTACGTGATGATCTCCTGGGGCGTCCAGAAATGAGAGGGATCGAGGATGTAATCGCGGAGGAAGGCATTGATGCCGGGATAGACATAGGGCGGATCGTTCCAGTAGTCGGGGAGTCCGGCCGTATGCGCCAGGCACTGGCGCACGGTGATTTCGGGACCGTAGTCATGGCTGTTGATGACGAGAAGACCCGTCGTGATGGAAGGCGGGAGGTAAAGGCCGATCGGATCGTCGAGACCGAGCAAGCCGTCCTCGACAAGGAGAAGCACCGCAGCGGCCGTGAAGGCCTTCGACGTGCTCGCCACCTCGAATGTGGCTTCCAGGGGCATGGGCGCGCCGTTGTGAACGATATCCCCAGAGACACCTTCCCAGAGAACTCCGTGCGCGTCCGACGCCACCCGGAAAACGCCCCCGCCGTACCCGTTGTTGAGCGCCACCACGAGATCGAGCTCGTTCTGCAGGTCGAGCTGCGGCGGCGCCGGCTGGTGCTGAGCTCCGTCCGCCGGGCCGGACAATACCCGGTTCACGGGTAACCCGCGGCCGCCCCCGCCGCCCGGCGCGTCTTCAGACGTGAAAAC
>CAZWHE010000077.1:0-6344 GCA_964633825.1 uncultured Phycisphaerales bacterium | reverse complement strand
AGGCCGGCAATCCCCAGACAAGAGCCGTTATCAGCAAAATGGCCTTCAGCGCGGTGCTGCGCATTGTGTTCTCCTTTCCTCGAGCCGGATGGGCGTCCGCAAATGCGATCAATAATTATATTATACTTTATTTATATTTAGTCTCAAAATATCAAACATTTCTGGGGCCTTTTGCAGGGGGACACAATACGTATTTTTCCGGAAGCAATGTTGATATACTATTTAATTGCCAAACGGAAAAATACGTATTGTGTCCCCATATCTGCGAGGTGTCTATGCGCTGCTTGGGATTCGCACTTTTGTTTTTCATGTCTTTCTGTTCGCTCGATTGCTGCGACTTTAGCGTCTGCCGCGGAATCAAGGGAAGCGGGATCGAAATGACGGAAGAGCGCGCTCTCTCTCCGTTTGAATCCGTTGATATCCGCGGAGCCTATGATGTATCGATCACATGCCGGCAGGAACAGAGCGTCACGATCACGGGCGACGATAACATTCTGCCACACATCGTCACCCGGATCAGGGGAAAGACGTTGATCGTCGAGTCCAACGAATCGATCTCTCCCGAGATTTCTCTCGAGCTGAACATCACGGTCGGCAACGTGGAGTCTGTAAAAACCTCGGGCGCCATCGACGTGACCATCTCCGATATGGAGAATCAAAAGATCGAGATCGATATCAACGGAGCCGGCGGGGTTCGGGCGGCCGGAACGACCCGGGAGCTCGCGGTCACCATATCCGGGGCGGCAACGCTGAACACGAAGGACCTCCTTTCCGAAGACGCGGCGATCACGATCAACGGCACGGGGAGCGCAGAGGTTTTCGCATCCCGCAAGCTGGAAGCCGAAATCAACGGAGCCGGGAACATCGGATACTACGGCAATCCCACTGAAGTCGCTCAGGATGTATCCGGGGTGGGCAGCATCTCGAAGAAGGGGTAGAGAAGAGGAGCCTATCATGCGGTTCAAGCGCTTGGCTCTCCTTTTATTTCTCATTGCCGCTGTGTTCTATTCCGCCCCGGCAGAAGAACCGGCATCAGAGCCGGACAGCCTCTCTCCCTCGGCCTGGAAGGAAGAGGAACGCGCCCGTTTCGCCATGCTCGACCGCGCCTGGGCGAGCCCCAAGCTTCCGGCCGAAGGCCGTTCTCTCATGATCGCCGGCACATCGAGCTCAACGGGAGTGCGCGCCGGGCTCGAAGCTCTGCGCCGGGGAGGAAGCGCTGCGGACGCCGTCATAGTCACCGCCCTGGCACAGATTGCACACGACGCCGGCTGCTGGAACAGCTTTGCCGGAATCCTTTCCCTCGTCTACTACGACGCATCCACGGGCAAGGTCTGCGCGCTCGACGCCGGCTATGACGCGCCGCGCGCCGAGACCGATCCGCTTTCGATACCGAAGCGGCCCATACCGAGCGGCCGCACGGCCCTCGTGCCCGGTTTCATGGCCGGCATCGAATCGGCTCACAAGCGTTTCGGCCGGCTCCCTTTCAAGAGACTCTTCGAACCGGCAATCGAAATCGCCGAGAAGGGCTTCGAAATCGATACGGTTCTGGCATCTCTCATGGCATCGAAGAAACAGGTCCTTACCCGCCTTCCCGCTGCGCGCTCCATCTTCACGAAGAAGGATGGAACACTTTACGGCGCGGGCGATCTCTTTCGCCAGCCCGAGCTGGCCCGCACCCTGCGGAAGACCGCCGAACAGGGAGCGGCGTACATGTATAGCGGCGAATGGGCCCGCGCCTTCGTTCGGACTGTTCGAGCCGAAGGGGGCACGATCACGCTCGAAGACCTGAAGGCCTATTCGCCCACAAATCCCGACCCACTTCGCACGACCTACAAAGGCTGCGAAGTTTTTGCACCCGGCCTGCCGAGCCTGGGCGGGCTGCACCTCATCGAGGGGCTCAACCTCCTGGAGCTCGCCGATCCGGCGCGGCACGGCCATTACACGGAATCCGCCGAAGCCCTCTACAGGTTGATTCAGGCCTCGAGAATGAGCGTGCTCATCTCTTACTCGCCTCGCACCTATCTCCTGGCTCTTTTCCCCGAAACGGACTTCACGCCATCGTCCCGCGCGACCAAGAAAAACGCAAAGGTGATCTGGGAAAAGCTGAAGGAGCCCGGCTGGATTCAGAGGTTTCAAGGCCTGCTCGTTCCGGCCGGCTCCCATTCGGACGGCATCGTGGCTGTCGATGCCGAAGGGAACGCGGCCGCGCTCACCCACTCGATCAACACCACAACCTGGGGAGGGACAGGGATCTTCGTGGGAGGCGTCTCCATTCCCGACTCGGGCTCGTTCCAACAGGACCGGCTGAAAAAGAGCGGCCCGGGAGGCCGCATTCCCAACGGCATGAATCCCGTAATCATCCTGCGTGAGGGCGAGCCCTTCGCCGCCTTCAGCTGCGTGGGCGGCGGCCTGCACGAAACCATGCTCTCGAGCCTGCACAACGTTCTCGACTTCGGATGGAATCCGAAAAAAGCGGCCGAAGCCCCCGTCATCCTGAGCCCGCTCTGGACATCCGGACGGGACGGCAAATCCCAGTACCACAAACAGGTGATCGGCAAGGGCGAATTTTGCGAAGAAGTGCTCGAAGGAGTCCGCAAGCGCGGCCAGCCCCTGGCCGTTCTTTCATACACCGATCATCTCAGGCACCGCGGTTATTGGGTCGGCCTCATTGTCGACACCGAGCCGGGCTTGATGAAAGGCGGCGCCCCCCCCCACTTCAACGGCTGCGCTCTCGGGGAATAATCTCCCCCACCCCCCCGTTTCGCCGGATGAGGCGCTCTTTCACGACGGCTTGCGAAGCGCCCGGAAGAGCCGGACGGTCCAGACCGTTACATAAGCGAAGTAGAGAGCCAGCAGAATCCAGAACCAGAGCCCGCTCCTGACCTCGCCCTCGACGACCTCGATATTGGCCTGGATGATGGCCTGGAAAAGGATGAGAATGAAACAGAGAGTGGCATTGCCCATGGCGAGCAGCCGCTCCGAGAGGAACTCGAGGGTTTGGGCCTTCCTCTCCGGCGTGAGCCAGTAGTCTTTCCCGGGCATGCTGATGAGATCGGGCGGGATCTTGGGGAGAAAAAGGGCGATCAGGAAGAACGTGAAGGCCATGAACAGGAAGAAGACGGCGTAGTAGAGAATGAAGGCCTCTCGGCTGCTCCATCCGTCCGCTCTGCCGTCCATGGCAAAATGAGAGGCCACCTGATCGGGAAGCTGGGGAGCATAATAAACGATCTGGATCCCGCAGAGGATCAGGAGAAGAAAGAACACCTTGAAATGGATCGTTCCTGTTTTCATTTCCTTATTTGATACCGGCAGGAGGTCTCCGAGTCAAAATCCTTATTTCGAGTTGACTCGGTTTAGAATCAACATTATATTATGCATTGGAAGTGTAGGCCGGTAATCTCGCAAATCCCGCAAGGAGGCGCCGCAACACGGAAGGAAGCGGCGGTATAACCGGCTGAGGCCTGAGCCAACCACCCTGAAGCAAGCACCCCTGACCCGCCTCACGGCTCATGCCGTCGGCTTCGCCGCAATCGGCCGGCTTCGCCGAAATCGGCCGGCTTACCATGAGGAGGATTTGCCATGACACGCAAACTGAAGCTGTGGAAGGCCCTGGTTCTCACCATGCTGGGAGGGCTGATCTCGACGTTCCTCGGTCTCTTTCACTTTGGAAAGACCTCGGAAGCTCAGGAGATGAAAGCCCCGCCCTCGGGTGAAGCCCGACGCCTTTACGACAATCACTGGCTGCCCACCCCCATTCCGGGGGACGCCGACCAAGACCTGATTCTCGACGCGGAGGAAACGGCCCTCGGCCTCGATCCCGGAAATCCCGATCAGAACCGAAGCGGCGTCATCGACGGTCCCGAGCTGGCCGACATGCTCGACGATGTCATCGACGGGCTCCCTTACTGGAATCCCGGACAGCCCGATCCGGCGGAGATCGTGAAAACCGACTTCATCCAATACGGCGTGGAGCTCTGCCATATTTGCGGCGCCGAGGTGAACATGGGCTTTCTCAGGATCACCAATCCATGGAATAAAACGTCCGTCGACATTCACTACATCGCCATGCACTACCTCCATCACGGCTCCTTTGAATACGACGGCACTCTTCATCAGGGCCGGATCGACGTGGAAGAGCTGAACCGGGTTCTGGAAGACCTCCACCGGCTTCCCGTGAGCAGCGACACGGACGGCGATCTTCTCAGCGACAGCGAAGAAATCGGAATCGGAACCGATCCCGCCGACGCCGATGAGAACGGCAATTTCAAGGCCGACGGCGTGGACGAGGCCGGCGCGATGAAGCTGAAAATCGACCTTCTCCCTTACGGCCCGCTGCCCGACAAGGTTTACAAAATCGACAACCCGGTCTGGGGAGATGAAAACTGCGAAATCTGCGGCGAAGCCGTCAACATGGGCTTCCTCGAGATCACCGATCCCGTCAAGGGGCTCACTCTCGCCATCCCCTACATCGGCCTTCACTACATGGATCACGGGTCCTACTCTTACAACGGCACGATCAACGACGGCCGCGTCGACGTGGTGCAGCTCCACGAGATCCTGAAGGATGCCAGGTAATCACCCGGAACAAAACGAGGAGAACCGCCGGCTGCTCAGGCTGAAAGAGCACGACTTTCAGATCGCCTTTCTCGCCCTGCTCACTCTCAAGGGAATCAAGCCCGCCGGCCGGTGGGAGAAACCCCTTCCCGGCGGAGCTGCAGACGACCTGCGCAGGCTGGGACTCTCCGTCCGGCGCGTCAAGCGGACAACCCGAAACGGAACCGAGGTCACGGAGACGCTCTTTTCACTCGATCCGAAGCGTCTCGAAAAATACGCCTCACGCTTCGACGGCCGCCCCATCGACAAGGGTGTGGAAACCGTTCTGTTCGAAGGGGGATTTTTCGGTTATCCCGCGTGCTGCGTCGAGGAGTTCGCCCGCAATCCCTACGCCCCGAACAGCCTCGCCCGAGAAGACCAGGCCATGCTCTATCATTGGGCCTGTCCCGGCTGTTCCCGTACGCCGTCATTGATCGAAAAGTACAGGACTCTCAGAGATTATTTGACCCGGCTCTGATCATCAAGGCTACAAGACCTCGACGGTGCACGAGTCCTCTTCCTGAACAACTCCGTCGTGCACGGCCGTCACCTTGAAGATGTATGTTCCCGGCGTGTCGATTCCGGGGAGCGTGAAATGATAAAGGTGCGTCGTGTCGTCCGGACTGTTCTCGATGCCGTATGGCAGGGAATTGAAATAATGGGTGACGGGCATGTCGACCACACCGAGATGATGGGCCGTCACCGTCACGCCGTAGCTCGAGATATTCTTGATGCCGCCCACGCTGGAAAAATGGACGTCCAGGTCGATGTCCGTGTACGCGGGAACGGCTTGGGTGTCGGGAAAGATATCCACGATGAGGGGGTCGGGCTCTTCCGTGAAGAAAATGAAATCATCCGTTTCCGTCACGAGACCGGCCGGATCCTTCACGCGGGCCGTGAAGCGGTAGAGCGTGGAGGTTGCCAGCCCGTCGAGAAGGACGGAGTGCTGCACGCGGAACACGGAACCATAGGGGACGGTGTTCCCGTATGCCTGCGTCAATCCGTAATCCACCTCGGCAGCGACAACGTCGGGTTCACGGCCGCGGTTGTCGATGGAGATCAAGAGCGTTCTTTCCGTATCGATCCCGGGCTCGGCCGCGACTTCGATAACGGGCATGGGCGGCGGAGTCGTGTCGACAACGGGCGTCTTCCCCTCCTTGTGCGGGTTGTAGATGGGATCGCCGACGGACATGTTTGAAAAACAGAGGGTCGGCGTGGAGAGGCCGCACGCCTCGGCGAAGTTGAAGCCGTTCAGCATGGCGTAAAAGAAGACTTCGGGCCGCTGGTGGCCGACCGTTTCGGGCTCGAAGATCACGCCCGTGCCGCACGTCAGGCCGCGAAGGAAAGCATTGGCGATGAAGGACGGCGGGTTTTCCTCGCGGATTCCGAGGATCGACAGGCTGTTCAGGTCGCACGCCCCTGATCCCGGGATCCATTCCCAGACATCGTTGTACTTGTTGATGTTGTACCACCCGGCGTAGAGAAGAGCATTGGGGGCGAAGTCGGCGGGCGCGCCGGTGTGGTAAGTGGCGCCCGGATCGCCGATCTCGAGCTCGGTGGACGTGTTCTCCCAGAGCCAGCCGTAACCGGACGCCTCGGCGAAGAACTTGGAATAAGCGATGCTCATGTCGCACAAGTGGTACATGGTGTAGCCGAAGGGATAACCCTGGAGCTCGGGATCGGTGTAAGCCTTGTACTGCGTATCGATATAGAGGGTTCCGTTGTAGAAACCGGGATCGGGCCAGAGATAT
>CAZWHE010000076.1:10461-17882 GCA_964633825.1 uncultured Phycisphaerales bacterium | reverse complement strand
TCATACCATCGACCACTGTTGTTCTTCTCGTAGATCCGGACATTCGCGTTGAAGAGACTGACCAGGAAGGTGATGGGAAGGATGAGCCCATGCCAGAGTCCGCCAAGGAAACCGGCCGGGGCCGCGCCCGGTTGCTGGTACTTCGAGTTCGGTCCTGCAACTGACAATGCATTCGCCATGCTATCGTTCCTTTCTTCTCTGCATCCAACGATTTCTTCTATTCTTTTTCTCTCTTTGCGATCGCTTGAGCTTCGTTCATATCATGCCTTTTCGGGACCGAGGCGGATCGAATCCGGTCCCGGACCGGTCTTTCAGGTGAGCACCCAAGGAAAGATCTTCTTCCCTGTAACCCCTTATCTCGTATTCCCGTCTTTCACTTGCCGGCGTTTTGTTGGTCCGCTTTCGGGGAGGCTGACTCCCTGTTGCGGACCCTGAAGTCGCCGACGGACTTACCGAAATCGATCGGTTGGTCATAAGACCAATGATATCGTTGTTAGGGTGATTGTCAATAAGCTGGGGAAGTAGATATGCGGGCAGTGGAGGCCGTTCTCGAGGGCTACGCCGACTTCCTGCGGAAGCGGGATTTGGCGCGGCCGATGCAGAGGCCGCACCTGGTGCGGTGGGTGCGGGAGTTCCTGCTCTTCGCACGGTCACACGGCGGCTACACTTTCGAGCAAACACGGGACCTCTTCCTGGCCGCCTTGGGAAAGCGGGGCGAAATCGAGCCGTGGCAGATCCGGCAGGCGTCCGATGCGCTGCGCATCTACCGTTATCAATACCGGCAACTCGAGGCGCCGGGTGGATCGAGCCCGCCCGCTGTCGGCAACACGAACCTCGTCTCCCGCCTGCGCGAAATCATCCGCCTGCGCCACTATGCGGCGAGCACGGAGAAAACCTACCTGCACTGGACGCGGAGGTTTTTGGCTTATCGGCAACGGACCGGCCTGAAGGGCGAACCGACCGCCGGGGACGTGAAGGCCTTTCTCACCCGGCTCGCCATGGTCGACAGCGTGAGCGCTTCCACGCAGAACCAGGCGTTCTTCGCGCTCCTTTTGCTCTTCCGGGAGGTTTTGCGCACCGACATGGAGGAGATGGAGCAAACGGTGCGCGCCCGGCGGGGGCGAAAGCTCCCGGTGGTGCTGTCTGTAAGCGACGTGCAGGCCCTGCTCGCGGCTGTGGATCCCCCATACCGGCTGATGTTGAGCCTTTTGTACGGCAGCGGCCTGCGTTTGACCGAGCTGCTGACGCTCCGCGTGAAGGACATCGACTTCGAAGCCGGCCTGATCGTCGTGCGAAGCGGTAAGGGGGACAAGGACCGTACGACCCTCCTGCCCTGTACGCTGCGCGACGCTTTGCGGGCCCATTTGGAGAAGGTGCGGGAATGGCACGGGGAGGACCTCGAAAGAGGGTGCGGCGAGGCGCCCCTGCCCGGCGCGCTCTCGCGCAAGTATCCGGCCGCCGCCGGGGAGTGGGGCTGGCAGTACGTCTTCCCGGCGGACAAGATCGCCCTCGACCCGTCGGACGGCAAGGTCCGCCGCTTTCACGTTTACGGGAAGACCCTCCAGGCCGCCATTCGGCGCGCCCGCCGCCGGGCCGCGATCGACAAGCACGCCACGGCGCACACGCTGCGCCACAGCTTCGCCACGCACCTGCTTCTGAAGGGAACGGACATCCGGGAGATTCAGGATCTTCTGGGGCACAAGAGCGTCGAGACGACGATGATCTACACCCACGTGGTGCGCGACCTGAAAACAAAGGCGCAGAGCCCGCTCGACGACATGGCGCCTACGACCAGTCGCTCGTCATCCCCTTGAAATGGGCCGGCACGTTCCGGCCCTTCCCGAGAGAGAGCCCCGACTCGATCACGGCGCCCACGTACTTCTTGGCGCGCTCGATCGCGGCGAGCGGCTCCATTCCCTTGGCGAGGCACGCCGTTATGGCCGCCGAGAAGGCGCACCCCGTTCCGTGCGTCTCCGAGCCTTCCAGGAAGGGAGCCTGCAGTGTGGTGCACTTCGTCCCGTTCCAGACCACGTCGACGGCCTCGGACGCCAGGCGCTCGGCGTCGAGGGAGGTGACGAGCGAGGCGGATTCGGCCGCCGTGCGCTTGGCCCATTCCGCCAGGTGGCCGCCCTTCACCACGACCCATTTGCAGCCGGCCTCGGCGATCCGCTCGGCCGCTTTTTTCATATCCTCCACGCTCGTTATGGTCGTGCCGGCCAGGATCTCGGCCTCGGGAACGTTGGGCGTGACCACCTCGGCCAGGGGGAGGAGGCGCTTTTTGAAAAGATCGACGGCGTCCTCGGACAGGAGAGGCTCTCCCTCTCCCGAAGCCATCACCGTGTCGACAACGAGGTGGGGCATCCCGTATTTTTCCACGCTCCGGGCGACGGCCTCGACAACGGCCGGGCTCGCGAGCATGCCCGTCTTGACCGCGTCGACGCCGATGTCGTCCACAACGCTCTCCACCTGGGCCGCCACGAAGTCGGGGGGGAGCTCGTGCACGGAACGGACGCCCTCCGTGTTCTGGGCCGTCACGGCCGTCACGGCCGAGAGGCCGTACACGCCGAAAACAGTGAAGGTCTTGAGGTCGGCCTGGACGCCGGCCCCGCCGCTCGAGTCCGAGCCCGCGATGGTGAGGACTTTCTTCATCTTCCTTCTCCCGGGCGCTGCTTGATCACGCCCACCCTGCCGTGCGAAACGAGTCTAATCGTCGGGTTTCCGGCGAAAAGAGACGTCCCCACGCCGACCCCCACGGGACTGTTTCCGATGCCGACTCCCAGACCGACGCCGAGGCCGCCGCTGCCGCCCGTCGAAATGCTGTGGTTGAGACCGATGAGAGCGTCGCCGCCCGCCTCCCGGGTCTTGTCGACGAGACGCTGCCGGTTCGAGTCCTTCAGCTTCATGATGAGGGCCTGCTGATCGGTCCACCAGTTCCAGATCGATGATCGCGCCGAATCCTGGCAGGAGACGGTTCCGATGATTTCATAACGAATGCTCCAGTCCTTGCCCAGAACCTTGACCTCGAAGCCGTCGGGCTTGGCGGGACGCGCCCCTTTTCCTTCGGCCGGCGTGAACGTGACGGACGAACACCCCGCAAAAAAGAAGACCGACAGAACAGCCGCAACAGCGCGGACCCTGCTGAAATCGAGCATGGCAACCCTCCTCGGGTCAGTTTACCCGCCGGCTCCGGCTGCAAAGTGCCGGGCGAAGCCGGTTGGCTAGGAGATCTTGCGTTCAAGCATCTCTGCAATCCAAACTTTGATGATCGACTGTCGCGTGATGCCCAAACGCTTGGCTTCACGGTCAAGCGATTCGATCATCCAAGTCGGGAAGTCTACGTTGATGCGCTTTGGCTCCTGGTTAAGCCTTCGTGCTTTCGAAATATCCAACTCTGAGGTGACGTTTTCACCACCATCAAACTTCTTATCAAAGTCACGCGCTTTCATAAAGTTCAACCTCCTCTGCTCGGGAGCGCCGCACTGAAATAATTCGGACTCGGTCCTCCCGATACGTGACCACAGCGGACCAGTGCCTTCCCTCAATTCTACCGATAATCAGAAGTCGCGGCTCATCAGTCGTGCGAGCCGGGATTTCAAGCAACATATCATCGAGCCAAAGTTGCTGCGCTTCGACGAAGTCGATGCCGTGTTTATCACGGTTTGCGCGACTTTTTTTAGGATCAAATTCAAACACCAGCCTCACCTTTGAATTTAATTACAGTATATATTATATACCATTATTAACACCATATCAACCCTTTTTTGCGTCCAATGGCGATCTTTTTAAGTGGACGAAAGGCAGCCGATCGGAACCCCAAATAGGAAGAAGATGGCGCCGAAGAGGCGGGAAGAAGTTGGAAAGAGAAGGCTGACAGAGTAAAACAACCACTGCCGAACAGACGATTCGCGGCAAAAGAGGGCCTCCAAAATTATACTTTCAAAACATCAACTTTCGTGTATTATGATATTGTAGAAACAAAGCCTCGACTCATATGTGACACATTAACCCTGAACCCGGAGCCCCGAAGATGAAACTTTTCCATCCGATCCTGATTTCGGTCCTTGTTCTAACAGCCGGATCCCTTCTCCAGGCGCAGGAAGGCCTGTCCCCGGGCCACGACAGGCGGCTCACCATCGGCCTCACGCCCGAGGAGCAGGCCCTCGTCCACCTGATCGGCATCAACCACCGCGGCACCCCGCCGCCCACGGCGCCCGTGCGCGCCGCCGCCGAGTGGGACGAGTCGATCGGCGTCTTCTGCCTCTGGGACAACGCCGATTTGATGGAGGAGCTGCAGCTGGACAACGACCTCTACATCATCACGACCCAGAGCTACAAGTCGTGGTGGCAGAGCTGGCTCACTTCCAACGGAATCCCGCAGACCAATGTGAAATGGCTCATCGCCAGCACCAACACATGGTGGGTGCGCGACTACGGTCCCTGGTTCCTCTGGGACGGAAACAACGACTTCGGCCTTGTGGACACCATCTACAACCGGCCCCGCCCTCTGGACGACGCGATTCCGCAGGTGGTGAGCAGCACCTACGGCATCCCGCTCTACGGCCTCGACCTCGAGCACTCGGGCGGGAATTACTATGCCGACGGCTACGGCAATGCCTGGTCGTCGACGCTCGTCTACTCGGAAAACCCGGGCCTCACCCAGGCCCAGGTGGACGACGCCATGTCCCAGTATCTCGGCATCGACCGCTACATCACGGCGGACCTCAAGATCGACATCGAGCACTTCGATACTTTCGGCAAGCCCGTCGCGCCCGACGTCATCGTCTGGAGCGATTTCCCCCACAACAAGAGCCACCGCGGCTGGTCCGAGGCGGCGCTTCGATACTACCAGACGCTGGCCAGCCCTTATGACAGGCCCTACCGGGTCCACAGGATGCCCCTCTGGACCCAGGGCTATTCCATGACGGCCTACATCAACTCCCTGCAGACGCAGGACAAGATCATCATGGCCAAGCACAACACCTCCCACGACAGCGAGGCCCAGCTTGTTTTCGAAACAGCCTGCCCCGGCTACACGGTGGCCCTCGTCTCGTCGGGCGGAACCGACTGGGGAGATTCGGTCCACTGCCGGTCGCGGAACTTCGTGCGCGGCGACGGCGTCAGGATCTACGCCTATCCGCCGGGAGACAGCGAAGACCTGTCATACGGATACCCCGTCCGGGCCGAGATCTATACGGACAATTCCACCTCGTTCGCCGCCTACCCCAAGATCTACTATACCACCACGGGCGGAGCGCCCTTCTCGAACGTCAACATGCTCCCAACGGGTAATCCCGACGAATTCGAGGGCGTCATCCCCGTTCAGCCCTGGGGGAGCATTGTTTCGTTCTACGTCTACGCAGAAGACCTCCTGGGGAACACGCGGGTCCATCCTCCCGTTGCGCCCGGTGATCTCCACTCTTTCCTGGTGGAAGAGGACCTGACGCCCCCCGAGCTCGATCACGACGCCGTGGCCGGAGTGGCCGCCGCGGACTGGCCGCCCACCTTCGTGGCGAGGGCGCTCGACAACACGGGCATACCCACGGTGACGCTCGAGTACGCCGTCAACGGCTCGCCCCAGACGCCGATCGCCATGTCGCGCGTGGACGGAACCTTTCTCTTCGAAGGAACGCCCACGGCGCCGGCTTCACTCGGCGACGTCGTGTCGTACCGGATCGTCGCCGCCGACTCTGCGGCAGCGGCCAACACAGCGGCGAGCCCGGCGTCGGGCACGTACTATTTCACACTGAATCCCTCGAACAGGATCTGCATCATCGACCTCGACAAGACCCCGTACTCGGGAGAGAAGTGGGTCGATGCCTGCTCCGACTTCAACCTGAGCTGGGACTTCACCGACTCGTGGCCCGCTTCCCTGTCGGGCTACGACGCCGTGATCATCTGCCTCGGCATGAGCCCTCATAACAAACAGCTCACCACGTCGCAGGCGAACACGCTCGTCAGCTTCCTCAGCGCCGGGGGCTCGGCGTACATGGAGGGGGGCAACTGCTTCGCCCAGGACTCGGCGAAGACCATCTACAGGTCCTACTTCGGCATCTCGAGCGCGTCGAGCGGGTCCACCCTCTCGGGTTCGCTCACCGGCGTGACGGGCCAGCCCACGGCCGGGATGAGCATGGACTATGAAGGGGATTCGGGATCGAGCGACCACCTCACGCCCGACGCCTCGGCCGACGCGGTCCTGAAGAGCGGCTCGAACAACAAAGCCGTGACCTACTCGACCGGAACCTACTCCACGGTGGGAACGTCCTTCGAGTTCTCCGGTCTCGTTGACGGCGCCGACCCGAGCCGGGCCAAGAAACTGACCGGCCTCTTCCTCAACCAGATGGAGCTCGGAGTTCATCTCGTCGTTCACGGCGATGCCGCGATCGGCGGGTCGGCGACCCTCGATCTGTTCGCCGAATCGGGCGACGGATACCAAGCCGCTTACTCCTTCGCACCGGGTTACACACCGTACGGCTCTGCCGGCATCGTGCAGATCGATATCCCCCAGGCCAACATCCTGAGCACGGGAACCATCCCGGCTTCGGGCGAAAAGAGCATCAACCTGCCGATCCCCAACAACCCGTCCCTCGTGGGCAAGGAGGTCTTTTTCCAGGCTCTCATCATGCCCTCCGGCACGGACTACCTGTCCAACCGCGACAGGATGGTGATCGGGCAATAAATACAAATACCCGCCGGAAGGAACGAGCCCCTTCCGGCGGGCATTGTCGTGTTGGGCATTGCCCCATCGCCGGTCCGGCCGGTTTACTGCTTTGGCCGGGCGCTGGCGATGACGTAGATCGTCCTGATCATTCCCCCCTTCGTTCCCGAGACCGATCCGAGAAGGTGGTCGTTCCCGTCCGCTTCGAACCTGACATTGATGAAGGCCGAGTCGAAACCGGGCTCGTCGATCACGCCCAGCATCCCGCCGCGATCACACAGCATGCGGGAGCGCACAGGCGCGTTCAGCATGTTCATGTGAACCTGGGCGTTCATGAAACCTCCCACATCCCCCCCGCCGATCGGGGGCTCGTGCCGGAGATTGATATGCACGCCGTCGAGGTATCCGGCCATGTTGGGATTGGGTATTCCGGCGTCATTGGCCACATCTACGTCGTAGGAATTGACGATCAAGCCTTCGAAGCCCGCCGTGGAAGCCGCCGCGCCGCCCCGAATCATGGGAAGGGAGAGGATCCCGCAAAGGACACCTTCCTCGAGTATGGCCTCCACGTCGTTCATGACGGGCGGGCCTTCGACCTCGACAAACCGCATGTCCATACCGACCGTCTTTGCATTCCCCGAGTAGAGATCGGCCGCGATGCTCTCCACGTTCCGGTACAATCCCCTGTCGCAAATCCAGAAGATGGTGTCTCCAATGGAAAAGTACGTTCTCTCTTCGTCGGAATCATCCTCGACGGGAAGAAGAT
>CAZWHE010000076.1:0-10451 GCA_964633825.1 uncultured Phycisphaerales bacterium | reverse complement strand
TCCCCGAGTCTAGACCGCCCGCTATGCCCCCCACGTCCCGGAACAACCCCCTGTCGAAAACCCTTATTATGGTGCCTCAATGGAAAAGTACGTTCTCTCTTCGTCGGAATCATCCTCGACGGGAAGAAGATCATCGAAGTGCGCCACGATTTCGTCGAGATTGCACGAGCAGGTCGGGCGGGGAGGGCCTATCAGGGTGAAATAGCGCTCCCACGATTCGTCGTAATCGTTCCAAATCATGGGACCGGGACAGAGACGGCTCTCTTTGATGGGAATGAGGGAATCCGCCTGGAGGGAATGAAAATCAAAGCCCGCCAGCACGCGGCCGTCACCCAGGTCGAGCAGCTCCGGAGCGGGAAGCTGGTTCGCCGAAAGAAGAACGACCAAGCTCCCCGTGCCCGAGAAATGGGGAAAGGCGCATCTCACCACAGCGGTCCGGCCCGGCTCGACGGACAGGAAGGACGCCACGCCGGCGAACTCGATCCGGGGATCGTCGATCACGTGGCCCACCGGAACGCTTTCGATCTGCCGCTCCAATGCGAGGCGTCCCGCATAACCCAGTTCGCGCTGGGCCGGCGGCTCGGTGAAACGGGAAGCCATGCCGTAGAGGGCCACGATCAGGCCCTGGCCGTCCGGAGCGGGAAGGGGCCGCGCCATGAGCCGGAGCCCCACGGAGAGCTGAGCGACGATGGGCTCGCAGACGACCGAGGCCTGTGCGATCTCGGTGTCGTAATCCCAGACAATGGACGTCTTCTCCCCGTCGTCGAAGCCGGCGAGATCGCCGATCCTCGTCCGGACGCTCCGTTTCAAAAGGAGGCTCAGAGCCCCTTCCTCCGCCGCCAGGTGTATCTCATCGGCGCCGGCATCCTCGATCTGTGCGAGGTTGTTCACCGCGTAGACCTCGATCTCCATGTCGACTTCCCTGCTCAACCGACTCTCCAGGAACCCGAGAACGGCCGCCACCCTCTGGTGGATCGATTCGGAAGTCGTAATGTACAACCCCCACCCGAAATGGTGGATCCGGGCGCCGTTGTGCTCGAAATGCTCCTCGCCGATGATCTGGTAGAGCACGTCGATGATCTGATCGGGATAGACCTCGAGAAAGCTGTACTCTATCAGCTCCTCCAGATATTCATCATCCATGTCGAGCGGCAAAAAGGGGACGAGGGGGAGGAAATCTTCTTCTCCCTCGGGATCGATAAAATCCCGGAAAAGGGAAAGATCATAGAAACGGGTTTCGTACTCCTCCGCAGCAACCGCGAAGGGAACCCACAACGTCACGATCGCCGCGACCATAACAAGATTGAACTGTCTCATCGAAACCTCCTCTCATCAGTCAAGAGTTCAAATTCCGTGCAAAATATTTCCTGAGATTCATGAACCGGGAGTCCGTCAGGAATCCCCTCCGCGAAGGAAGAGCCGTCCCGGACCGTGTGTACGCTTCCCGGGGAAAGAGATCGAAGCGATCCTTCCCCTCCTCGAGGAGGCGGCGCAAAACCTCGTCGCCCCCGATATAAAATGCCGCGGCCAGCGCGGAAGCCTCGGCGTCCCGGGCGAGCGAGCCGCTGTCGAGCAGGCTCATCAGCTCCTGGAGCGCGTCCCGGGATCCGATCCTGGCGAGCTCCAGCGCGGCCCGTGACGAAAGATCGGACCGGTTTTCGACGACCCAGGCCAGTGCGCGGCACGATTCCGCGCCCGGCGCCTTGGACAGCATCTCGAGAAGGGCTTCGTGTCCGTCGCCGGCGCCCAGAAAGAAAAGGGCTCCGCCCAGTGTCTCGTCGATTTCATCGGGGTAGAGACCCAGCATCTCGACAAACGCTTGCGAGAGCCTCTTCCTCTCTCTCATGGAGACCGGGCCCTGGTAGAGGTCAACGAGCTCGTAAGCGGCTTCCCAGCCCCCCACCGCGGCGATGAGCGAAGGGGACTCCTCGTCGAGGTCGATTTTTCCCGCCCCGGGACGCATGAAACAGAGCGTCTCCTTCAGACGGAGGCCCGCCGCAAGCCTGAGCCTCGACCTGACGGACGCCGTGCGCCGCGAGGAGAAGCTTTCGACGAAGCTCTCCACGAGCGCGGCCGGCGGCGGCGAGAGCGCCCGAACCACGCCGGGGCTTTCTCCCGAGCGCTCGTATATCTTCACGATTCCGTCGAGCCCCCCGGTCCCCATTCGGCCGAGAACGCCGACCGCTTTCGAAGCAAAGGAAGAGAGCTTCCCCTGAGCCAGATCCCGCTCGTCGAGAACGGCCTTCGTGATTTCCCGGGCGAAACCGTCTCCGGCCGCGCTCGAGAGATGCCCGAGCGCGTCATCGCGAAGCGCCGGGTCATGGAGCGCGTCGCCGACCAGGGCTTCCGCCCGGGGACCGCCCAGGGCCGCCAGGGTTTTCAAGGTCTCGCGGGGTAAAATCCCTTCCTGAAGAAACCGGCTCAGCGAAGGAATCACGTCGTACAGCTTCTCCGACCCGCCGATCGTGCCTACAAGGCGGACGGCGGTGCGGAGCGCCGGACCCTTCTCGCGCCTGAGCGCGCCGGAAAGCATGTTGTTCGTCCGCCAGCCCCTTTTTCGCAGGGAGAGCGTCGACTCTGCGAACCGGGCGGCGAGCTCATCGTCGGGAAAGCCGTCCAGCTCGGCCAGGATCTTGCCGAGCTCCTCCCTCGCAGCATCTCTCGCAGCCAGCTCCTCTTCGCTCCGGGCGGGCGGGGGCGGCAGGGGCGGCATGGCCTGCCCGTCCGGTTCGACGGGAGCGGCGCCCTTCACGATTGCGGTCGGCTCTTTTTCGTCCTTCCCGCCGGGCAGAAGATGAAAAACGCAGACAACGAGAAGAACGGCGGCGGCGGCCGCGATCGACAGTTTTCGAAAGGCCGGCAGGGAAAAACCCCTTCTCCGCGGGGACGGTCTTTCTTTCGCAGCGGGAAGGCGTTCCCGCACGCTCTTCAAAAAGCCGTCGCTTTTCTCGGAATCGAGGGCGGGGGAGAGGGTCGCTTCGAGCAGTTCCTCGAGAGCCCTGTTGCGCTCCACAAAGGAAGAACACTCGCCGCACTCCTTCAGATGGCTCTCGAACGCCAGGGTCTTGCCGGCATCGAGCTCGTGATCGAGGTATTGCATGAGGAGCCGTCGTTTTGCCCTGCAGCCGTCCATTTCAAATCTCCTTACCCGTTTGTCGATCAGCCTTCATTCACCCGATATCCGCAGGCGATATCCGCAGGGCCTCAAAGGCCCAGAACGGCCGCCAGCCTCCGGCGGGCGAGGTGGATATTCGACTTGATCGAGTTTCGCGTCGTTCCGAGCACCTTGGCGATCTCGCCGTAGTTCATGTCAGCGACGACCTTCATGGTCAGGGCGGCGCGCTGCTTGAACGGGAGCTCTTCGAGGGCGGAAGCCATTGCTTTCGCCTTCTCCTTCAGGGAGAGCTCGGCAAGCGGGCTCTTCCCCGGGGCGCCGGCGAGGTTTCGCGCATCCCCCTCCTCGAGGGGGACGGCCGGAGGCTTTCTCCGCCTTCGCCGCAGCAGGTCCCGTGCGAGGTTGGTCGCGATCCTGAGGATCCACGTTTTCAGGGACGATCGGCCCTTGAACTCGCCGAGGTGTCCGTAAACACGGATGAACGTCTCCTGGGAGAGATCCTCCGCGTCGTCGGCGTTTCCGACGAGGCGGTAGACGATCGACCGGACCGTGCCCTCGTGGCGCTTCACGACAAGATCGAATGCCCTTTCATCGCCCTTGAGGAAGCGCTTCACCAGCCTGGTTTCGTTCAAAGCATCCACCGCTGTTTCGGAACCGGTTCCTCGTTGTGGCTTCGCGTGGATCAAATGAAAGTCGCTCCTGCCGTCAGCTCTGCCGTTGCCAAAAGTATAGACGCTCTTTTACGGGAAAGGTCAAATGGAGCAGGCGGGAATTTCCAGCCTCCCCTTGTCGAGTGACTTCGAAAATGCATGACATTATTAATATACAAGGAAACCGGCCGGTAACGGCTTCGAGAAGATGAGAAAAAGCGCCTTTCTTGGAATGAGCTCCCTCATCTGATATAACCCCTGAAATTCTAAATCCCTTTCTCCGGAACCACTGACACCCGCAATGATCCGCTCTGCTCCGTTTTTTATCGTCTTGTTCGTCCTCGTTCCCTGCGCACCTGCTCAGGAGACCGAGCCGTTTCTCCTCGACGACGTCCTGAAATGGGAAGGCCGCCGCCACAACACGCTCGGCCCAACGGGGCGTCGGCTCTTCGCGGACCGGATCAAAGAGGCGCCGGGCTTCCGGGGGGTCTTCGGATATCTCCACGCCGTTCCCGATTTCAAGGACCCCGTGATCGTCGCGTTTCGCGACGAGAAGGGCGGGCTCGGCGCGAGACAGGTGAAAACGATCTGGAGGCCGTCGCACCTCGAAACCAGGTGGGTCCTGGGCCGATCCGAGAAGGGCGGCGTTCTCGTCATCGAGAAGAAGTTCATCACCGACGACGACGCTCTTGTCGACCTGGTCCGCGTGGTGAACCAAGGCACCCGTCCCGTCTCCTTCGAGGCGGTTGTGCGCGGCGCCGTGACGCCCCTTCCCGAGAGGTACAGGTCGCACCAGATCCACGTCGACCTCTCGGCCGCGGCCAACATCCCTTTCTGCCCGGGCCGCAGGCTCTTCACGAACAGGGAGCCCCAGCCCTTTGTCTGGACCGAGGGGGAAGACCATCTTTTTCAGCACGGCTCGGCGGGCCGGGACAGGAAAAAAGCCGCCTCCAGCGGGGAGTGTCTGGGCAGCGGCTTCGGCGGGAGGAAAGGCGACCGCGCCCTTTACCTGGTCGTCTGCCCCGACAGGGACGTTCTTTGTATCTGTGTCCGCTACGCCCGCGCCTCCCGGGGAACGGCGCGGTTTCGCGTCGATGTGGACGGCGAGACTGTCGGCTCCGTCGAGTTTTCGTCCACCGGGGGCTGGGGCGGCGCTCCTTCGCACTGGAAACGGGCCCGCATCTTCCCCGGCTCTCTCGAACCGGGGTTGCGCAAGATCTCCTTCGAAGCGGAGGAGGAGGGGTCGAACGTGAACATCGACGGGTTTTTCGTCATGCCGAGGAGCGCCCTGCCGCCCCCCTTGCCCGAAAGGGGCCGATATCCGTCCGGCGCTGAAGAGCAGATACCGTGCCTGCCCGGATCGATCGATTACGACGGTGTCCGGTACAGCGTGCCCGGACAAGCCGGGGCCGAGGCTCCGGCGGCAGCCGGACGGTCCCCGGCTGCAGAACGCGAGCCCGAGATCGTCGCCCTCCGCGGCGGGATCGACGGAGACCCGGCCTTCTCCTTCCCCGAGACGGTCTTCATCGATATGCCCGACCCGAACCAAGGGATTGCCGCCTACCATCTTCTCGCTCTCGTCGCCGGGCCGCGGGGCTTCGGCGAGGGCTCGGCTGCGGCTTTCTCCTTTCTTTTCGACGACGGATCGGAAGAGACGGTTCCTTTTCCCTCTGTCTCGGACCGTATCGGGACGAAGGAGACTCCTCGAGACATTCCTCCCGTAACCGGGCCGGCTGCGCAGCGGGCCGATTGGCGTTTTCTCGTGCTTCCGAACGTGAGCGATCCCTCTGTCCGGCTTTCCTACACCCCCCCGCCGGGTCGGTTCGTCCGCGCGATCCGGTTTTCCAAGAAACCGTCGCCCGGGATTCCGATTCTTCTCGCCGCCACCATGGAAATCCCGCCGAAAACGGGGCGTCTTCCCGTCCGCTTGGGACAGAAAAATTTTCACAGCGTTCCTGTTTCCCTCGCCCTGGCCGGCACGGAATTCGTCCCCGTGCGCACGGCCGGGGGACGCCGCGCTCTTCTCAGATCGTTCCAGATCGAGCCCGGGGGGGCCGAGAGCTTCTCGCTCGTGCTCGCCACGGGACGCCGCGACGACGAGGCGGCCCGGGCGGCGATCGAAAAAGCGGACGAACCGCAGCCGCTGCGCCGCCACATCGCCCGGTACCGCAGCTGGTTCGACGAGCTCGCGCCTTGTTTCGAGTGTTCCGATCCCGTGATGGAGAAGGTCTGGAGCTACCGCGTCTTCCTCATGCGCCACTGTATGATGCGGCCCGGGATTCCGCCCATGACGGCGCCTGTTTTTTACGAAGGCCTGCACGGCAACGAGCTCCCGGCGATCATGGCCCGTTCCACGTCCCACATCATGGCCGAGGTCCGGTGGCTGCGGCATATCCGCTTCGCACGGAGCCAGCTCCGCGTTCATCTCCGCAGCCAGAGCGCGGACGGGCTCTTTCCGAGCGTGCGCGTCGACTGGACGGGCTCCCACGACATAAACTGGATTCCGGCCGCCGCGCTCGGCGTCTATCGCGTCCACAAGGACGAACAGTATCTCAAGGAGGTTCTTCCCCTTATCGCCCGCAACGCGGACGGAACCTTCGCCCGATTCGATCGAGACAGCGGCTCTTTCCCCAGGTCGAAGAGAGTGGGCCCCGATTTCGCCGCCTTTCTCTTTGCTTCGTGCCGGGCCGTGGCCGAGGGGCACGCCATTCTCGGCAACAGGGAAAAGGAATCCGAATATCTGCTGAAAGCCGAGAAAGTGAAAAGAACCGTGCTCGACCATCTCTGGGACGAGGAGAAGGGCTTCTACCCCTTCGCCTTCGGCCTCGTCCCGATGAGCGAGCCCTGGTTCCGGGCTTTCGAGCGTTTCGTCGATCCGGGCGAGCTCAGGGTGTGGAACAGGCCCGTCCGGCCCCATGCGAACAGCCTCGTCGTCGAGGCCGCCGGAGCCGCGCTCCGCTCGGGCGCCCGCACCGCCGTGACGGAAGAGTTCTTCGAGGAATTTCTCGGCGATTTCGCACGGCTCCACCTCGAAGGAGGCCGTATCTCCCGCCCTCTGATCCGCGAATGCTACGCGGGCGACACGGGTGAGGGCATAGGATGCGTCGATCATTTCCGCTCCACATATATCGACCTGATCATCCGCTTCGTCGGCGGGCTCGTGCCGCGGAGCGGGGAGACGCTCGCCCTCCACCCCGTTGTGAAGGGCCTCGATCATTTCCGCCTCGCGCGGATTCCCTATCACGGCCGCGACATCGAGATCGTCTGGGTGAGGCCCGGGACGGAGAGCCCATGGCCCGAAAGGGGAAGGGGCTACTCGATCTTCGTGGACGGGAAAGAGGCGGCTAGGCGGCCCGAGCTCGGGCGGATGGCCGTGAAGCTGCCGGACGTAAAAAAGTCAAAAAAAGAAACCGCAGGAGAATGACGCCCCCATGAGTGTCGATGTTTTCCCCCTTGTTCCGCCGGTGGTCGCTTTCGTGATCGCTTTCTTCTGCTCCATGGGCGGCGTGTCGGGCGCGTTCCTCCTTCTGCCTTTCCAGGTGAGCGTGCTCGGCTTCACGAGCCCGGCCGTGAGCCCGACCAACCTGGTCTATAACATCGTGGCGATCCCGGGCGGCGTCTTCCGCTACATCCGCGAAGGGAAAATGGCCTGGCCCATCGCGCTCGTTATCATTATCGGCACCATTCCCGGGATCTTCCTCGGCGTGGTGCTGCGCATCAGCTTCCTGCCCGACCCGGCGGCGTTCAAGCTCTTCGTGGGCTGCGTGCTTCTCTACATCGGTGGCCGGCTTCTCAAGAAGAACCGGCGGCAAGACGCCGGGCAATCCAAAGCAGGCGGAAGGATTCCCCGGGGAGCGGGCGGCGCAGCCCCGAGCCGCAAGGGCGGAATCAAAACAACCAAGGTCTCGATCTCGGAAATCGGATACGATTACTCCGGTGAATCCTTTTCGTTCAGGCCTATCCCCCTGACGGCCATCGCCCTCGTCGTCGGCGTGGTGGGCGGCACCTACGGAATCGGCGGCGGCGCCATCATGGCGCCCTTCCTGATCGCCGTTTTCGGCCTCCCCGTCTACACGATCGCGGGCGCCACCCTGCTGGCCACTTTCCTGACCTCCGTCATTGGAGTCATTTTCTATACGATCATCGCCCCCTTCTACGCCCATACCGGCCTGGCCATCAGCCCGGACTGGATTTTAGGACTTCTCTTCGGAGTGGGCGGACTCGCCGGAACATATTGCGGGGCGAGAGCTCAAAAGCACCTCCCCGAAAAGGCGATCAAGATCATTCTCGCCCTCGGCATCCTGACGATCGCCGCCCGCTACATCGTCGGTTACTTCGTCTAACCGGGTTAAAAGGGGCGCGGGCCAAAAAATCGTGAAATGGGCCGAAATCCGGGTTCACAATCCCCTCGGCCGTGTGTTACAAAAGATGTTTTCCGACCTTTGATTTAATTTGAAACAACTGGAATGCCCCGCGCTCCGATCGAGGGCCCGCGCGGCGCGGGGCCCATGAACCGGGAGACATGGCGATGAAGATTCTCATTTCCGACGCTTTCGATCCTTCCCTGCCGGAACGCCTCGCGAAATTCGGGGAGGTTTTCGACGACAAATCCCGCGTGGCGGAGGCCGAAGCCGTTCTTGTCAGGTCCAAGACGAAGTGCACGAAGGAATACATCGACGGCGCGCCCAACCTGAAGCTCATCATCCGCGGCGGCGTGGGGCTCGACAACGTCGACCTCGAATACGCCAAGGAGAAGGGGATCACCGTGCGCAACACGCCGGCGGCGTCGAGCGTGGCCGTGGCCGAGCTCGCTTTCGCGCTCATGATCGCCCTTCCCAACCACATCGTGAAGGGCTCGAAGAGCATGCACGCCGGGGAGTGGTTGAAGAAGGAATGCAAGCGCACCGAGCTCATGGGAAAGACGCTCGGCCTCATCGGCCTCGGCCGGATCGGCTACGAGACGGCCAAGCGGGCGAGGGCTTTCGGCATGAACGTGATCGCCTACGACGTGGTCCGCACCGATCAGGACGCGGCCGAGTACGTGGAAACCCTCGAGGAGCTCCTCGGGCAGGCCGATTACATCTCGCTCCACACGCCCCTCACCGACGAGACGAAGGGGATGATCAACGCCGACCTCATCTCCAAGATGAAGGACGGCGTTTTTCTGATCAACACGGGGCGGGGCAAGTGCGTCAACGAGGAAGACCTGGCCGAGGCGCTGAAATCGGGCAAGGTCGCCGCTTACGGAAACGACGTCTGGTACAGCGACCCACCGGAGAGCTCGCCCCTTCTCGGGCTTCCCAACGTGACCGCCCTTCCCCACATCGGCGCCAGCACGAAGGAGAACCTCCTCCGCATCGGCGACATCATCGTGGAAATCATCGAGGAGCACGCAAAATAGATATCTCCCCGGGGCAGGTCCGAAAAACTTGGCCGACCGCCGTCCGGGAAACCTGATAACAAGGAGAAGAGAAATGAGCGACCGCATCATCAATTTCAACCCCGGCCCCGCGGCCCTTCCCCTTTCGACGCTCGAGAAGGCGCGGGACGAACTTCTGGACTACAAGGGAACGGGCATGTCGATCATGGAATCGAGCCACCGGTCGAAGGAGTTCGACGCCCTTCTTGCCGAAACGCAGAAGCTGGCGCTCGACACGTTCGGGCTCGGCGACAACTTCAAGGTCATGTTCATGGGAGGCGGAGCGAGCCTCCAGTTCGCCATGATCCCCATGAACCTCATGAACGAAGGAAGAACGGCCGACTATGTCATCACCGGGACCTGGTCGAGGAAAGCCGTCAAAGAGGCCGAGATCCTCGGCAGCCCGCGCGTGGCGGCCACCACGGAGGAGACCAACTTCAACCGCATCCCCAAGCAGGACGAGCTCGACCTCAATCCCGACGCGTCCTATGTCCACATCACCTCGAACAACACGATCGCCGGGACCCAGTGGTCCGATTTTCCCGACACGGGCGACGTGCCGCTCGTGGTCGACATGTCGTCCGACATTCTCTCCAGGAAGTACACCCTCGACAAGGCGGGCCTGATCTACGCCGGCGCCCAGAAGAACCTCGGCCCGTCGGGCGTCACGCTGATCATCATGCGCGACGACATGATCGAGAAGTGCAGGGGAGACGCCCTCCCCACCCTGCTCCGCTACCGGACGCTGTGGGACAAGAACTCCCTCTACAACACGCCCCCCGTCTTCCCCATCTACATGGTCAAGCTCTACCTCGACTGGGTGAACGAGCAGGGCGGCCTCGACGGGGTGGAAAAGCTCAACAGAAAGAAAGGGGAGCTTCTCTACGGCCTCATCGACGAGAAGAGCGATTTCTTCCGGGGCGCCACGGAGAAGGAGAGCCGTTCCCTCATGAACGTCACCTTCCGCCTTCCCACGGAGGAGCTGGAGAAGAAGCTCATCGCCGACGGCCTCGCCGCCGGATTCAACGGGCTCAAGGGGCATCGATCGGTGGGCGGCATCCGCGTTTCCATGTACAACGCCCAGCCCGTCGAGAACATAGAGAAGCTCGTGGCCTTCCTCAGCGAGTTCGCTGCTAAAGGGGGACACAATACGTAATCACGCGTAACCGTTTTTCCCTCACCCGGCAAGGAGGGGGAAGCACACAAAAAATATCCGGGCCCCGAACACAAGGGGTCAGCGAACAAGTCCACGCAAAGATGAGATGAA
>CAZWHE010000075.1:0-17892 GCA_964633825.1 uncultured Phycisphaerales bacterium | reverse complement strand
TGTCTCTTTTTTCCACCTTCGAGGCGAGCCTTGATGTATAATTGTATTCTGATTTATTGCCATGAAGCATAAATCAAGAATGCGTCTCGTGGCCCTGTTCATCAGTTGTCGACATCCATGCAAAGGAGAGGAAAAGTGAAGCCAAGAATCTACTCTGTTCTCATACTGTCGGCCCTCTGCCTGTCCCTTCCGGCCGTCGGCCAGGAAGAGGCGGCTTTCAACAACAACTGGGGCGATCCCGGTTTCAACCTCGTCTCACAGTCTCCAAAAGGGGTCGAGATCGTCTACTCCGTTCCTTACGTCGGATTCGATGAGGTGGCGGTGGGAGGCGAGACAATGACCAAGGTCATGCTTCCCGGGGCTTTCCTGCCCAACAACGCCGGCGCCCCCGACCTCCCGGGTGTGAGCCGTTACATCGCGCTGCCGCGGGGGGCCGCGGCCACAATAGAGATCCTTGGGGTCAGGAAGCGGGCTTATCCCGATATGGACGTTCTTCCGGCCGCGCCCATTCCGAAAGAGACGGACGATACCCCGCCCGTCTACGAAAAGGATCCGGCTATCTACGGCGTCGATGCTTTTTATCCCGCCGCCCCCGTGATGATCTCCGAACAGAAGCGCCTGCGCGGCGTGGACGTGGTCATCCTCGGGATCACGCCTTTTGCTTACAATCCCGTTCAGAAAGAGCTTGTCGTCTACACCGACATCAGGATCAAGGTGAGCTTCAAGGGAGGCACGGGCCTTTTCGGCGAGGAGAGGCTGCGCAGCCGTTTCTTCGAGCCCCTGCTCGAGCAGCACCTCGTCAACTACGGCTCCCTGCCCGCCGTCGACTTCTCCGCCCGCGCTGCACGGGGTGCGAAGGCAGGCGAGTGCGACTACATGATCTTCATCCCCGACGACACCGACTTTCAGACCTGGGCCGAAACGGTCAGGGACTTTCGCGTCAAGCAGGGGATCTCCACAGAGATCTACAATATCGCTTCTATCGGCGGAACGGCCACCGCCATCGAAAGCGCCATCGACACGGCTTACAACACGTGGGCGAATCCGCCCGTGGCCGTGCTCATGTTGGGCGATTATCCCGACATGCCTGCCAAGACATGGAGCAGCTACTGCCTCTCGGACAACATCTACGCCGACGTGGACGGCGACGACCTGCCCGATCTCAATATCGCCCGGATCACGGCACACGGCAGCGCCGATCTCGACATCATGATCAACAAGTTCATCGACTACGAAAGGACGCCGCCCACCAACTCCTCCTTTTACCAGAACCCGGTCTGCGCCGGAGGGTGGCAGACCGAGCGGTGGTTCATTCTCTGCACCGAGATCGTGCACGGCTACATGACCAACATCCTTGGAAAGACCCCGGTCCGCGAATACGCCATCTACTCCGGATCGCCGGGAAGCACCTGGTCGACCAACCAGAATACTTACATGCTGGTGAACTATTTCGGTCCCTCCGGCCTCGGCTATATCCCGGCCACGCCCGCGCATCTCAACGACTGGGGCGCAAACGCCACGCGGCTCAACAACGACCTCAACTCTGGCGCTTTCTGGCTCATGCACCGCGACCACGGATACGAGCTCGGTTGGGGCGAACCGGACTACAACGTCAACGATCTGACCGGGCTCCATAACCAGGACCTGCCCTTCGTCCTTTCCATCAACTGCTGCACGGGCGAATACAACTACAACAGCGGCGATTGCTTTTCCGAGGCTTTCCAGCGCATGAACTACGGCGCTCTCGGAGTGATCGCGGCTTCCGGTGTCTCATACTCCTTCGTGAACGACACCTTCGTGTTCGGAATCCACGACTCGATGTGGCCCGACTTCGATCCCGGCTACGGAGGGAGCACGGGCGATCACAATCTTCTCCCCGGTTTCGGGCAGATGTCGGGCAAGTGGTACCTCCAGGCTTCGAGCTGGCCGTACAACACGCAGCACAAGGTCTACACGCACCACCTCTTCCATATCTTCGGCGACGCCTTCACCCAGGTCTTCTCCGAGGCGCCCCAGAGCGCGGGCGTATCGCACGCCCCGACGATCAACGTGGACGACACCTCTTTTTCGGTGACGGCGGCGGCCGGAACCACGATCGCGCTCACCCTGCCCGATGGTACGATTCTGGGCGTTGCCGATGGAACGGGAAGCCCCGTGTCGGTGCCGGTCGATCCGACTCCCCAGACGCCGGGCACTATGTATGTGACCGTGACGGGACCCAATTATCAGAGGTACGAAGCCGATGTCTTCATCATCGTGGGGGGCGCCCTTTCCGTCTGGCCGTCCCAGGGCACGCCGGCTTCGGTCCTTCCCGGTCCGTCGACTGATATCCAGATCATGATTCTCGACGGCTCGGAGAACTACGTTCCCGGAACGGGAATGGTTCACTATCGTTTCGATCCGGGTGATTCCTATGCCACGAGCCTCTTCGCCGATCTGGGCGGCGACCTCTACCTCGCCACGATCCCGGGTGCACGGCCCGACGGCCTGCCCGAATTCTACTTCAGCGCCCATGGCGACGGCGGGACGACCGTGACCTGCCCCGCCGACGCGCCGGTAACGGTCTATTCCATGGACGTGGCCGGACTCCCCGAGATCGTCATCCACGACGACTTCGAAAGCGATCTGGGTTGGACGGTGGAGAGCATCTATCTGATAACGGGCGAGTGGGAGCGCGTCGAACCGATCGGGACGATCCACAACAGCGTGCAGGCCCAGCCCGGATACGACAACCCGGCGGGCAGCGGGACTTTCTGCTTTGTCACCCAAAACGGCCCTGTCTACGGCGGGTCGGAATGGAACGACGTGGACGGAGGACCGACGCGTCTGATCTCGCCCGCCTTCGATCTTTCCTCCGGAGAAGGGACGGTCGGCTATTACCGCTGGTACTTCAACGACGACGATGAACCGGCCGACGACCCCTTCACCGTCGATGTCTCCAACGACGACGGCGCCACGTGGGTCAACGTGGAAACCGTTCTCTACGAACCGAGCTGGGAGTCTGTGAGCTTCAACGTGTCCGATTACGTCACGCCGACCGGCGCGGTCCGGGTCCGTTTCTGCGCCGTCGACTATCCGAACAACTCGTGCACCGAGGCCGGTGTCGATGATTTCCGTGTGGAGCGCATCAACAACGATCCGAGCCTCTGGGCCGACGCGTACTCCATATCGGCAACCGCGGGCTGCAGCGTCGGCATCATACTCGATGCCGGCTCGGCTTACGCGGGCCGCGAGTATATCGTTGTCGGAGGGATCAGCGGTTCCTACCCCGGCCAGCAGCTGCCGGGCGGCAACGTCCTTCCCGTGGTGGTCGACAATGTGACGAGCTACATTCTCGCTCACATCAACACGGCCGTGTTCCAGAATTTCCGCGCCAACCTGGACCTGGAAGGCGAGGGCCTGGCCACGCTCGATTCGCAAGGCCCGATCGATCCCGTTTACGTGGGGGAGACGCTCACCTTCGCCTATACGCTGACAGGCGGATATGATTTCGTATCGAACGCCGTTACGGTAGAGATCCTGCCGTAAGAGTAATGACACCGATATATAATCCCCTGCTCATGTGCGGGGGCCGCGTGAAACGCCTTAATGGAGGATGGAACCATGAGACGGAAGGTCGCACTCTGCATACTTTGTTTAATTGCTCTGTTCGTTACACAAACCGCGGCGGAGAGCGGTGAAGTCGCCGCGACCGCAGGCAGCCGTGAGATCGCCGTGACCATCCCGGCCGGACCTTACTCCATCGAAGAGGGACCGAATGGTGATGAGGTTTTGATGGAAGGATACGGGCGCCTGCCCGATCCGGGCGTTCCCTTTCTGCCGGCAAAGATCTTTGCCGTTGCTGTTCCGCCCGGCGCCGAGGTGACGACCGTAACCTTCGAAGGTGTCGGCGAGACGGTGCTTCCCGGTACGTACCGGGTCGCGCCCGTGCTCCTTCCCCGTATCGTGAGCGAGGAGAACGTTCTCCCCTCTGGAGAGGACAAAGAGCTCTTCGACGCGAACTACAACGCCGTCTACGGCAGCAGCTCGTTTTATCCGGCGGCGGCCGGCGAGTTCGTCCGCACGGCCGGCTACAGGAAGTACAGCCTCGTCGATGTGCGGGTTGCGCCCTTCAGCTGGAACCCCGAATCGGGCGAGCTGACCTACCGTCCCCGGACGATCGTTCGCGTCAGCTACACCCTGCCGGAAAAGATCCCGGCCGGGACCGTCATGGACGACAACCTCGTCCGAACGGAGAAGACCGCGAGAGACATCATTGCCAACTACGACCAGGCGCAGGCCTGGTATCCCTGCTCGAGCCGCGCGCCGGGCCGGGGCCTTTACGACTTCGTGATCATCACGACCGACGCCCTCGTGCCCGCCGTAACGCCTCTCGTGAACTGGGAGATCAGCAAGGGACGGACGGTCAACGTGGTGACCACGACCTGGATCGATACGAACTACACGGGATACGACATCCAGGAGAAAATGAGAAACTTTCTCAGAGAGAAGTACCCGTCGGGCGAGTGGGGGATCGAGGACGTGCTCATCGTGAGCGGTTACAACGCGGCCAAGATGCGCGAATGCTGGCAGGACCTGGGCTACGGCAAGCCCGAAACCGACTTCTACTACGCCGAGCTCTCCCTTCCCGACAGCCAGTCGTGGGACCAGGACGGCGACCAGAGGTGGGGCGAAAATTCCGACCCGATCGATTTCTACAACGAGGTCAATGTGGGCCGCATCCCGTGGAGCAACTACGACACGGTGGAGAGCATCTGCAACAAGTCGGTGGCCTACGAGAACAACAGCGATCCCGCTTTCAAGAAGAACATCCTCCTCCTCGGCGCCTTTTTCTGGGCCGACACGGACAACGCCGTGCTCATGGAGTACAAGACCGACTCGGCGATCCATCCCTGGATGTCGTCGTGGACCATGACCAAGATGTACGAGAAGAATGTGAATTATTCCTCGTCCTATCCCTGCGACTACGAGCTGCTCCACAGCAACGTGATGGCCGTCTGGCCGGTGAGCCAGTACGCCTTCGTGAACTGGGCCGGCCACGGTTCGCCCACGTCGTGCCACATCTACGGACTCGGCGCGCCCGCATTCATCTCGTCGGGCGACTGTTCGAGCCTCGACGACAGCTATCCGGCCATTATCTTCGCCGATGCCTGCTCCAACTCGGACACGCACTACACCAACATCGGCAAGGAGATGCTGAAGCAGGGGGCTGTCGGTTTCTTGGGCGCCACGCGCGTGGCCTACGGCATGGGGGGATGGAGCCACCCGAGCCACGGGTCGAGCCAGTCGATGGACTACTATTTCACCACGGGCTGCACCGAGGGCGTATTGACGCAGGGTGAAGCCCACCAGTCGGCGCTCAGGACGATGTACACCGACGGCCTCTGGTACTCTGTCTACTATGAAATGTTCGAGTGGGGGGCGCTCTGGGGCAATCCCGACCTGTCGATGGGAACGGTTCCGGCGCTCAGTATATCATTCCCGGCGGATCTGCCCGAGGGGTACCGGCCGCCCGGAGCCTCGATCACCCTGGAAGTCAATATCTCCGACGGGCTCGAGAGCTATGTGCCCGGCACGGCATTCCTTCACTATCGCTACGATCCTCTTGCCGGTTTCAACAGTGTTCCGTTGACCGATCTCGGCGGCGGTTCCTTCGAGGGTGTCCTGCCCGTTCTCTCGGCCGGTGACGAGCCCGAGTATTGTTTCAGCGCCCAGGGGGACGGCGGCACGACGGTCACATCGCCCTACGGCGCGCCCGGGGCGTGCTACGCATTTGATGTGGGCGTCACCTATCCGATCATGATGGACAATTTCGAGACCGATCTTGGATGGACTGTCCAGAGCTCGAACCTCTCCACCGGTGAGTGGGAGCGCGTCGATCCGATCGGCACCGATTACAACGGAACACCGGCACAGCCCGAGGACGACAATCCGTCCGGCACGGGGACCCTTTGCTATATCACGGAGAACGGTTCGGTGGGCGGCTCCGTGGGAGAAGCCGACGTGGACGGGGGACCGACGCGTCTCTTCTCACCCGTCATCGACCTCTCTGTCGGCGATGCCGTGATCAGCTATTACCAGTGGTACTACAACGATGACGGCGACGATGCTTTCGAAGTGGATGTCTCCAATGACAACGGGACAAACTGGACGAACGTGACGAGCTCGTCCAGCGGATCCCGGTGGCTCGAGAAGAGTTTCCGCGTCTCTGATTACGTAGCGCCCTCGGCCCAGGTGAAGGTCCGTTTCAGCGCTTCTGACAATCCGAACAACTCGATCACCGAGGCGGGAGTAGATGATTTCAGCGTGAACCTGATCGATACCGATCCCGCTCTCTGCGCGAACGCTTACACCCTCTCGGCTTCGGCGGGCTGCGACATCCTCCTGTTTGTCATGCCGGGGCCTTCCTATTCGTTCCGCGAATATGCCGTGGTCGGCACGTTGAGCGGAACCTATCCCGGAACGCAGCTGCCGGGCGGCATGGTTCTGCCGATCAACATGGATGTCGTCAGCGACTTCATCGTCACCCACTTCAACACGCCCATGTTTCAGAATTTCAGAAGCTATCTCGACATGAGCGGAACCGGGGTGGCCGAGCTGTACGTTCTCGGACCGATCGATCCGGTTTATGTGGGCGAGACCCTGAGCTTTGCCTTTACATTGATCAATCCCTTCGACTTTGTTTCCAACCCGATCTCCATCGAGATCGTGCCGTAAAGGGGGACACAATACGCGGTAATCCGTAACCGCCCCTCTTCTTTTTCACTACAAAAGCAAAGGGGTAGCTTGAGATCCTGCCCGGACCACGGGCCGGAGCGTCCTTTGCGCACCCCCCTTCAAGCGAGGCTTTGCGAGCGTGGGGGGTAAGCAAAGGACCTCCGAGCCCCCTTGTGGTCCGGTAGAACCTTTCTTTACCTCTTTGCTTTTGTAGTGAAAAAGAAGAAGGGCGATTCCGGATTACTGCGTACTGTGTCTCCCCTACTCTCCCCTATCGAGTTTCATCTTCACCTCGAAGAGGGCGCGGCCCCGTTTGATCGTGAGGGTCACCGTATCTCCGGGCTCGTGCTTTTCGAGCACCGCAAAATAGTCGTCGTTGTTTTCCACAGGCTGACCCTGCACGCCGACGATGATGTCCCCCACAACGATCCGGCCCCTGCGTGTGACATAAATCTCTTCGAGACCGGCCCGAACGGCGGGCGAGTTCCGCCGCACCTGCTGGATCACGCCTCCCTTGAGACCGAGCTGAGCCGTGTACCTGTCCGGAAGAAGGACGACCCCCGTGCCCGGCGTGACGGCCCGGCCGAAACGGATCAGCTGGGGCACGATGCGCTTGACCGTGTCTGCGGGAACGACGAAACCGATCCCGGCGCTCGATCCGGTGGGACTCAGAAGCGCCGTGTTGATCCCTATCAACCGCCCCCGCGAATCGAGGAGAGGCCCGCCCGAATTTCCGGGGTTGATGGCGGCATCCGTCTGGATCACGTCACGGATGATACGATCACTGAGCGACCTGATCTCCCTTCCAAGAGCGCTGACCACTCCCTTCGTCAGCGTGTGGTCGAGGCCGAAGGGATTGCCGATGGCGAGCACGGTCTGGCCGACCTTGAGGTTTTTCGAAGTCCCCAGCTCGAGGGGCACAAGCTTCTCCCTCGGCGCTCTGATTCTGAGAACGGCCAGGTCCTTATCCGGTTCCTCCCCCACCTTTTCGGCTTCATAGACCGAGCCGTCCGCCAGAGTGACGGTCCAGGCGGAGGCGGCGTGAATCACGTGGTAATTGGTGACCACATGGCCCAGCCTGTCCCAGATGATGCCGCTTCCCGAGCCCTGCTGTACTTCCATCACGTTCAGAGAGAAGAGCGACCTGCGCAGAGACTTGCTCGTTATGAAGACGACCGAGGGGGCGCACTTCTCGAAGATGGCGACGACTTTCTTTTCTTCGAAGCAGAGCCCTTCGTCCTCGATCGGTTCGATCTCGGAATAGACCGGCGGCATGACGAAAACAAAACCGGCCAGTCCGATTAAAACAGCTTTGATCGGCATGATGTCCTCCGGAATGGTAATACGAGTCGTTATAATACAATGTTAGCAAAGTGGTCCTTTTCGTAAATACGATAAGGTTCGCCCGTGTCAATTTAGCCGGCGGCAGCGGATTCGAAAGGATCGGCCATGGTTTCCTTCACAGCGCAGGAACTGAACGCAGACGGTTCTTTCGGCAGGGCTTCCTACGCGTTCAGCGGAAACGAGAAGAAGGGCTTCCTCGTCGAGCGCGAAGGGAAGCTTCATCTCGAGCTTCCCCCGGGCTACCGCCTCCTGCGGACGGAGGCTTGCGGCGTCTGTTCCACCGACCTGGCGCGGCGGTTTCTGCCCTTTCCCCTTCCCCAGATCATCGGGCACGAGATCCTGGCCAGGGACGAAAAGGGCCGCCTCGTTGCGTGCGAGATCAACGCCTCCCACGCAGCGCTCGGATCGCCGGAAGGGGCGGCGTGCCCCCGGTGCAGCGCCGGTCACTCCAAGCACTGCCAAGACCGGCTCGTTCTCGGGATCGACAGGCTGCCGGGCGGATTCGGGCCCTACGTTCTCGTCCCGAAAAACAACATCATCCCCGTGCCGAAGGGGATGTTGCCCGACACGGCCGTTCTCGCCGAGCCCTTTGCCGCCGCGCTCCACGCCGTGGAAACGATCGAACCGGACCGGGCCGGATCAATCGCCGTTCTCGGCGCCGGAAAACTCGGCCTTCTTATCGTGGCCGCGCTGAGGGCCCTTCGCGACAGGGGCGGTTTCTCCTTCTCCATCACGGCGGTGGAACAGAACCCCGTCCGCGCTTCCACGGCCCGGCGCCTCGGAGCTGACAAGGTCCTGAGCGGCACGCCCGGCCCGGACAGCGCCGACATCGCGGTCGAGGCCACGGGAAGCCCGAAAGGGCTGGAGCTGGCCCTGGAGATCGCGCGCCGAGAGGTTCACGTCAAGTCGACGACGGGACAAAAAACACTCGGGCTCGAACACCTCACCGAGATGGTCGTGGACGAGGTGTCGCTCGCTGTTCTCGGAAAGGGCGACACTCCCCCGGCCGGCGCCGTCGTCGCCACATCGCTCAAGGAAATCGACTCCGCACTGCGCCCCCGGCCTGACAGCCGAGAGGGGCTCGTTCCGCCGCGGGGCGTGATCTACATCGATGCTCGTAAAGCCGAGCCCGGCGGGCTTCTGGGACCTCTCGTTTCAAAAAACCTCCGGATCACCACATCACGGTGCGGCGATTTCGCCAAAGCCTTCCCAATCATGGAAGAGTTGTGGAAAAACGGAATCGACCTGGGCGGCCTCATCGTCACCCACCACGTTCCCGCTGGCCACATGCCCGCGGTCGTTAAAACGGCCCTCCTGCCCGAAGCGGTCAAGGTCGTTGTCGAGCATTGAGCCGAATGGGTTTCACTCCCGGCCGTCCGGTTTTGTTCGGAGTTTCATTACACTCTTTTCGAAACTTCCCTGACATTCCCCGGTTATAATGCCATAGCGTTAACGCCTATTTTGGATGAAACATCCGGACCCGATTCCAATGGAGATCTTTTCAAAGATGTCACTGAAAGTATTATTGATTACATTAATCTCGACATGGCTCCTGCTTGGAGCTCCTTCCATCGCTTCCGGCCAGATCCCGGACACTATTTTCGTCGTCCACTGCGAACCGCCGAACGCCAATCCGCCCCAGTTCGTTCAGCTCGCATCGCTGGTGCAGGAAGCCGGGCTGCGCAACATCAAGCTCACCATCGATTTCACTCCGTCCTGGGCGGACATGATCCTGGGCGACCCACCGATGCTGGCCCAAGTCCGGAGCTGGCAGTTGCTGGGACACGAGATCGGCGGGCACCACCACAGCGTCGAAGCGCCCGGCGTGTGGGACGGTTACACCGATCTCCGGCCGGGTACCTTCTACAGGCCCGAGCCCTACCTGGGCACCATGGCCGACTACAAGGCGCTGCTCGACCAGCTCGTCGGCAGCGACGGCTTGAAGAGCGGCTGCATTCCGAGCAGCGATTACGAGCTGCCCTACGGCGTGCTCCACATCACCGACGGCCACGACGTGAACACCCACGCCGTTTCCCAGCCCTCCTTCGAGATCCATAACAAGTACGGCGTCTGGTTTCTCGGCCACGGCCTGCTCTCCAATCCTCCGGACCTTGTCGACCTCAAAGCGCTCCATGCCGCAACAAGCAGCCCCGATGTGCTCGGCGCGGTCACCCACGTGTTCAACTATGCTGGCAATCCATCCCTGATCACGGACTGGTTCGACTACCTGGCCGGCGTCGATCCCTTGGGCACGCACAGCAAGACGGTCAGCGAGATCCTTTCGGGATACGACCAGCCTCTCGAAGCCGACACCGGGTCATTCCCCGCAGCGACAGGCGGCACGGTGAACCTCGACCTGACAACCGACTCGTCGCTGGCCGGCGACGACTACGTCGTGGTCCTCTCCCTCTCGGGCGGCAACCCGGGATACGACTGGCACGGCGTCTTTGACGACGGGGTTCACATGGGCATCAACCCCGACGCCTACACCCACCTCTGCCTGGCACACGCCAACAACCCGAACTTCGTCGATTTCCAGGGGATTCTGTCCTCCTCGGGCGAGGCTTCGGCGGCCTTCGATACCCTCGGTCCCGTCCCGCCCGCATTCATCGGAACGACCATCACCTTCATCGCCGTCGCGCTCGATACGGGGGACGTGGTCTTCTCGTCCAACCCGGTCGAGGTGGAGATTCTCTAACGAAAAAAGAACCGAACCGACGCGGGAACGGTTTTGCCGTCCACAGAAATGTCCCACGGGGGACATCGGTATCGTTTGATGTGTCCCCACGTGGGACTTTCTCCGTTCAACCGGCCTTTTCATGTTTGTGGCTACAAGGGTTTTAAACTACGTTGCCGGGCCAAGGAGAGATACGACACGGGACGATCGAGAAAGCTTCATCTCGTCGCGGCATGCGCCGCTCTGCTCGTCCTGCTCTTCGGCTGTGCCGAAATAGGACGGTACGCCTACGATCGAGCTCTCGATCTCACCGATATCGTTGATTTCAAGCACATATCGAGATGGGACTCCGGCTCCTGGGCGGGGCTCGGGGCCAGGGTCGAAGCGACCGATTACCTGGGTGTCGGGTTCGGCTTGGCGCCGAACTATTTCGTCACCGAGTGGTATGGCAGATAAAGCTGCACCGAAGGCATTGGTTTTGTCCATGCGGTCCTGATCGGCATGGACGGTCCCTCGATTCCTTGCCCAGATGATAATACATGCGGCACGATCCTGTTCGTCAATTTACGCCAAGCAAAACTCCCCCTTGTCTCGCGGTTCCGGTTAGGCGGGGAAATCATACTCCCTTATCTCTGGGGCGGTCTCTACCTGAACCTCGGCGAGCTGGCCGATTTTGTCTGCGGCCTCACCACCCTCGACATCGCAGGCGATGACGGCATGCCGAAGGGCCACGGTCTCCACGAAAGATTCCGGCCTCTCACAGCGACCGAAGAGACGCAGCCCGATTCCCCTTGACCCGCGTCACCGGCCCCACACATAATCCGTAGGTTAATTCGTAAACCGGGCTCGATGACCGAACCCAAGTTCAAACAACCAAATGAAAGGCGACCCATGACGAGCGTTTACGACACTCTCCTGGAACGGGGCTTCATCCAGCAGGTCACCGACGAGAAGGCGGTGCGCGATCTCTTCGACAAGGAGCAGGTCACGGCTTACGTGGGCTACGACCCAACGGCCGAGAGCCTCCACGTAGGAAACCTCCTCACCATCATGCCCCTCGTCCACCTCGAGCGCGCCGGCCACCGCCCCCTCGTGATCGTGGGCGGCGGCACGGTGATGGTGGGCGACCCGAGCGGAAAGACAGAGCTCAGGAAAATGCTGGACAAGGAGACGATCCTGAAACAGACGGGTTTCATCAGAAGCCAGTTCGAGCGCTACCTCCACTTCGAGGAGAACAAGGCCATCATCGAAAACAACGCCGACTGGCTCCTCGATCTGAACTACATCGAGTTCCTGCGTGAGATCGGCCGACACTTCTCGGTCAACAGGATGCTCTCCTTCGAATCCTACAAGGCCCGGATGGAGAAGGGGCTCTCCTTTCTCGAGTTCAACTACCAGCTCCTCCAGGCGTACGACTTCCTCGTCCTCTTCCGGAAGCACGGCTGCCGGCTCCAGATGGGCGGCGACGACCAGTGGGGCAACATCGTGTCGGGCACCGACCTGATCCGCAGGATGGAAGGGGGCGAAGCCTACGGTCTGACCTCGCCCCTCGTCACCACCGCCTCGGGCACCAAGATGGGCAAGACCGAGAAGGGCGCGATCTGGCTCGACGCGAAGATGACGTCCCCCTACGACTACTACCAGTTCTGGATCAACTCGGACGACCGCGACGTGAAGCGCTGGCTCGCCATCTACACCTTCCTTCCCATGGAGGAGGTGAACCGGCTCGGCGCGCTCGAGGGCGCCGACCTCCGCGAGGCGAAGCAGGTGCTGGCTTTCGAGGCGACGAAGATCACCCACGGCGAGGACGAAGCGAAGCGCGCCCGCGACGCGGCCCGGGCCGCGTTCGGCGCCGGCGGGGCCGAAGACGGAATCCCCACACACACCGTGGAGACGGCCGACCTGGAGGCCGGGATATCCGTGATCGATCTCTTCACGAGCGCCGGGCTGGCCCGAACAAAGAGCGAGGCGCGGCGCCTCATCAAGCAGGGCGGCGCTTATGTCAACAAGGACCGGATCTCGGACATCGAACAGACCGTCACGGCCGACGCGGCCGGCAGCGACGGGTCTTTCATGATCCGCGCCGGCAAGAAGAAGTACGTCCGGATCGAAACACGGCAATAACCGCTGGCAGCCCCCATGAAAAAGATCACGGCCATGCTCCTGGCAACGGGCTTCGCGTCGGCCCTCGCATCAACGGTCGTGCTCTGCGTCTTTCCCATCGTGAGCGACGATATCTTCATCTACCTCAAGATGGGTCAAACGATCATGGAGACGGGCTCTGTTCCCCACAAGCTCGGCCTCCTCTTCACCATGCCCGATTACGAGCTCGAGATGACGGGCGAGTGGCTGAGCTGCGTTTTCTACTTTCTCGTGCACAGCGCCGGGGGATGGAACGGCCTCATTGTTTTCAAGGCCGCGCTCGTCTCGGTCTTCGTCCTGGCCGGGGCCGCCGTACTCGTGATGAACCGGCGCTTCCCGCCGGGCGCGGCGGCCGTCATCCTCCTCGGCGCCTGGACGGCCTCGGACCGGTTCATCGAGCGGTCGTCCCTCTTCTCGGACGTTTTCTACTGCATCCTCCTCGTTATTCTTTTTGCCCTGAGCCGGCGGATCCTTGCCGGGAAAAAACGTCTCCTCCTCGTCGGCGCGTGCGGGCTTCTCTTCCTCCTCTGGGGAAACACGCACGGCGGATACTGGCCGGCCCTGGCCACGATCTTCTGCTTCTTCCTCGGCGGCGCGATCAGGGACATGGCGGCCGGACCGGAGGGCCGCCGCGGGATGCTTTCGCGCGCCGGAACCTGGGCCGCCTGCGGAGTCGTTTCCTTTGCGGCCTGTTTCATCAACCCTTTCTTCCAAAAGGCCGTCTTCTTCCCCTTCAAGCTGAAGGGCGACGCCGAGGAGCTGAAGGGCTTTTACGGCGAGTACATGCCGACCTTCACGGCGCGCAACTTCGCCGCCACGTGGCAGCTTTACGGATTCCTCGCCCTTGCAGCGGTCTGTGTGGTCCTGCTCGTTCTGAAGAGACGCCGAAAGCCTTTCCCCGAAGCATTGACCGCCCTGCTTCTCCTCTACACGTCCACCCTCTTCGTCCGGTTCATCTCCTTCTCGGCCATGGGAATCGCCCTCATCACCGTCCATCTCATGTCGCTGGGAAAGAAAGAAGAAGGCGCTGCCCAAAAGGAAATAACCCCGATGGGAAAAGGCTTCTTTTCCATGGACAGGATCGCGGCTGCGGCCGCACTGCTCGAGCTCGGCGCGTGCCTGGTTTTCCTCATCGTTACATCCACGGACGGGTACAGGACCCTGTCGGGATTCAGGAAATGGGGCACGGGCCTCGACGGGAACGTTCAGCCCGCGGCCGCTGCGGACTACATCGAAACAAACGGCCTCGAGACGGCCCGCATCTACAACCAGCACGAATCGGGCGCTTACCTGGCCTGGCGCTTCGACGGCCGGATGAAGCTCTTCTTCCACGGCTGGGTCACGGACAATGATTTCTATTTCAACGAGTTCTACGCCGCCAACAAGAGCGCCGCCGGCTTCGAGCGGATCGCAGGGAAATACAACATCGAAGGCTTTCTCCTCATGCGGCCGCCCCCCATGAACCCGGCGTTTCTCCCCCCGCTCTACACCTCTCTCTATCCCCACAGGAACCCGCGCAAGAGCCCCTACAGGAGGGAGAGCCCGTGGGCGCTCGTCTACTGGGACAACCGTTACGTCCTCTACCTGAAGAAGATCCCGCGCTTCATGGACATCATCGAGCGGGACGGCTACCATTACGCCGATCCCGTCATGACGAACCGATATTTCGAGGGGCTGGCCAACGATCCGGAGCGGACCGCCGTAGAAAAAACGCGGGCCCAGGCGGCTTTCGCCGGGCTCCGCCTGCCGCCGGTTTGGAGAAGGAGATGATACGCACGGCATTGTTCCTGATCGTCCTGCTCTATCCCGGTGCAGGCGCCCATGCCGCCGCGTCGGACGACGTGATCATCGAGGTGGGCCGTCAAGTCACGGCCGTCCGAGCAGCCGACCTCGACGGCGACGGGCTGAAGGACCTGGTCGTTCTCATTGAATCCCTTCCGGCGACGCCCGAAGAGCGCGGAATCGTGCTCTACCTCCAGAAGCCGGGCTGCACGTTTTGCAAAAAAGAGATCCCTCACGAGTGGTACCGCGGCGCTTTCTTCGTCGATATCGGAGAGTACGATCGTGCGCCCGGCAAGGAAATCATCATCATCGGCATGGAAGAGGTCCTCCTGGCGGGGGTGAGGGACGGAAAGCCCCGCCTCCTTTCGTCGAGCCTCTCCGCGCCCTTCCTCGTCAAGGCATCGATCCAGACCCGCTTCGTCTTTCTCGACGCGTCTTTCGATCTCGACGGCGACGGGCTCGACGACCCGATCGTTCCGGCCGAAGGAGGTTACGTCGTCTTCCTGAACGGGCTGCGCCGAAAGCTCCCCATTTCCATTCCCGTAAAGCGGCGGATCTCGCGGCTCGAGAACACCTTCTTCTCCATGACGACCGAGTCGGGGAAGATCAAGGTTTTGAAAGGGACGGGCGGCCCGCCCCTCGTCGTTATGGAGAACCGGGGCCGAATCGTGGGATTCCGGTGGAACCCCGATCGGGACGGCTTTGGGCGGATGGAGAGCCCGGGGTCCGGGTTCGGTTCCTATCCCGGCGACAGGCAGGCCGGAACGATCAAGTACTCGGGCACGATCTTCGGCGATTTCACCGGCACGGGAAAGCCCGGCCTTCTCATGTCGCAGAGGTCGGGCCGGATCGGTTTCATCACCAACCTCAAGACGGAGCACACGATCCACGACATGGTCGAGAACGCGGCAAAGGGAGAGCTCATCCTGAAGCCGCACCAGGTCATCGCCAACGCCGGGATCTGTTCCCGGCCGGTCCTGTCCGACCTGAACAGCGACGGGAAAGCCGACCTCGTTCTCTGTTTCGTCGAAGCCTCGGTGATCACCAAGTTTCTCGAGGCCCTTCTCGACAGAGTGGTCATCACCTGCCAGGCCTTCCTCTTTCGGCCCGACAAGGGGATGTTTTCCTACGAGCCCGACTGGAACAGGGAGATTCCCGTGCCGTCGAAGTGCTTCGAAACGGTGGGCATCGAGGGGCTCGTCATGATCGACACCGATTTCACGGGCGACGGCCGGCCCGACCTCCTGATCTACGAGGAGGACCGCCTCCTCTTCTACCGCGGAAAGGAGGAGAGCCGATTCCTCGGGCTCTTCTCGTCGGACGGGATCGATTACCACTCCCGGCCCTTTTACCAGGCGGCCGGCCCCTTTCCCGGGCCGCTCGAAATCAAGGACATGGACGGCGACGGCCGATACGAGATCGTCACGAGCGGAGACACGATCGTGAGGGTGATTCATGTGGAATCCTGATCACGGTAAAAGAGTGTGCTTTCTCCTTCTTGCGGCCCTGGCCGCGGCCCCGCTCCTTCGCGGCGCCGACGAGGAGCTTTCCTTCAAGCACACGGCTCTCCGGCCCACAGGCGAGCCCGGCCTCGAGATCTTCGACGACTTCGACGGCGACGGCATCAAGGACATCCTCCTCTGCGACAACCGGACGCTCTCTCTCTTTCTGACCGGCCGGAAACCTCCGCAGAGCGAACCCTCCCTGATCATGACGGCCCCCGACGACGCCGTCCTGCTCGACGTGGCCGACCTCGATAACGACGGAATCCGCGAAATCGTCCTCTTGAAAGAGGACGGGGTTTTCCTGCTCAAGCCCTCTTTGGGCAATGACACGAAAGAGGAATGCATCATCCGGGCCGAGAGCCGGCTGATACCCGGCCGGGTGGAAGAGCTCACCTGGGCCGATTTCGTCCGCGACATCTCAGGAGACAACGAGGAGGACATTATCATTCCCGATCTCGGCTCGATCGGGATCTTCACAAAGAGCGGCGCGAGCAGCGGCGGCGCGAGCCGTTTCGAAAAATGGGGAGAGATTTCCTACAGGCCGAGGGCGAGCTTCACCTCGGAGATTCTGTCCGAAACAGGCTGCTACACGGAAACGATCTACCTCCCCCTCATCCTGGCCGGCGGCCCGGAGAACGACCGCAGCGTTTTCCTCTTCGACGGGGACCGGCTGAGGCTCATGAAGCGGGGCGAGGACGGTGTTTTTGTCGAGCTCTCCTCCGTCGATCTTCTCGATGATGAAGACAAGGACAAGGAGGGGGAGGAAGAATTCAGGGCGCGCTTTTCGGTGAACGTTTTCTTCGAAGACCTCGACAAGGACGGCAAAGGGGACCTCGTGGTCTGCAACAACCGGGAGGGTGAAGTTAGATTTTACCGGGGTGTCGACGCCGGGAAGCCCGAAATCGCCGGCTCACAAGCCGAAATCGCCGGCTCGCCCGAAGGCCGAAATCCCGATCCCCTCATTTGCGTGCAGGGAAACACGTTCACGCCTTTCTTCACCGATCTCAACAGCGACGGACGGAACGATCTCATTCTTCCCTCTGTGGACAAGATCGGCCTCTTCACGATTCTGAAGGTGCTCTTCACCAGCCGGTTCGATATGCGTTTCATGATCTTCATCAACAGGGGGGACCCCCTCTTCCGGCTGCTTCCCGACGACCTGCGCGTGCTCTCCGTTCCGCTCAGCTTCACGACCACGTCCCACGGGATCAGCGTGGAAAGCGTGCTCATTCAATCGCTGCGAGGGGATTTCAACGGGGACGGACATAACGATCTTCTTCTCAGAGGCGAGAAGAAGATGATCCACATCTACTTCGGATGTGAGGACGGGACTTTTTCGAAAAAGCCGGACGTCCTGTTCGAAGCGGAGCTTCTCGATTCCGTATTTCAAGCCAGAGCCCGCACGCCCGACCTGAACGGCGACGGCCGCGCCGACCTCTTCCTCCATCAAAAGTCGGAAGATTCGGAAAGGTGGGACATCTATCTCTCGCAATAATTGGGGCCACAATGCGTGTTTTTTCGCCGAATAATTCAATAGCACAGTGACTTTGATTCCGGAAAAATACGTATTGTGTCTCCCCGATGGAAATAATAGTTGAAGCTTTTCCGTCAAAAACTGCAGCCATGAAGAACCATCCGGCGATAAAAGAAAGAACCATTCTCAAAGCGCCTCGCGCTGCAGACAGCGAACGCGCTGCAGACAGCGAACGCGCTGCAGACAGCGAA
>CAZWHE010000074.1:0-18045 GCA_964633825.1 uncultured Phycisphaerales bacterium | reverse complement strand
GAAAGAAGATCGAGGCCAATGGGAAGCCGATCTATGCCATGAAGAAAGAATACGAGAAAGTGGACGGCAAGTACGAGCTCGCCAAAACCATACCCGGCAATCCCAAGAAGGCGGATAAATATTCCAAGATCCACGTCGCCGATTGGAACGGCGACGGTCGACTCGACATCCTCGTCGGCCACTCGCGCGGTGAATTCCTTCTCTACCTGAACAAAGGGGGAAAGGGATCTCCTCTCTTTGGGGATCCCGAGGTGATCACCCCGGAAGAAGGATCTTTCCCTTCCAGGCCTTCTCCATATCTCGTGGATTGGGATAAAGACGGGAAGAGGGATCTTCTCGTCGGCAGCGAGAAGGGCCGGGTTTTATTCTATCCCAACAAAGGGACGGACAAGAAGCCCCGGTTCATCTCCGGCAAGCCGCTCGAGGCGGGCGGAAAGGAAATCGATGTGGGGATCAGGGCCCGCATCGATGTCGCCGATTGGAACAGCGACGGGAAGCTCGATCTTCTTGTGGGTAATTATAGTTCTTCCAAGGATCCTGATACGGGAGAGAGAAAGAGCAGCGGCAATGTTTGGCTCTATCTTGCCCGGTAGACCGGGAAGAGCCCGGTAGACCGGGAAGAGCCCGGTAGACCGGGAAGAGCCCGGTAGATTCGATAACGAGCGGAATGACGCCTTCGAGCGATGGAAACCGCTTTTCAGGATTGAAATCTTGGATCCGGCTTCGACACAAGATTTGTTGAGAAACTACAGGGACGGCGATTTGAAAGCCCTGGACCGTCTCATCCAGCGCTATTACGATCGCGTCTGTATCGTAGTGCACCGCTGCCTGCCTGCCGCCATGAGGCCTCGTTACGACACGGGAGACGTGGTTCAGGAAGCCATGATCCGGGTCCTCAAGAGCGTGGATCATTTTGAGTATCGGAACGAAGGGTCATTCTTTTCCTGGATATGCACGGCAACCGAGAGGGCCCTGATCGACCTGATCAGACACTCGACCAGACAGCGGCGGGATCTGAAGCAGGAAACAAGACTGGACGCATCGAACGTTCCGGAACCGGCCGGCAAGGGAAACGATCCCGGGAACACGGCCCTGGAAAGGGACGCCATGGAAAAGGTCATGGGAGGGCTCGACCAGCTTCCGGACAAACAGCGCCGCGCCATCCTCTACAGGGAGTATGGAAGGCTGTCCTGGAGGGAGCTGGGAGATGCGATCGGCGTTTCTCCCGTTACGGCGAGGAGATACTACATGGAAGCGCTGGCCGCCCTGGGCCGGGACCTGAGCGACTAGGAGCCGCTGTTGAACCAGAATGTCGAAGACGCCGTCATCCACTTTCTCGATCTCAAAGAGAGGGGGCTTGCGCCGGCGCCGGCCGAGTTCGTCACCCTCTATCCCGGCATCGAGGAAGAGCTCCTCAAGAGGCTCAATGCCTTGTCCGGGGCCCTGACGGCCCTGAAACCGGCCTTTCTCCCGCCCCTTGCGGGTCAGCGGATCGGCCGCTACACAGTGCTTCGCGAGATCGGCCGCGGCGCCATGGGCGTTGTCTACCTCGTTGAGCTTCCCGGAGATCTCGAACCGCTCGCCATGAAGTTTCTGCCCGGCCTTTATACGGCGCGCGAGCGGACCCGGTCCCGCTTTCTGCGCGAGGCCGAGACCCTGAAGAAGCTCGATCATCCCAACGTGGTGGCGATCCGCGAGGCGGGCGAGATGGCGGGATCGCCCTATTACGTGATGGATTATATTTCCGGCAAGAGCTTCGACCGGATTATCGAGAGCTGGCGCATGGAGCGGGAGGACCTGGTCCGGCGCGACCCGGCCGTGATCGCGGGCCTGATCGCCCGCGTCGCACGGGGGCTTGCTTATATCCACAGCCACGGCATCATTCACCGGGATGTCAAGCCTTCCAACATCCTCCTCGATGAATCGGGAACGCCGAGGCTGGCCGATTTCGGCCTGGCTCGGGACAAGGACGCCGTCACGCTGACCATGACCAAGGAGTTCCTGGGGACGCCCTTCTACTGCCCGCCGGAACAGGTCAGGGGCGATCGCCGCGCCGTCGGGCCGGCGAGCGATGTGTTTTCCCTCGGCGTGACCCTCTATGAAGCCCTGACCCTGCAGGTCCCCTTCGACGGGCTCTCGGCGGAGGCCATTTTTCAAAAGATCCTGAGGGGTTTTCCTCCCGCCGTCAGGAGCCTGAACAGCGATGTTCCCGCCGACCTCGCCGCGATGGTTCACAAGGCGATCGAAAGAAAGCCGGCCCGGCGCTTTGCCGACGCCCGGTCGTTTGCCGAAGACCTGGAGCGCTTTTCGAGGGGCGAGAGAACGGTCACGCGGCCGCCGGGCGCGCTCTCTCTCGTCGGACACTGGGTTTCGAGGAACACGTGGCTTCCCGTGGGATCCCTCCTTGCCTTGATCGTTTTATTCGGCGTGATCTTCGGCTATTCGGTGCTCAAGAGTTACAGGCTGAACGAGCTGTTGAACGGAACGGACAACACCTGGTTGATCGCGCGCTCCGAACAGATCCGCTACATGGACGAAGCGTGGAGCCTGGCTTCAAACGATTCGGAGCGCTATCTCGTTCTGGCGAGGAAATTCGCGCTCATGGGGGGCGGCACGGACAGGGACTCGGAAATGAAAATAAAAAAGGAAGATCCCGCCGGGAGCGTCCGCCGGCTCGCCGTCGAGCTCCTCGAAACGCAGAGGGATCTTCCCATGCCCGATGTGGCGCCGCTCCTTCAGATGGAACCCTTCTTTCTCACCTCGGCCGTGGTCTCGGAACTGGGATCGGATGAGCGGCCTTCCATTCTCTACCAGGGGAAGGAGTTCCCGCCCCGCACCTTCGCCAACCTGCCGAATCCGCGCTGGTCGTGCCGCCTCGCCCGGTTCAGAGAGGGGGAATATGTGGCCGTCGAGCTCCCCTTCGACGAACCCCTCGAAGCGGGGACGGAGGTGAAACAGTGCCTTTGGACCGACCTGAACGCCGACGGAAATCTCGATATCCTGATGCTTGTGGAAAGATCTCCCTCCTTCAGGATCGAAGCCGCTCTTTCGCACCAGGGGAAATACAACCGTCTCATCAGCCGGGAGCTCGATTACAAAAGATCGCCGCGCTTCATCTCTACGGCTGATGTGGACGGCGACGCCGACGCCGACATCCTGGTGGTCTGCAACTCGACTCCTTCCGTGCCCGAGAGCCATTATCTTTTCCTCAACAACAGGAACGAACAGGGAGAGGTTCTCCTCATCGAGGCGGGAGAAGCCTCGGCCCTTTCCCTGCCCTCCATGGGCGTCCGGCATCATCGAATCATGGGAGTGGCCTGGATCGATCTGGACGGGGACGGCGATCTCGACCTCCTTCAGGGGGGGGGCTCGATGGAAGAGATCAGCCCCATGAAGATGCTCGTGCCCACTCTCCAGGATCCGGAAGAGGGGGAAGCCTCGGCATTCGGCCCCCCTCTGGTTCTGCGCAACGATGGCGTGAACGAGAAGGGGATCCCCCTTTTCACCGATTATTCCAGGCTGTGGGGAATCGGTTTCAGGAAAGCCGGAGACTCCTGTTCCAAGCTCGCGGCCGGCGACCTGAACGAAGACGGAATTCCCGACGTCGTGCTCGGTACGATTCCGCCCATTCTTTTTCTCAGCCGGCCTGACGGGAGTTACAGCGATGTCTGGTCCGGGGGAGACACGCCCGCGAAGTCGAGCATGATCGCTTCGATCGCTCTCGTTGATTTCGACCTGGACAGCGACATCGACATCTATCTCGGGTATTCCTGCGCGCGGGACCAGCTCCTCGTGAACGAGGGAATGAAAGACGGTGTTCCTCTTTTCCGTGACAGGGCCACCTCGCTGGGCGTCGCCGACGAGCAGAAGGTCGAGAGCTCGTTGAGCTGGGGAACGTGGCTCGATCTCGACCTCGACGGCGATCTCGATCTCCTGGTGAGGCGGATTCCGGGATTCGACAGGCTGTACAGGAACGACCTCGCCCGTGTGGGACCGGCCGGCCACTGGCTGAAAGTTTTCATCCGCGGACCGGACGGCGATCCCTATGCGAACGGAACGCGTGTGGAGCTCAAGGCGGGGGGCAGAACCCTGGTGCGCTATCACGGAACCCAGCATGCCGGTCATTTCCGCCAGATCAGGTCGGTTCACTTCGGTCTCGGCGGCATCGTTCATTACGACGGAATCGAGATCCGCTGGCCCGACGGCAGGCGCACCTTGATGAAAGGCGGCCAAGCGGACCGGACCGTTGTCGCTCGCTATATGGCCGAGTAAACCTCAACAGCCGAGTAAACCTCAGCAAGGGAGGAGATCATGGGGAACGCACTTTCGCGGCGGTTTTTTTTGAAGAGCGCGGGCACGGCCGGCCTGGCCGCTGCATCGGGGCTTCTCTCCTCGTCCTGCGGGACGACGTCCTGCGGGACGACGTCCTGCGGGACGGCGGAGACGAAGGGCGAGGCCCTGGCCCGGGCCGTGCGCACGGGCGGAGCGGATGACGAGGCATACTGGGACATCGTGCGGCGCTGTTTCCTCCTCGACCCCGGGATCACTCATCTCAACAACGGAACGCTCGGGCCCATGCCGGGCTTTCTCCTCCAAGGCGTTTTCGACCGCATGCTCATGACGGCCCGCGATCCCAACTGTTATCACTCGGCCGGGACGAGCATGTACGCCATGCTCGAAGAGGTGCGGGAGAAGATGGCGCGCTTCGTGAACGCCGATCCGGGCGAGATCGCGTTCACTCGGAACACGACGGAGGGAATGAACATCATCGCCTCCGGCCTCGACATGAACCCGGGCGACGAGATCCTGACGACCGACAACGAGCACGTGGGCGGGCTCTGCTGCTGGGAGAGGAAGGCGGCCGAAGAGGGCGTGAAGATCAACAAAGTCGCCCTTCCCCTGCCGCCCCGGAGCGAGGACGAGATCATCGGCTGTTTCGAGAAAGCGATCACGGGGCGGACGCGCGTCATCAGCCTGAGCCACGTGACCTGCACCACGGGGATGCGCCTTCCCGTGAAAAGGATCTGCAGCATGGTCCGGGGCTGGAACTGCGATCCCGGTCAAAGAATCCTCGTCTGCGTCGACGGCGCCCAGACCCTCGGGTGGATGAAGCTCGACATGAAGGACCTGGGATGCGACTTCTACGCCAACAGCCCGCACAAGTGGCTCCTCTCGCCCATGGGCACGGGCTTCCTCTATGTGAAGAAGGAGCACATCCCCCGCGTCCGGCCCGCTATCGTCTCGGGCGGGTGGGACACGCTGGATACGGCGAAGAAGTTCGAGAACTTCGGCACGCGCAACCTCCCCGAGGCGGTCGGCGTGGGCGACGCCGTCGATTTCGAGAACGCCATCGGCCCGGAGAGGATCGAGGAGCGCGGCTACTACCTGGCCGGACTGCTGAAGGAAGGGCTGAGCGGGATCAAGGGCGTGACCCTCCTCTCGGCAATGGACGATGATCTCTCCAGCCCGCTCACGACCTTCACGATGCGAAAGCGGGACGGGGCCCTGGTCCCGGTCGACGCCGCGCACAGGGCCTTCTTCGACAGGCACAAGATCAGGGTGCGCCTCGTGAGGGAGGCCGGCCTCGACGCGTTCCGCCTGTCGACCCACATTTATAACAACCCCGAGTGTGTGAGCAGGGTCCTGGCCGCCGTGGACGACATGACGGCCCGGGGCGTTGAAGAACGGGCAGCCGAAGAGGTGTGAGATCCCCGGACAAGGAAGGGGTCAGTGCCCGTTGCCTTTGCCGGGCCGGGTCCGATCCGGTTCCCGGGCGGCGCGCGCCGCTTCCTCGGCCCGGGCGCGGGCTTCGGCAGCTTTTCGGGCAGCTTTTTCGGCCTCGTCCCGGGCTTCCAGGGCCTCGGCTTTGACATCGAGCTGCTCGTCCATATCGGCTCCCGACGCGACGGTTGTTTCGAATTTGCGCCGCTTCTTCTCGGCGGCTTCCGCCGCATGGCGGGCGTCGCGCTCTCTTTTCTCCGCTTTTTCCAGGGTGCGCGCAGCACTGTCTTGAAGGGCCGCTCTCTCTCCCGCTTCTCCATCCTCGGGCTCTTCGTCGAGATGGATGTCCCCGGCCGCCAGGGTCATGGCCACAACGGGGAGGCGCTTGAAGAGATCCTCGGGCGGATTCCCGAAGGGATCGACGGGCTGGTTCTTTCTAAGACGCAGGGGAAGAAAGACGAGGGCGGCACGGGCGGACCATTCTTCCATGACAGCGGGATCGATTTCGTCGAGCACGATCGGTTCGGCATCGATCCGGGCTTCCTCGAGCATCTCTTCCAGATCTTCCCGGACCTTTTCCTTCTCCTGTCCGGAAGACCGGGCGAGCAGGCGGATTTTCGCTTCGCTCCAGGTCTCGCTTCGCGACATGAGGTAAGCGAGAAGGAGCATGAGGCGGCTCGTGTCGTCGTTCCACCACCAGACGTCGATCCGATGGTCCCGGGGAGCCAGATCGATCAAGGCGTTCCATTCCTCCTTGTCCGAGTCGAGAACAACGATGTTGCAGCCGAGGCGGATCGCGGTCTGGAGATGGCGCCCGTACCGGATTTCGCTCCCTTCCTTGTGCGCTTCTTCGAGCTGTTCGATCCAGTTGAGCACGATCGTGTTGGCGCGCACCGGACCGATTCCGTGCGACTGGATCAGCAGCCGGGCTCCGGTGAGGAAATCGGGGGCCGAGAGAGCGAGTCCGAAAGCCTCCACACCCAGGTCGGCGATCTGGCTGCGGAGACTCTCCGCGGCCTCTTCACGGAGCTTTTCCATCTTTGCGCCTTTTCCTTCCACGATCTGGACGGCCGTGGTCAGGCCGCTCCCTCCTTCGAGCCACGACGAGAAGCGGAGGAGCTGCTCACGGCGGGAAGGCTCCTTCGAGAAGACGAGGAGCCGGGGGCGCCAGTCGCGGGAGTGCTCCCTTTCGGCTTCGATGGCGAAGAGGTGTTCGCGCAGGCGCTGGAAATGGTAGGACCGCTTGCTGTCGGCCCAGCGCGCCGGGCCGGCCGTGCGCATCAGGTACTGGTGAAGGGCGACGAGAACCGCGATCGCCATGAGTCCGGCGAATGGATTGACGGCCAGCATCGTGCCGAGACAGATGAGCGCGCCCAAGAGGCTCAGCCGAAGGTCGAACCATCGGAACCGCGGCCGGAACGAGGGGCTGGCCGCTCTCGCTTCGTAGAACGTGGCATAGTTGAGGAGACCGTAGGAGATCAGGAAAAACATGGAAACCACGGGCGCGACAAGGTTGAGATTTCCGAGCCCGATCGTCACGAAGGCGATGGCGGCGGAGAGAAGAACGCCGCGCCGGGGATTCTGCGAGGGACCCGAGCCCTTGGAAAAAGGGGAGAGAAGGGGAAAGACCCGGTCGCGCGCCAGGGACTGGAGAATGCGCGGCGCGCCCAGGAAAGAGGCCATGGCGGAAGAGAGTGTGGCGGCAACCACGCCGGCCGTGACCAGCGGGCCGAATAGGGCGAGCCGGTTCATGGCCCCGTAATCGGTGCGGAGGCTTTCGAAGGGCAATCCGGCGGCGAGCACGACGGCGGCGCCGAAGTAAACGAGAACCGAGACCCCCACGGCGAGGAAGGTTCCAAGCGGCAGGCTTCTCCCCGAGTCCTTGAGATCGCCCGACATGCTGACACCCTGGGTGAATCCCGTGACTGCGGGAAAGAAGATGGCGAAGAGAAGCCAGAATCCCTCCCCGCCCGGATCGGCGCTCCAGTTGCGGGCCAGGGTGGATCCGTCGAAATGCGAGATGCCGCCCGCAAAGAAGGAGACGAGGGAGGCGGCCAGGACGGCCATGACCAGGTACTGGAGTTTCGTGGCCCATTCCGCGCCGAGCCACGCAAAGACAAAGAGAAAAGCCGCGGCGCCGGCCGCGATGATCCGGGGCAGATAGGGATTCGCGCCGGCCAGGCTTGCCGCCGTGATCTCGCCGAAACCGATGCAGTAGAAAGCGATGGAAACGGATTGGGCGAGAAAGAGGACGATGCCGATCGCACCGCCGAACTCGACGCCCAGGGTTCGCGAGATCAGGTAATAATCACCGCCCCCCTTGACCTTGAGGTTGGTGGCGATGGCGGAAAGGGAGAATGTAGTCAGAACGGAGATGACGTTGGCCAGGGCGATGATGACGAGCGCCCGGCGCAGACCGGCGCTTCCCACGACGTATCCGAGCCGCATGAAGAGGATGATGCCCAGAATCGTGAGGATGCTCGGTGTGAAAACACCGCCGAATGTGCCGAGACTGCCCGTTCTGCCGGACCGGATCCCATGGCCATGACCTCGAACCATACCGTTTCCTCGGGCGGCGAATAGAGTCGGGCTGCTCCAAATACGGCTTTACATATTAGCAGGAATAATGTGCTATCAATAGCCTGCCGTAAAGAGTTCGAAAGCAATGCCGCCGTGCGGGTGAGGAGAAAACAATGAAGATATGGATCATCTCTATCGTTGTTCCGGCCGTTCTGGTTTTATGTCTCTCCTCATGCGCGGCGGGGTCCGGGGGCGATTCCGGGCCGGCCGGCGAGGTGAGAATCATATCCACTCCCCAGGCGCCGGCCGCGATCGGTCCGTACAGCCAGGCCGTTCTCGCGGGCGACACTCTCTACCTGAGCGGGCAGATCGCCATCGACCCGGCCACGGGAAAGCTGGTCAGGGGCGGTATCGAAAGGGAAACCCGGCAGGTTCTCGACAACATGGGGGCCGTGCTCCGAGCGGCCGGCATGGATTTTGCAAATGTTGTTCAGGTTCAGGTCTTTCTGAAAGACCTGAATCACTACGGGGTGGTCAACGACATCTACTCCGAGTATTTCAAGAAGAACTTTCCCGCACGGGCGGCCGTGCAGGTGGCCCGGCTTCCCAAGGACGTTTCCATCGAGATCATGGCAACGGCCAGAAGGGGCGGGGGATAAATATTTGAATCCGTTTGTTAAAGGAGAATGAGAATGAAACTCGGAAGAATGAGCCGGCTTTGTTGTCTCATGGGAGGCTTGCTTTTCCTTTTGACCCTCACGGCTTATGCCGGCGGCGGGGAAGAGGTCATCCACGACAACTGGTCGCTGCTGAAGATGGCGGGCGACCCGACCGGTTGGGTGCACGAGAAGGTGTTGTCCATTGACAAGGATGGAACCGTCCTTTTCAGGACAGAAGTCGCTTCGCACATGGAGATGAAGCGTTTCGGCCAGGAAATCCTCATCGAGACAGAGATGTGGAGCCTCGAGGGGGAGAGCGGGAATATCATCAAAATGCATCAAAGGGCGCTCATGTCGGGTCAGGAGACTCTCTACGATCTTGAGACAAAGGGGGAAGAAGCGCTTCTCACCGTGACCACTCTGGGAACGCCTCACGAAAGCACCATCCCCTGGAGCGGGGACCAACTCGGTCCCATGGCGATCTGGCGCATACGGAAAGAGAAGGGCTCCGAGCCGGGAACGAAGTTCTCGGTCAAGACCTTCTCCTTCGACATGATGAAGACGATGACCGTTACGGTCGAGGTCAAGGGCAAGGAGGCCGTGGACCTGCTCGATGGTGAGAAAGCGACGCTCCTCCGTTCCGTTGCGACGAACGACATCATGCCCGGCATCAAGTCGAACGAGTGGTGCGACGAGAACTACGATATTATCAAAACAGCGGTCAACATGATGGGTATCACCATGGAGACGTACCGCACAACCGAGAAGAGGGCCAAGCAGTCGGGAGGCGCCGAGATCAAGGCCGACATGATCATCGAGACGATGGCGCGGGCCAACGTCAACCTTCCCAATCCCTACCGCCTCGATTCCATTCTCTACGAGTTCAAGGTGAAAGACACCGACGTGGGGCTTCCCAAGAACCTGGCCGATTCCCGGCAGACCGTGTTGGAGAGCGACGGCGAGACGGCCCGGGTCCTCATCGAGGCCAAGGTTCCGGCCGCTTTTCAGAAGCGTCCCATGACGAACCCGCCCGCCGAGCTGAGCGAATACCTCGAATCCAACGCCTTTCTCCAGTGCGATCATCCCGGTTTGAGGGAGAAGGCCCTCGATGTCGTGGGGGGCGAGACCGATGCCTGGAAAGCCGCCTGCCTGCTCGAGCATTTCGTTTTCGAATATATTGCCGACAAAAACTTCGGCACCGGCTTCGCCAGCGCGGCCGAGGTTTTCGAGGACAGGTGCGGCGATTGTTCGGAGCATGGCGTGCTTCTCGCTGCGCTCTGCCGCGCGGCGGGCATTCCGGCCCGGGTTGCCATGGGGTACATGTATCTCGGCGGGATCTTCGGCGGCCACATGTGGGCCGAGGTCTCGATCAACGGCGAGTGGTACGCCATCGACGGCGTGATGGGGATCGGGCGCGTCGACCCGACGCACATCACCTTCACCACGTCGTCCCTCAACAAGGGAGGGATGGGAGAATCTTTCGCCGCCGCCGTGCAGGGGCTGGGCAACCTGGAGATCACGATCCTCGAGTTTCGCCGGGGCGACAAGGTCGTCAAGGTGGGCGAGAGCTTCAAGGACTATGCCATCGACGGCAACGTCTACACCAACACGCTATACGGAATCAGCGTCGCGGCGCCCGACGGCTACGAGTTCGATGACTATGACAGGGATTTTTCAGGTCCCGATTTCACCCTCGTGGAAATGGAAACGGACGAAGGGAGCGACGCCAGGCTCAAGGCGCTTCCGGCTTCCTTCGCGTTCACCATCGAATCGCTCAAGAAGGAATTGACCGCTAGCGGCGGAGAGATCACCCTGGAGCTTCCGAGGAAGGTCGGCGGCCGGGAAGGATGCATCTACATGGTGGAGAAAAAGGGGAAGGTGGACCGCGTGCTGGCCCTTCTCGACCAGGATACGTGCTACGTTCTCAAGATGAGAATCAGGGACGAAGAGAGGGACATCACGGCATTCGAAAGGATCGTCAAGTCGATCTCGTTTGCCAAGTAAATCCGGCTGATTATACGGCCGCAAAATAAAGCGGAATAAAAAGAAGGGCCGCCATGCAGGCGGCCCTTCTTTTTTGTCGGTTTCGTGTATCAGTGATCAGGGAATGAGCTCCGACCAGGTGTTCGAATAGGCGCCGTGGGCCCAAATCGCCAGGTTGGTGACGACGAGAGCGGGCGAGATCCCGGCCGCGGCTCTGATGTAATTCCCGTTGAGAGGCATGGACGACCAGAGCCCCAAATGGGAACTGAACGCATAGGCCGTGGTCGGTGTGACGATCAGGTCTTCGTCGCCGCCGCCGTCGAATTTTACGTATGCCTGGTCAAGCTGCTGCGATGACCACAACAGGGTGGTCCCCGAGAACATATAAACCGTGTCCGTGTCGTCGATGACGCCCGAGGAATTCTGGCCGCCGCCGCCGTTCTGCGCCGTTCCGGCGAAGGTCTGTTCCGTCGTGGAGCCGGTGGCGAGGTCGTATGCGTAGCCTTTTCCGGCCGTCCAGACAACGGCGTGCTCGCGGGCCGCCGTTCCTCCGAGAATGGGAGGATCTGTGACAACGATTTCGGTCCAGCTGTCCGTATCCGTGTTGAAGACGAATGCTTCGGAATCGCTCCAGACGACGCACATCTTTCCCCTCATTCTTCCGTGGTGGTTCTCGGCCGGGTTGAGGCTTTGAGAAACCCAGGTGCTGGCCGCGTTTTTGCCGAGACCATAAGCATTGTTATCGTTGAAAACGACGCACCCGGCTGCGCAGAAGCCGTGGGCCGGTGTTCCGTCGAGGGCGATCATCTGGCCGGCGGCGTTGTTTTCCTTGTGGTAGCCCCAGGCCTCGGTGCTGTTCCACATGAGGATGCAGTTGCCCTTGACCCTCGACTGGTAGAGGTACTGGTTGCCGGGCACGATGCCCGTGTCGAACCATGCCGCCAGCTTGTGGTCGAATGCCCAGGCGCCGTCGTTGGCGATCAGAAGCGCCACGTTATCGCCCGTCTTGATGACGGGGGCATAGTACTGGAGGAAGGACGGACTGGGATACCAGATCCCGGTGAAACCGTCGAAGGCGCTGGCGCCCCGCGTGTTGTAGATCACGCAGAGCCTGTCTCCGGCGACGCCCGTGATCGGGGGACCGGAGATGTTGGTGGATGTCCACCCGGAAAAAGCGGTGGAGTAACCGTAGCCGTTGTTGTTGTTGTCCCAAACGAGGAGAACAGATTTTCCCGCCGAGTGCCCCTGGGGAGTTCCTGTGAGGCTCTGATGCCCCCAGCTGTTGGTCAGCGCGCTGTATCCGTAGGCATCGTCGCTGTTGAAGATCAATCCCGTGAGCGCGCCGCCCTGCGTGGCGATCGCTCCCTGGTACCCCGTTCCGAGAAGGGTCTGCGAATTCATTGAGTCCATGTCTGCGCTGTAACCCGTCGCTTTGGCGCCGTCCTCCCAGATGATGACTGTCTTGCCGCCCATGGCCCATCCGTCGATCTGGTTGAAATCCATTACCGACCATCCCCCGGTGGTGGCCGAAAAGACGTGTGCGTTCTTGCTGTTGCCGACCACAGCGGCGGAACCTCTCGCCGTGCCGAATACCGCGTGAGTGGGCTGGAGAAGATAGGGCTGATTCCATGTTCCCGTAATGGGTGAATAGGCCGAAGCCAGGAACATGCTGGGATTGGCTGAATCGGCCTCTCTCCAGACGAGGGCCACATGGTCCCTCACTTTGACTCGTGTCGTTGCACCCGCTTTCTGGAGGTTTTTAGGCAGGATCTGCATGTCGAGCCCTGCCGGATCGGGTCCGCCGAAGGGGCTTGTGCTCTGCGCGCCGGCATCGCCCGCACAGATGAGCAATGCGGCAAGAGCGGAAAGAAGGAAAAGGTAGTGATTTGTTTTTGCCATGGATTGAGACCTCCTGTTTACATATAGAGAATTTAGTTAAATTTTGAGGGTTTGAGATTATTCAGATATTTTGCTTATTGGTTGAAAAGACCATTCCTTTGCTTGAAAAGCGCCTTTGCTTGAAAAGCGGTCTTCATAATAGCATAGATTCTGTTCATTATTTGGTGTAATTCCATTCTTTCCTATGGATTGGAATGAGTGAATTGATTGCGTTCTGCCGGGAAAGAAGATGACGGCGTTGAAAATATCCGTTCAACCTGAATGAAACCAATATATTATATAAATATAGCGCTGCCGGGTTGCGGCTTGAAGGGCAAAAAAAGTGCCGAGGCGTCAACGGGTTTTGATGTAAAAAAAATCTATAACATAAATTAATTTCAAATCAACGGGCGCTATTCCGTGATATTCAGCCGGAGAGGGTGTGCTATAGTCGTTGTCGATATGCTTTCGAATAAAACCTCACAATCGGATCGCCCGGAACGGAACGGCCTTCTGTACAGGATTTCGATCCTGGCTCTTTTGATCATTGTGACCGTCCTGATCCGCCTGCCCGATCTCGCCATGCCCCTCGAACGGGATGAAGGGGAGTATGCTTATGCCGCTCAGCTCATCACATCGGGCGGCGTGCCCTACAGGGATTCCTTCTGTCAGAAACCGCCCGTCGTCTTTTTCTGGTACCTGGCCGGGTTCGGGCTTTTCGGAGAGACGAAGGAAGGCATTCACCTTGTCATGGCCCTGGCCTCGGCACTGACCGCCTTCGGCCTCTACTGTTTGTGTGCCAGGCTGGCCTCGTCTCCTTCTCTCGCTCTATCGGCCGGCCCGGCAGGGAGGGGCGCGGGGTGGTTCGGGGCCCTTGTCTTCATGCTTGCAGCCGCCGGAACCGGTTATTTCGGCTCCGCTGCGAACACGGAGATCTTCATGCTCGCCCCGCTCGTTTTCGGCGTGCTTTTTCTCTTGAAAGGCGCGGAAGACGAGAAACCGCTTCACTGGTTCCTGGCCGGTCTCTTTTTCGCCGCTGCTTTCCTGACCAAGCAGGTCGCTCTTTTCAGCTTCCTCGGTCCCGGCCTCTTTGCGGCATGGCTCCTCTGGCGAAAAAAGAGCCCCGTATGGTCTCACGTCAAGCCCCTTCTCTTCGGCGGCGCGGGCGCTGCTGTTTTTGTTCTTCCCGTGCTGGTCTGGTTCGGCGGGGCGGGCGCTCTCGGCGAGTTTACCGAAGCGGCGTTCGCCCACAACCTCGATTACGTCGGTTCCCCTTTCGGCGCGTGGAAGTGGAAGCAGGTTTTTCGCGTCTTGGCCGACCGCTTTCTTCTGAGCGACGGCGTGCTCTGGGCGTGCCTGGTCGTCTCCTTTCTGTTTTTTCTGACGAAGAAGGAGAGCCGGCGGCATGGGGCGCTCTGGTTCTGCCTCCTCTGGTTTACGGGCTCGCTCTTCGGCACGGCTCTCGGGCCGTATACTTTCGGCCACTATTTTCTTCAGCTTCTGCCGCCACTCGCTGCGGCAGCGGCTCTCCTCTTCGGCATGATTCCGGCGCTCTTTGTCAGGCTGCCCGGCTGGGGACAAGCTGTTTCGTATCTCATGGTCGTTGCCGTGCTCCTTCCCATGGCGGCGGCGCGCGTCGATTCGCTGAGCATGCCGATCGAGAAGCGTTCTTTCGAGCTCTACAAGGTCTACGGCCCTCCTCCTTTTGCCGCCGCTGCAGAGGTGGGCGAGTTTGTTCGCGCCACCACCGATCCCGGGGACCGGATTCTCGTTGTCGGTTCCGAGCCCGAGATCCTCTTTTACGCGCGCAGAAGGAGCGCCACGCGGTACACGATTTTCTACCCCCTCACCGCGGCGGTCAGCCGTTCCGACGCCATGTGCGACGAGCTCTTCCGCGAGATCGCCGCGAACCCCCCGGCCAAGATCATCCGCGTCTACTGTCCCACGTCGTTCATCACGGGCGGCCCGAGCACGGCCAAGCTGATGAGCATCAATTCACGCATCGAGGCGATTCTCGGCAAAGATTACGTCGAAGAAGACCTCGTCTTCATTGAGCTCGATGGAAATGTCTGCTGGAAAGAAAAGGATTCATTCACCCCGAGCGGCATCCCCCCGCTCTTCCACATTTACCGCCGGAAGGGGGACACCGTGCGCGATCACCCGTAGGCGGATTTCCTTCACACAAAAAACAAAGAGGATCAACAACGATTCTCCCGGGCCACAAGGGGGCTCGGAGGTCCTTTGCTTACCCCCCACGCTCCCAAAGCCTCGCTTGAAGGGGGGTGCGCTTAGCAAGCGCGTAGCGCTTGCCGGACGCTCCGGCCCGTGACCCGGGCAGGATTCTCAAGAAATCCTCTTTGTTTTTTGTGTGAAGGAAATCCGCCTACGGGTGATCGCGCACGGTGTCCCCCTTCCGGTTCCCTTTGAAGAGTATCAAGCCGCCCGTGTATCCTTTTCGCCGCCCTTCGAGGGGGGCGACGCGCCACTGTTTCGGGCGGGCGGACCTGATCCATTCGACTTCCTTCCTGAATCCGGGCCAGTTGCGGCCCAGCATCCAGAACCGTCCTTTCTCGTTGAGCAGCGCTTTTTTCCAGCTGACTTGATGGGAAGGATCGAAGGGGTCTGCCGGGAGGATGTGAACGCGGAGCTTCTTTTTCAGGTAGAAGGGGCTCAGCGGGCCTTCGAGGTATTTGCTCAGCACGGGATCGCCGGCGAAGCGCTCGAAGTTGGATTCCACGTATCCCGTGAAAAGATAAACCGACTCGCCGTCCTTTGCATGGAGGTTGAGATCCTCGACGGCCCCGCGCCAGTCCTCGTTGGGATCGGGGCGGAGGAGGTCGTGGATGCTGCAGTGTCCGAGACCTTCCTTTATTTCAGCCGGCAGGGGAATGTGGAAGCCGCCCGCCCCGCCCGTGTCGGGCGCGCGCGCCAGAAAGAGGTAGAGGATTCCATAGAGGAGGGGCAGGAGCCATGTCCTGCCTCCGGCGGGTGACGCCGCGAGAACGGCAAGCCGGGCAAGAATGAGGCAGACCGGGACGGAGAGAATCATGAAGTAGCGGGGATCGGAAAAGACGGATGCTCCCGAAAAGAGATAGACGAGAAGGGGAAGCCCCAGAGTGGCGGCGATCCAGATGAAGAGGAGCAGCCACGGTGCGGGGCGGTTTCGCGCCGCCCTGTTCCACGGGATTCGCGCACTCCGCGATCCGAAGAGCCCCGCCCTTCCGAACAGGAAAAGGAGAGGGATGACGATGAGGTGAATGTCGGCTTCGAGATAATGCTCGACGATTCCGGCGCAAGCCGGCAGAGAAAAACCCTTGTAACTGAACGAACCGCTGCTTTCTCCGAGAGCCAGGACCTGACCGGCCAGGGGAAGCATGAGGAGGCCGACCGCGGCCAGCGCACCCGAGATACGAATGAGCAGCGCCCTGTTTCTTATGGCGATTGCGAGATGGAGCGCCTGGACGAGGAAGACGGGAAAGGCGAGCAGATGGGTGTAGCCGAGAAGGAGGGAGACAACAAAATAGAGAAGGAGACGCCGCAACGACGGCTTCTCGATCCACCGGAGGTAAGCGATCATGGAGCAGAGGCCGAGGAAAACAGCCGGGCTGTAAGGCCGGCTCCATGCACTGAAGTTCACCTGCACCGAAGCCACGGCGATCATGGCCGCCGCCGTCACGGCGACGCGCATATCGAAGAGCCGGCGTGCCAGAAAAAAGATCGCGCCGATGGAGGCGGCGCCGCAGAGGAGGGAAATGAGCCGCATCGACAATTCCGAGGAGCCCAGTACGTCGATGCTTGCCCTGTTGAGGAGATAAAAGAGCGGAAACTGTGTCATCTGTGCGGAGCAGCGCTCCAACACGGAAAGGAATCCTTCTCCCGTACAGATCCACCAGGTTTGGAACTCATCGAGCCAGAGCCCGCCCGAAAGCGCGACGCCGAGACGGAGAAGAAAGCCGGCCGCCGCGAGGGGAATGATCCACGGCCAGACGCTTCCAGCGCCGACTTCGCTTCCTGCGCCGATTTCGCTTCCTGCGCCGATTTCGCTTCCAGCGCCGATTTCGCTTCCTGCGCCGATTTCGCTTCCTGCGCCGGGTCTTTCCCGAGCGATGCCGTGTTCCTTTTTCATGGTTCCATAGGATGCGGTCAGAACGGGCGCCTGACAACTACTTCTTGGCAGCGATTGAGCGGCGAAGAGAGGTTAATTATTATCGGTCGAGCCGCCCCTGAGAAGATCTTGGTATTCGACTTCTTCAGTATAAAGATCAGCGCCGCAAGAAGGGCAGGTGGTGGGAAGCGATCCGCTCTCTTCGTTGGTGCATTTTGTTCCGCAGTGTGGGCATGTGCACATGGATATTTTTCCTCGAAAAACATCGAAAAAAAACTCTTACAGGAACTCTTTCGGCGTTTCAGGCGGGGAGACTGTAGGTAAAAAAAATTTATCCGCCGGGGCGATTATCATCTTGCCGTCATCTTTGATTGTTCATTTTGTCTGCTGTGTGAAAGTCGTAAGATTGTTTTCCAAGGTCCGAGAACATTGGCAGCCTGTTTTTGAAGGAGGCAAGCTATGAAGCAGAGATTAATTTTTCTTATTCCTGTAGTTCTTGTCATTGGTGCGGCCGGAGTCTTGCTTGTCCCCACGTGGGCTTGTGAAAGCATGGCAAGCGACCGGTCGGAAGGAGAAGAAAAGGAAATCACCCTTGCAGAGGTTCCGGATCAGGTGAGGGGAGTCATTCTCAAAGAAGCCGGAAACAACGAAGTCAAGGAAGTGGAAGTGACCAACCGCGGTTGCTGGCAGATCTACGAAGCCGAGTGGCTCGTGGGCGACAGAGAGGTGGAGGTCGAAGTCGTTTATGTCTGCAAGCTCGTGAGCAAGACGATCGAGCTGGCCGATGAGGACGATGAAGCCGATGATGACGACGAGGGAGCGGATGACGACGAGGATGGGGATGACGAAGACGACGAGTGTGATGATGACGATGAGGGTGAATGCCGTGAGAGAGAAGTGAGCTTCAATCAGGTTCCCGTTGCTGTCAGAAAAGCCATCATGCGGGAAGCGGGGAGAAGCCAGGTCAAGGAGATCGACGAGATTACTTGCAGCATGGGCAAGGTCTACGAGGCGGAATGGATTTCCGAAGGCTGGGAAATCGAGCTCTTGGTGACGGCAGAGGGAAAATTCCTACGCAAGGAGATGAACATTCTTCGCTGCGATGACGACGATGACGACGAAGACGAAGACGATGATGACGAAGAAGACGACGAGGACGACGCCGATGATGACTATGAT